>CALBSZ010000757.1 GCA_937967665.1 uncultured Planctomycetaceae bacterium
CTACTGCCGTCCGTAACCACGATATCTGGTTGCCTCTCGCCATTAAAATCGGCCATTGCCACGTCCGCCGGATTGGCACCGGTGGTGACGAGCGGTTGAGCTACGAACGACATACTGCCGTCGTTACGGAAAACGCGGATCGCATTGGCACTGAAAACGGCTACGACCAGGTCCAGATCGCCGTCGCGGTCCATGTCCGCTCGATCGATGCCGTAGCTGCCCGTGCCGGAACCGCCGGTAGAGGTGGTGGTCGCGAGCACAAACGTGCCGCTTCCGTTGTTGGCCAGGATGGAGAGCGTATTGGACGAAGCACTGATGGTTGCCAAGTCCAGGTCACCGTCACCGTCGAAGTCTCCTGAAGTGATCGAAGTGGTGCCCGATCCCAAGCCCGTTACGAACGAAGTCGTGAAAGTCGGGTAGGGCATTTGTCCCTGGTTGAGCAAGATCACCGCTCGATTGTTTCCAAAATCTGAAGCCGCGACATCGTTCCGCCCGTCGTTGTTGAAATCACCGATCACGACGTCTGCCAATACGCCGCCGACCGAGACGGATGCCGCGTTCAGCAGATTACTGGCCCCGTTACCATAGCCGATGTAGAGTGTACCGCTGCCGGTTCCGGTGACAATGTCGTTGAACGCGTCGTTATTGATCGAACCGATGGTGACGCCATACGGCGATCCGCTCGTTCCGAATGACGGCCCACTGCTAAAGACACCACTACCATTGTTGACCAGGATGCGGTAGCCACCGCTGACCGAACTGGTCGACACGATTTCCGGTCGCCCGTCACCGGTCAGGTCTCCCGCTGCCACGGAAAACGCGCCGCCGCCGCCGAGTCCCGTCGAGTAGGTTGTGAAACCACCCAATCCGCCGGTGCCGTTGCCGAACGCCGTATAGTTTGCACTCGGCGATCCGGTGACCACGTCGGGGATCCCGTCACCATTGAAATCTCCAATCGCCATTCCCGTGGCCGCTGCCGGAGCCGTGAACGGTTGATAGAGGCCGTTGGTGACGGCCGCCGCAAAGCGCGCCCCCACGTGGCGCGGCTGATCCATCGTCACGACGCAACTGCCGCTGCCGCTGCAATCGCCCGTCCAGCCCAGGAACGTCGTGCCGGCTGCCGGCGTGGCAACGAGCTCGACGCCAACAGGATCACCAAATAACTCCTCGCAGTCAGCGCCACAGTCGATGCCGTCACCGGTGACTCGACCGTAGCCGCTACCGGTTGGCGTGACGATCAGCGGATGTTCGATTCGCTGAAACGTCGCGAACACCAACACGGGATGATCGGCGACCACGTCGCAACTTCCTGTTCCCGAACAATCGCCACCCCAGCCGACGAAGATCGAATCCGGGCCCGTTGCCGCGGACAGGGAAATCGGTGTGCCGAACGGAACCGCTTCGTCACAATCGCCGGGGCAACTAATGCCGGGACCGGACACCGAACCGATGCCGTTGCCGACGACCGCCACCGCTACCGTCTGCGGCTGGTTGTTGCCCTGCACTCCGATGTTTTCGTAATTGGCGAAGTGGATGTCCGCGAAACCATTCGTACGGAACGTCGTGCCGTTGTTCGTGAAATCACCGCTGGTGACGTCCAGGTACGTCAACGTGTCGCCCGCCACGTGCGAACCGCCGTCCAGTGAAACGGCGATGGTTGGATGCGGGGCGATCAGGACGGAATCATCTCCGTCGCCCGTTTCCAGTTGCAGGTTTCCGATGCCACTCAGATTCCACGAGTCGTGGCCGAAGCCGTTGCGGTTTAAAGTCAGGACATCTGCACCGGCGCCGTTCGCGTTGTTCCACGTAACGTCGTAGTTCGCGCCGTCAAGACGACGTAGCGTAAACGTATGCGCGACTACTTCCACGGGATCATTGTTGCCCAACACGTTCGTATCAGCGACAGTTACATGGACCCCTTCGAACCTTGGGTGCAACGCGTTGCCGCCGAATTCCCCGCCGATGATGCTGATGATGTCGGCCGTCACGTCCGCCGCACGTCCGCTGCTCCCCGTAATCACCGTGTTCTGGATGGACACCTGCGTCAGGCCGCTGACGGATACGCCGTCAAAGCCGTTATTCACGATGTGGGAGTCGGTAAGAACGAATGTGCCTGTGTTTCCGTTCCCATTCGAATTCACGACGACGATGCCCTCGCCGTCGCTGCCGGACACTTGTAAGTTCGTGATACCGACATCCAAGAAGTCACCGATGGCAAAGATGCCGCCATTTCCTTGCGAGACGGACAAGTGCGACAGGTTGACGGCTGTGGTGTTCAGCGCGTCGCCCAAGACGGTAAATCCGAATTCGTTGAGGGGTGCTATCAACGATACATCGCTCGGCGCCCCAGTTTGCCCCACGATCGAGAGCGATTTCTGATCGATCATCACCGCTTCCGTATACGTGCCCGGCAACACGACGACCGTACCACTTGGATGGACCCCGTTCACACCACTTTGAATCGTCGTGAAGGCGTCGTAGCCAAGTGCGGTGGCGGGGCCGGTGCCGTCCGGGTCATCGCCAGGCGCGCCTGGACAATCATCGTCTACGTAGACGATGGGAGGCGGTGTGACGATCGTCACCGCATAGTCCTCCACTTCGCCGTCCGAGGCGAAGCCGCGCGGGCCCGTGAAACGCTCGGTCGTGAGGCGGAACCGCGCGTAGGTTGGGCCCGCGATGGCGTTGCTGGGCACGCTGATTGGAATGCTGTGCACGCCGTCGCTCAGGTCGAAGTAGTCTTCGCCGCTGATGATCTGTTCGCCCACGTCATGGAAGTCGCCGTCCGCGTTGAAGTCGATCCAGCCGTACAGCCGCGCGTCGTCGTTGCTTCCACTGATTTCGATGTCGACGGTGCCGGCGAGTCCCACCGGAAGGGATGTGAGGAACGTCACCCCATCGTCGTCCGGTAGTCCATCGAAATCGTCGCCCGTGCCGTCGAACGGCCCGACGGCTTCGATTGTCGTATCCACATCCTGGCCCAACCGCAAAGCCGAACCCGCGAAGTGCCGCGCTCCGCCGCTTGTTCCCAGCGTACCGTAACTGTCCGGCGCGTCTCCATAGTCAAAACCCTGCTCCAGGCCAACAAAGTCCGTCACATACGAGAAGTAGTCGAAGTTGAACGTGTCCGAACCGCCGTACGTCAAACCAACGAGCTCCACCAACTCCTGTTCGCTGAATCGCGAGACGGTTTCGCCATAGCCGACTTCGCACGCCGTCAGAAACAGGTTTGCCAAGATGCCCGACGGCACCGTATTGGGATGGATTCCGTCATGAACGAATGCCAGATGGGGTTTGGTACCCGTGTCGTCGTTTTCGTCGTAGTCGTTCTGAAAAACCTGTCCGCCGATGGTCTGCGATGCGATCACCGCCTGGTTGGTGCCGAGCTGCGCGACGGACGATCCGAAGGCATCGACCAGCGTGATGCCGTAACCCTCTGCCAACTGCACTAAACGGTGGTTAATGCCCGTGATGACATCCGTCACCAGATCTCGGCTGTCTGGGTCCGTGAAGAACTCCTGCGTCACCGGAGCAACACCGTAGTCGGCGATGTTGGAGAGCACGATTGCGACACCCGTTGGATGCAGGGTGGCCAGCGCCGTGCCGATATTGGTAACGACTTGTGTCGCATACTGCGCGATCTGCTGCCCGGTCCACGATTCAAAATAGATTCCCTGGTAGGCCGCCAGGTCCGGGCGAAAGTCGTTCTGCCCGATCGCCACCACCGCATGGCTCACATCGCCCGCGGTCACCTGGGCGGCGAGTCCCGTGTGCTGACCGTCAGCGAGCATGCCTTGCGTACCGGTACCCCAACGAGCCCAGTTGTATTCGTAGCCGGTGCGGCGCGGTTCACCCCAGCTGCCCGCCGGACCGAAGCTGAAGTTCTGTTCAGCTACCAGAAGTTCCGCCCAATTGCGCGCGTAGCTGTAGTCTTCGCCCGCGTACTCGTCGCTCAGACTGTCCCCCACGATACCGACAGGGCCGAAGGTCAGCAGTATTCGCGATTCCAGCCGCTCCAGCTTGGACTGACGCCGGCGCAAAGTCGTGCGAGTACGGTTCGATCTTCTGGTGCGAATCTGGTGCGTCATGTGCTGATTCCTTTGCAGTGATGCCAGCAGACATGTCGCGCGCAGAACTTCAACGCGGGTATCGCGGTTAGGGGGGAGGTTGCTGGATTTTCAGCAAGCCGCGGTCAGATTACAAAGAAACTCTTCCGCCAGATGCAACTGCGCTCGACGCTGCCCACATCTCCTGACAGAAGAATTCGGAGGGAGGGCAAGAGCGGTTGGAAGACCATTCATTCCAGCCGGCCGCCACGAACTCTTCAACCCCACTATAATATATGAGTTGATATTGGTGTCAATAGAACGCCCGCAAAAGCCGTCGTGCATGCGGGGCCGCTGCCGTATCAGGTGTCTCTGCATCAAAGTTTTCACGATGGATCGGTTGCGGACGTTCCATCATGAGAGCGGAAGATGCTTGGAATTGTCGCGAACCGTGGCGGGGATAGGTATACTTGAGAGGGAGAATAGGGACGACACGGGTTCGAAACCTATGTAAAGAAACCCAGGTAAAGCAGTCACGAACGGCTGCTGCACTTGCCCGCCTTCCTGTGGCATTGGTGTGTCGGTGCTGTGAGCATTCGGTGAAGGTCGTGCAGCTCTGGCGTGAGAAGGAAAGAAGTACTCATGATCAGGATACTTGTTGTGTCATTTTATATCCTCTTGGCCTTGGCCGTCGTTCCCGCCGTCGCGGACCAGAAGATGAACGTGGTGGTGCTCTACGCCGATGATTGGCGTCACGATACCCTGGGCATTGCAGGCAACCCGGTTGTGAAGACTCCCAACCTTGACACACTTGCCTCTCAAGGAATGCGATTCACGGAGAACTGCGTGACGACGTCCATCTGCGGGGTCAGCCGCGCCAATCTCTATACCGGTCAGTGGATGTCGCGGCACGGCAACCGCGGGTTCGGGATGTGGTCGACGCCTTGGGATCAAACCTACCTGGGGCTGCTGAAGAAGAACGGCTATTACGTCGGTCACGTCGGCAAGTGGCACAACGGCCGTCTCCCCGCCGATAAGTTCGACTTCGCCGTCGCCTATCATGGACGGCACTGGTACAAAACCGACGAATACGGCCGCATCCATGTCACGAAACGCAATGAGAAGGACGCGCTGAAGTTCCTCCAGAATCGGCCTCAGGATCAGCCGTTCTACTTGACCGTCTCGTTCTTTGCCACGCATGCCGAAGATGGTCACAAGGACCAGTACCTGCCCCAACCCGAATCCTTGTCGCTGTACGAGGACATGAAGATTCCTGTCCCGCCGAATGCGACGCAGGAATCGTGGGAGCGGTTGCCCGACTTTTTCGATGAGAAGAACGAAGCCCGCACCCGCTGCCACTGGCATTTCGACGATCCGGCGAAGTACCAGCTGATGATGAAGAACTACTTTCGCCTGGCGACCGAAGTCGACGCCACGTGCGGTGTCGTGCTGAACGAGCTCAAGAGCCAGGGCGTGCTGGACAACACGCTGGTCATCTTCACGACCGACAACGGCTACTACCATGGCGAGCACGGTCTGGCCGACAAATGGTACCCGCACCAGGAGTCGATCCGCGTGCCGTTGATCATCGTCGACCCGCGGATGCCGAGCGATAAACAGGGCACGACCAGCGATGCCTTCACACTCAGCGTGGACCTGGCCCCCACCATCCTGGCCGCGGCCGGAATCGCGCCGCCCGAACGGATGCAGGGCCGGGACATCGGCGATCTTTACTTGCCGGTCGTGGACGAAACGCCCGCGCCCTGGCGGACGGAGTTCTTTTACGAGCACGCGACGTTGCGCAACAAAGATTTCATTCCGGCGTCCGAAGCCCTGGTCCGCAAGGACTGGAAGTACATGTATTGGCCGGAGGACGACGTGGAACAACTGTTCGACCTGAAGAACGACCCGCGCGAGGAAGACGATCTCGCCCACGACCCGGCGCACGCCCAACGGATCGCCGAAATGCGCTCGCGCTTCAAGGAGTTGAAGGAGGCGGCGAAGTAAAGGTCCCTGCCGTCAGGAAGCCTCGTCAACGGGAAGCAGGACACCAGGCGTGTTGCGTTCCGATCCGTCCTCCTTGTCCGCAATTACGTGGCTGGCGATAATCACTACTGCGCTCGACAGGCGGACCGCGTGCTTGTCGGGCACGGGCTGCTCGCCAAGTGACCGCCTCGACTTTCGCGGGTTGACGTACAATTCCGGCCGGCGGTAGCCCAGCGCGGATCGCCTTGGGAATCCTCCTCCGCATTTGACACCGCTGCACGCCGGGGTCGTGGCGTCAGCCCACCGCGAGGATGTCCAAGAAGGTGCGAAAACAGTGAGGGGGAAGATAGTATGGGCTATTCCGTTTGGGTCGGGTTTCTGGCATTCGTGCTGGTCATGCTGGTACTCGACTTGGGCGTTTTTCACCGGCAAGCGCGGGCCATGCGGGTTCGTGAAGCACTGGCGTGGACCGTGTTCTGGGTGCTGCTTGCCCTGGCATTCAACGTCTTTGTGTTCTATCTCTACAACAACAATTGGACCTGGGTCAGCGTCACTGCCGGCCAGGCCGACGGTCGTCAGGCGGCGACCCAGTTCTTTACCGGCTATGTGCTGGAAAAGTCGCTGTCGGTCGACAATATCTTCGTGATCGCGTTGATCTTTGCCTACTTTCAGATCCCGCTGGCGCATCAACACAAGCTGCTGTTTTGGGGCATCCTGGGAGCGGTCGTATTGCGCGGCCTGATGATCGTCATCGGCGCGGCCCTGATCACTCGCTTCGATTGGATTGTCTACGTGTTCGCAGCGTTGTTGTTGGCTTCGGCTGTCAAGCTGATGATTTCCGGCGACGAGAAACTCGACCCGGACAACAACCTGGCGGTGTGGCTGATCCGGCGGGTCTTTCCCGTGACCGGAAAACTGCACGACGGGCGTTTCTTCGTCGTGGAAAACGGCCGGCGGGCGGCCACGCCCATGCTGCTCGCCTTGGTGCTGATCGAAACCACCGACGTCATGTTTGCCGTGGACTCGATCCCGGCTGTCTTCGCCGTGACGCGCGACCCGTACCTCGTGTTCACGTCCAACATTTTTGCCATCCTCGGCTTGCGTTCGCTATACTTCGTGCTGGCGGGCTTCATGGACAAGTTCCGCTACCTGAAGATGAGTCTAGTCTTTGTGTTGGCCTACGTCGCGGTAAAGATGTTGTTGTCTCACCACTACCCGATTCCGAATCTGGTGTCGCTGGCCATCATCGGTGGCTTGCTAGCGGTGGGCGTCGGAGCATCCGTCATTGCCGCCCGCAAGGCGGCTCGTGCAGAGGAACTGGCCAGCCGAGAGGCTGACAGCATGGCTGAAGCCGATGAGTGACTTCCGGAAACCGAACGCCATCGAATGAATGGGATTGTCACGAACTTGAGCAAGACGTTGGCGCGGCGTGATGAAAGAGGTCCACAAGTGGCTGCCCGCCGAAGAAGCCAAGTCGGTGCGGGACCTGCGAAAGAACTCAACGAAAGCAAGGAGTCATCCGTGAGATATTGGACGATTGTATGCTGCCATGCCGTCGCTGTTTCCGTCATTGCCGGGTTTCCTCAGGCGAGCGCCGAACAAGAACGCCCGAACGTGCTGTTCCTTGCCGTCGACGACATGAATGACTGGGTTGGTTGCCTGGGAGGTTACGCTGGCCAGGTCCACACGCCGCATATGGATCGACTGGCCGGACAAGGGATGTTGTTCGCAAACGCCCACTGCGCGGCGCCGGTCTGCAATCCGTCGCGTACCGCGGTACTGACCGGTTTACGACCGACAACAACCGGCGTTTATGACAATGGCCGCTGGTGGCGGCCCGCGCTGCCCGACGCGGTCACCATGCCGGAGTACTTCTCGCGGCACGGATATCACGTCGCCGGCGCGGGGAAGGTTTATCATCACACACCCGGATTCAATCCGCCGGGGCAATGGGACGAGTATTTCGATCAAGTGTTTGACGATCCGTGGCATCGCCCCGGCCCCGGTGATGCGTTTCCCGTCCGAGGGACTCACTGGCCGAAAGGCTTTCCGCTGTGCAATCTGGAGAATGTCCGAGTCGGCCGACGCCCGCCGGCGAATCCCAAAGAGTTCGATTGGGGACCGCTCCAAAAAAACGATCAGCAGATGGGGGACGGACAGGCCGTGGCGTGGGCCACTGAATTTCTCGGACGGCGGCATGACGAGCCCTTCTTTCTGGCCGTCGGAATCTTCCGCCCGCATCTTCCCTGGTACGCTCCCAAGAAATATTTCGATCTTTATCCCTTGGAACAAGTCGAGTTGCCCGAGGTGCCGGCCCACGACCTCGACGACGTTCCCGCAGCGGGCCGCAAGATCGCGGCGTATCGGGGAGACGAGTGGGAGTATTTGAAAGAGCAACGACAGTGGGCAGCCGCCGTGCAGGCCTACCTGGCCTCCATCAGTTTCGCCGACGCGATGGTCGGCAAGATCGTGGCCGCGCTGGATGAAAGCCGGTACAGTGACAACACAATCATCGTGCTGTGGTCCGATCATGGCTGGCATCTGGGCGAAAAGCACCATTGGCACAAGTTTACTTTGTGGGAAGAAGCGACCCGCGTGCCCCTTGTTGTCGTGGCCCCGGCTGTGACTCAGAAGCAGACGCGCACGAACGCGCCCGCAGGTTTGATTGATCTGTACCCCACGCTGGTCGACCTTTGCCGCTTGCCGCCGAAGGACGACCTGGACGGCGAGAGCCTGAAACCCTGGCTAATCGACGGTTCAAAACCGCGCGAGCGCCCCGCGTTGACTACGCACGGTCCCGGCAATCACTCGCTGCGAACAGAACGATACCGCTACATTCGCTATGACGATGGCAGCGACGAACTGTACGATCATCAAACCGATCCCCATGAATGGAAGAATCTCGCGAGAAATCCCGATCATGCTGAGACCATCGCACGACTGGCGAATTGGCTTCCCCGGAACGAGGCGAAGCCGGCTCCCAGTAAAGCGGCGTACAAGTTTGATCCAAAAAACTACGAATGGAAGCGCCGAGTAAAGCGTGGCCCCAAAACCCCTTGAAGGGGATTTTCCCGCTGTTTGGTAAGCATGAAAGATCAGACCTGGCATGGTGGTCCGCTGGGCCTCATGGCCGCGTCAGAGTGATGTGCCCGAGGTCGGCATTTCGAGTAACATCATGGTTGGGTAAGACTGACGGCAACACGCGTACACTCCTGGTTCACAGACACATGAAAGATTGCCATCCCCTGCACGAGACTGGGCGAAAAATCTTGATTTTTTGCGGCCAAAGTTCGCAGGATCGCAAATGAGTAGATGCCGGCGACCCCCAGTTCGCCTGACACGCTATCAACTCGATACTACTGCGGACATAAGGGGTTGGGTGGTATAATGCGAATTGCTTTTGTGATGAAAAGAGGACAAGCCCAGAAAGACAGCATGCAATCAGCCCGCCTCATTTGCAGATTTCTTGTAGTGATATTGCTAGGCGCCGGTGTCGCGGCCAGTCCCCTACGCGCGCAGGACCGCGTGGCGCTGCTGGTCGGGAATTCTATTTACGGCGAGCAGAAGTTGCCTGGTGTCCAGGAAGACCTGCAGACGCTGGCGAAGTCGCTCGCTGCCGCGGGCTTCCAGGTGACAATGAAGGAAAACGCCGATAAAAGCCTGCGCCAAGAGTTGGAAGCGTTCACGCGGACTTGTCCGGATGGGGGCGTTTCACTCTTCTACTTCGCGGGATTCGGCAATCGTTTTCAGCAGAAGGTGAGCAAAAAAGTTGTCCAACCGGACGGGACGGAGGAGAAAGTTGAGACGCTCGTGTGGGATACCGGCATTCAACCGGTCGACAAGCCCGCCGGAGACGCTTTACGACTGTCCGAAATCGCGGGAATCTTTTCGCGCGACAGCACCGCGAGGTTGCATTTGCTGCTGCTGGATTGTGCGATCGGGAACGAACACGTACCCGTGGACCAGCGTGGTTTGGGAAAGGTTGCGGCGAGCACGTTTCCCAGCACCGTGTTGTGTTATTCCACGCCGCCCGAAAAAGTGCTCGAAAGCGGCTCGCGGTCGCTGCTTGCAGAAAGCCTTGCTCGTCAGCTGACAGCAAAGGGCCGCTCGATCGGACAGGTCATGGAGCAGGTTAGCAAGGACGTTTCGCAGCAGTCAGACGGCAGCCAGCAGGTCTGGTACGACTTCTCGCTACCGATCGATGCGACGGTCGCGGTCGTAGCCTCGCAGAAACGAAACATCCACACTTCAAAGCTTCCACCTCAAAATCCCCAACCCGGCGACGAATGGATCAATGGCTTGGGCATGGTCTTTTGTTGGGTCCCGCCGGGTAGTTTTCGCATGGGCATTGGCGACCCGCGGTTCGACCAGGCGCAAGATGCAGGGCCCGTGGACGTGACGATTAGCGAGGGGTTTTGGATTGGCAAATACGAGATGGCCTGCGGGACGTACCGGCGGTTGGGCAAAGGGCCCAAGGGCACGCCGATTGTCGAACATTCGAATATTCCGCTGACCAATATCAATGGCCCCGGCGCACTGGACATGGGCAAGATGATCGTCGAGCGGAGCAATGAAAAGAAGGAAGGCCGTATTCCCAATGGCTGGGAATACCGTTTGCCGACGGAGGCCGAGTGGGAGTACGCCTGCCGCGCGGGAAGTACGTCGCGTTACGCGTTCGGCGATGCAACCGATGAACTCGCCCGCTATGCGAACTACGCGGAGCTGAGTCTGTACGAAGATGACGATACCTTTTGGTACAGCGATGTCAGTAACTCCGACGGTGTCGGCATGCGACCGGCCGCGGTCGGCTCGTACCTGCCCAACGCGTGGGGTATTCACGATATGCACGGCAACGTCACTGAGTTTGTCGGCGATCGATACGCGTCGGTCCTGCCTGGCGGTGTGGATCCGAAAGTACGCGAAGGCAAGCAGATCGTACTCCGTGGCGGCGCGTGGTGCAGCCAGCCGGAATATTGCCAGGCCGGGTTTCGGCATCACCGACAGGTGAGTCACAATGACGGTGGAGCGATCCATTTGGGTATGCGGATGGTGTTGGCGAAGAAGTAGGAAAACTCGAAATCCGAATATCGAAATACGAAACAAATTCAAAATACGAAATGCAAATGTTCAAAACAGACGAAGCAACATCATTGACCGACGTGTCGCGCACAGCGCGGCGGCGGCCGTTTCGAATTTCAAGATTTGACATTCGAATTTATTTCGGATTTCGATATTCGACATTCGGATTTTCCATGTTCGGATTTCTTTTGCTCTGCTTCTCGCCCACTTCGGCGCTTGCCGAGGACTTCGGCACGACCGTCCGCCCATTCCTGAACAAGTACTGCCTCGATTGTCACGGACCGAACGATCCGGAAGCGAATCTTGCCCTCGACGGACTTGCCGGCGACTTGTCCAGGCAAGACCAGCAGAAAACGTGGCAGAAGGTGTTTGAACAACTCGAACTTGCGCAGATGCCGCCGGAAGACGCGGAACAGCCGACCGATACCGACCGATCTCGCGTACTTTCTTGGATTCGCACGAACGCAGCCCATGCGGGTGTGGCGATGGAGAGTAAGCTTGACCGGCCCGGTTTTGGCAATTACGTGAAGCACGAACTGCTCTTCGGTGATAGCAGCGTCCCGCCGTCGTATTCTCCGCCGCGGCTTTGGCGAATCCGTCCGGCCGTATACCACGACACCATTCACAATGTCGCCAAAGGGGATTATACCGACCCGTTTACGCTCAAAAGCGCCGGTCACGGTTTCCGGGACTATGCCAATCAGTATCAACTTGCCGGGCCCGATCTGAACCAGTTGCTCACCAACGCCAGGAAAGTCGCCGGTCAATTGGCGGAGTTGCTTATCGAAGACGGCAAAGCGCAGCGGGGTAGTCGGACACCAGAACAAATATTCGTGCTCATCAAGCCAGGCAATCCAGAGCCTTCGACCGAAGAATTCGACGCCGCCGTCGACTGGCTGTTTCACCACGTACTGCTGCGCGATCCGACCGGCGACGAACGGCAGAAACTCATTGATTTTACACGGCAGTCCATGAAGAGCGACGGACAGTTGCTCGGCGTTCGGAATTTAGTTATGGCCGTGCTGTTGAGTCCCGATGCATTGTACCGTTCGGAACGCGGCGCGGGGGAACCGGACGAGTATGGCCGAGTTCCGCTCGCTCCACGCGAATTGGCCTATGCAATCGCGTATGCTCTTACGGATGTGCGTCCGGACCAGGAACTGCTGAAGGCGGCGGACACAGGCGGACTGGCCACACGCGAGCAGGTGAAAAGGCAGGTTGAGCGCATCCTCAACAACTCCAAGATCGAAAAGCCTCGCATCCTCGGTTTCTTTCGCGAGTATTTCGAGTACGGTCAGGCCGAGGACGTGTTTAAGGATCCCGAACTTTTCCGCTCGCACGCCGCCAGTGTCCTGGTGCGCGACACCGATCATCTGGTCCTGCATATTTACGAGCAAGATAAGGATGTGCTGCGGGAATTGCTGACAACGCAGAAAAGCTTTATCGAATACGAGTTGCGTAACGGCAAGCCCGTCAAGGGGCATGGCGGCCGCATGGGAGATGGCCGTTCGTATTTGTCCTACAACCTGCCACTGGACTGGAAGTGGACAGAGAAGCAGCCGATCACACTGCCCGGAAGCCAGCGAGCCGGCATCCTTACTCAACCCGCCTGGCTGGTGGCCAAGAGCGGCAATTTCGACAACCACGCGATCCGCCGAGGATTGTGGATTCGCACAAAACTGCTGGGTGGGACGATTCCCGACTTGCCGATCACCGTCGATGCGCAGCTGCCGACCGATCCCGCGCTGACGCTCCGCGAGCGGATGAAGGTGACTCGCGAAACCTACTGCTGGCAATGCCACAGCAAGATGAATCCGCTTGGCCTGTCGTTCGAAATGTACGATCACTTCGGCCGCTGGCGCACCAGAGAGCTAAAGGAGCCCGTATTGAGCGAAGGATCGATCGACCAAAGCGGCGACACGTCGCTCGACGGGCAGGTTGACAACGCCCTTGAACTGGTCCATCGGCTGGCGGACTCCGAGCGAGTTCGTCAGGTTTTCGTGCGACATGCCTTCCGCTATTGGATGGGCCGCAATGAAACGCTCGCCGACGCCGCCACGCTGCGACGCGCCGATCGTGACTATGTGGAAAGTGGGGGAAGTATGAAGGCATTGATCACGTCACTGCTGACGAGTGATTCGTTTTTGTATAGAAAGTAGGTTATAGAGCTCAAGTGAATCTTCGGCGCGATCCTTCAGAAGTCGGCGTAACCGTTTAGAACATTTGAATTTCTCATTTTGAATTTGTTTCGGATTTCGACATTCGGATTTCGAATTTAAGGAGCTCCCATGACCATCACCCGTCGCACCGCCCTCAAAGGTCTTTCCCTCAGCGCCGGTGGCGCTCTGCTCTCGCCCATCTTGGAGCAAATCAGAGCCCATGCTGCTGGCTCGGCAAAGCGGCCGCCAAGATTTGTTTTTGTGGTGGAGGGAAACGGACTGCCATGGAATCAAATTACGCCCGTCGGAATCAATCGCGACCAGAAGTCGACAAGCCTGGTTGACGAGTCGTTGGCCGAGCGAGAGCTGCCGTCGGCGTTGAAGCCGATCGAGCACTACAAGGACCGGTTGACGGTGGTTAACGGCCTTTCTGGCCGCGTCGCGGGCGGCGGGCACTCGAACGACTTCGGGGCACTGGGCGTTCACAACTGCGGTAGTGACGTCGGCAGTAGCGGTACACCGCAGGGCGAAACGATCGACGTGGCGCTTGGCAAGCGGCTGGGCGGGATCTTCACGCACGTCGGGTTGGGGATCAGCGATCGCCCGGAACACAATGTGATCTACAATTGCTCCGCCTGGGATAAGAGCAAACCGCTGCCGACGATCTGCCAGCCGATGTCGGCGTACGGCAATTTGTTCGGGAGCGTCGCGGGCGGAAGCTCGAAGGCCGAGTTCAACGCCAAGACAAACCTGCTCGACTTCCTGCTCGACGATGTGAAGAAACTTCACCGCGAAGTTCCCACCGCTGAACGCGACAAACTCGAAGCTCATTTGGCAGGCTACGAAGAAATGCGTCATCGCCAAAGCCGCTTAAATGAAATCGAGAATACCCTGCGCGAACAGGCGCCGGTGGTCAACGACAAGTTTCAATCCGAAGTGGAAACCGACCGCCTCGACGCCCATTTCGACATTGCCGCAGCGGCGTTGATTGGCGGGTTGACCAACTCCGTCACACTTGCCTCGGGCGTGGGCAACCCCTTTTTCAGCGTCAAGTTCACGGGGTTGGGAATCGACTTCGGCAAGCATGGCATTGGCCACGGCGGCAGCTACAACGGCATGTCGTGGGATGAGATGGCAATCAAGATCCGCGGATTCCATTTTGAGTTAATCGCTCGCCTGATGAAGAAGCTGGAAGCCGTTCCCGAGGGTGACGGCACGATGCTCGACAACACCGTCATCGTTTATCTTTCCGATGCCGCCGAAGGCCATCATAGCCGTTGCTGGGAATGGCCCTTCGTTGTGCTGGCCGGCAAGCACAGCGGTATCCAAGGCGGACGCTACGTGGAATATCCGTACTACGGCAATGATGGCCACCGCGAAATTGGCAACTTGTACACGACGTTGCTGGCGGCTGCGGGCGAACATCGCGACTACTTCGGTGTCCGCGACGCCATGCTCAAAGGCAAGGCCCGCGGCGACGGCCCGCTGCCGGAATTGTTAGCGTAGTCTGCGGTGTGGTCGGCAAGCTACCGTTGCTCAATTCAGGTGTCCCATCCTTCCAGACTGATATTCCCGGATCGCCTGGCTGATTTCATCGGCAGTGTTCATCACGAAGGGACCTCGACCGGCGACCGGCTCGCCAATCGGTTCGCCGGTCAGGGCAAGGATTCGTGATGCCGCCTCGGATTCAAGCGTGACGAGACTCCCGCCAGGTTCTAATTGGACCAACTCAACTGCCTTTGCCGCTGCGCCATTGATTGTGACCCTGCCTTTTTGAACGACCAAAACACAGGTGTGTCCTTCCGGAACGTGAATCTCTGACGTGCATTGCTCTGTGAACTGAAAGTCCCAGGCGTTGATCGGAGTAAACGTACCTGCCGGTCCGGTTTCACCCATAAACTCACCCGCGATCACGCGAACAGTTCCGGCTTCATTCGGCAACGTCACTCGCGGAAACTGATTGTCACGCAGGTCCTGATACTTCGCTGGCGAAGCCTTGTCCCTGGCGGGAAGGTTCACCCAAAGCTGGACCATTTCCAGCATTCCGCCTTCGCTGGCGAAGCGACGGCTGTGGAATTCTTCGTGGACAATTCCCGCTGCGGCCGTCATCCATTGCACGTCACCTGCCCCGAGGGTTCCGTGTCCGCCGCTGGAATCGCGGTGTTCGAGTTCTCCCTGATAGAGAATCGTCACGGTTTCAAACCCCTTGTGCGGATGTTCGCCGACTCCGCGCTTTGCCTCACCCGCCTCGAACTTGTGCGGACCGGCATAGTCCAGCAGCAGGAACGGATCGAACTCGTTGCCGTCGCCGTACGAAAGCAAGCTGCGTACAGGGAAGCCGTCACCGACCCAGTGCTGAGGAACGTCGCGTACGATTCGTTTCACCTTTTTCATGACGATTCTCCTTGTTTCGCCTCGCTACTGATTCGGCGCGTTGTAACTTGTGATGAGCTGGTAGTCAGGATCGTCGGCACCTTACTTCGCCGAGCGTCATCCCGTTCTACGTGATCGTGTTGGACGCCGCGCCTTTCGGTTACTTCGCCGACTCGCCAAGAAACATCAACAATGAGTCTTCGTCGATGACATGGAATTCGCGTTGCCTGTACGGCTGGTTGAAGGGCGCGCGGACCCTTCCCTCTGGCAGTTGTTCAAGAGTTGGCTTCCGCTGTTCGTACAAGCCATCAAGATTCTCGACGCAGATGGAGCTCGCCTGCTGTCCTCTTGACGGGGCTTCATGGCTGGCCGAGCAACCCTGCTGGCTAATTTCACACCGTAGGACAGCTTGCTCGATTCTGATAAAATGAAAATCGAAGAATTCGCTGCATGATACAATACAGCATCGTGAACAACCCATTCTATCTGGTGAATTGACGAGGAACAATCGGCGTGACGCTGTTTACTCGAATCGAAAGCTACTTGCTGATCCTCTTGTTGGTGCCAGGAGTGGAAAGCTGCGCCGGCGACTCGATGGCCGCGAGCGTCAAGTTCACCGAGAAGTACTGCCTTGATTGTCATAGCGGGAGCGACGCCGAAGCAGATTTTCGACTCGATGAACTACGGTTCGAGTTGCAGAGTGCGGATGTGTTTAAGCGCTGGGTTGCTGTACACGACCGCGTGCAGCAGGGCGAGATGCCGCCGGCCGACGCGGATCAGCAGGACCGCGCGGAGCGGGAATCGTTTGTTGCGGACTTAAGCGACGCCTTGGTCACGCAGAACTTGGCGACGCAATCCCGCGTGGGCCGCGTACAGTACCGGCGATTAAACCGTATCGAATACGAGAATACGCTACGCGATCTGCTCGCACTGCCCAGTTTGGAAGTTAGCGAAATGCTGCCCCCGGATGCTTCGGCAGAGGGTTTTGATAATGTCGGGGCGGCGCTTAACTTGTCGTATGTACAGATGTCGCGGTATTTGGAAGCAGCCAGCGTGGCAATCGACAAAGCGATGCTGCTTGTCCCACGACCGCAAACGCAGACGACTCGATTGCAGGCAAGGTCAAATGGGCGTTTTTCGCAGGTGTTGCGAAAGGGCGAGGAGGCCGTGGCGGTCGGCGATGCGGTGGGCCTCTTGCGGCAACCGAATACCGCTCAAGCACCGTGGTGGTGGTCCAAGTTCAATCCGGCAATTGACGGATATTATCGCGTGCGGATGAAGACGTTCGGTTTTCTCTGGGAGAAAGGTAAAGTGCTGCCCGCGGATCGAACGCGTCACGATTCGCCAAATAGCACTGCCGGAAGACAGCCCCCGGGGCGGGCTACTCACTCAGGCCAGCGTGCTGAAGGTGACCGCCAACGGCACGACGACATCGCCGGTAACTCGCGGCGCGTGGGTGCTTGATCGGATTTGCGGCCAGCCCTCACGGCTGCCGCCGCCGAATGTGCCGGCGATCGAACCCGATGTGCGCGGTACGACGACGATTCGCGAGCAGCTTGAAAAGCATCGCCATATCGCTGCGTGCGCGTCTTGTCACCGTCAGATCGATCCTCCAGGGTTCGCTCTGGAAAACTTCGATGTGATCGGCGGCTGGCGGGAGCGCTACCGTGCACTCGAAAACGGTGATCCGGCTAACAAGTCATTTAAGGATAATCGCCCCGTGCGCTACAAGCTGGGCCCGCCGGTCGATGCCAGTGGCAAAGCGCCGAACGGGCAGGCGTTCGATGACATACACGGCTTTCGCCAGATAATGCTCGCTCAAAAAGAGCAGCTGGCACGCAATGTTGCTCAACGGCTGCTCGTGTATGCGACTGGTGCGGGAATCCAGTTTGCCGACCGATTGGTCGTCGAAGAAATCCTGCAGCGGAGTCGCGAAGCGGACTTTGGCCTTCGGACGTTGATACACGAAGTCGTGCAGAGTGAACCGTTCCGCTCGAAGTAGGAATTGAAAAGGTTAAAATGAGAAATGAAAAGTGCAAAGTGACACGAGAGGATGCGTTCGGAGGCTGATGTGGATCGACGCGGCGAAGATTTAGAAGAACGGCTGCTAGATTTCGCGGCGCGCGTTGGCAAGGTCGTCGATGCTCTGCCCGAGTCCCGCTTGGGGCGGCACATCGCCGGCCAATTGGTTCGTAGCGGAACCTCTCCCGCACCAAATTATGCAGAGGCTTGCGCTGCGGAAAGCACACGCGACTTTATCCACAAGCTGGGTATCGCGCTGAAAGAACTCCGCGAATCGCGAACGTGGATCAAGCTGATTTTAAAGGTGGAGCTACTTCCCGAGCAGCGCATGATGCAATTGCTCGATGAAGCTAACCAACTTTGCAACATTGTCGGCAAGTCCATCGTTACCGCCAAAGCAAACCAAAAAGGAAGGCAATTGAAAAATGTAAAGTGACGGTTCGTGACACTTCGTCATTTCGCATTTTTCATTTCTCATTTTGACTTTTGCAATCTAATCCTCCGAGAACACACCCATGCCAATCACCATCAATCGCCGTCATTTTCTACGAGCCTCCGGCGTTGCCATCGCACTTCCGTTACTCGGCCGAGCATCTGGATCCACCGCCGGTGCCCCTCCGCGCCGCATGGTGTGCATCTGCACGAACATGGGAATGATGCCGCGGTTCTTCTGGCCTGAGGGCGCAGGGCGCGACTATCGAGCGAGCGAGTACCTGTCGCTGATCGACCAATACCGCGATTACTACACCGTCTTTTCGGGCGTTTCGCATCCAGACGTCGATGGCGGTCATCACGCCGAGATCAGCTATTTGACTGCCGCTCCACATCCGGCGGCCGGCGGATTCAAGAACAGCATTTCGCTCGATCAGTATGCGGCCGAACGAGTCGGCGTGCGGACGCGCTTCCCGTACATCACGTTGAATGTCGGGGCGGAAAACGCGACACTCTCCTGGACCGCGTCGGGCGTGCGCATTCCAGCCGAACGCAAACCATCGGAAGTCTTCAAGCGAATGTTTGTGCAAGGAAGCCCCGCTGAGATTGAAGCTCAAATTGAAAAGCTCCGTGAAGGACGAAGCGTGCTGGACACCGTGGCCGGCCGAGCCAGGCGGCTGGAAAGCAGGCTCGACAACTATGATCGCGAAAAAGTGCAACAGTACTTTCAAAGCGTACGCGAACTTGAACAACGGCTCGTGAAAGCCGAACAGTGGGAGAAGCGTGCCAAGCCGAAGGTCGATATCGAACCGCCCGTGGACGTCGATGATCCGACCGAACTGATTGTCCGTACGGAGTTGATGATGCGGATGATCCGTCTGGCGCTGGAAACCGATTCGACGCGCATCGTAGCGCTGACCATCGACCAGAACTCAAACCCCAAAGTGAACCTGCCGGGCATCACCGAGGGTCATCACAGTTTAACGCACCACGGCAACCGTCAGGATTCGGTTACGCAATTGAAGTCCATCGAAATGGCGCAGACAAAGGCCTTCGGTGATTTTTTGGGCAGCCTGCTGGAAGTCCCCGAAGACGGTGTAACGCTGCTCGATCGAACGATGGTGCTCTACGGCAGCAACCTTGGCAACGCCAATAGCCACGACAACAATAACATGCCGATGATCCTGGCCGGCGGCGGCTTCCGCCACGGCCAGCATCTCGTCTTCGATAAGAAGAACAACTACCCGCTGCCCAACCTGTTCGTCACCATGTTGCAACAACTGGGCATCGAAACCGACCAGTTCGCCAGCAGCACCGGCACCATGCGTGGCTTGGAGCCGGCGTAAAATCGGCTCACCCTGACCGACCATGAAGCGAGACAAAGAACAGCAGAGTTTACAAGGGCATTCAATGGTTAGTGCAAGTTGCACGTAGCTTTAGCGTGTCCGGCGCTGTAAAGCACCGTGTCAAGTGACGAAAATGACGCTACGCTCACGCGACGAGCGTGCGATCGGGCTCGTCACGGAGCGATCGCCGAGTCCAATCATTTTTCCACGACGACCACGATGTGACGGGCGTCAACCAGTGAATCGTCGCCTTCACCCCGGCGGGCAACGAGGATGACGACATTGTACCCGGGCGCGGTTGGCGTGCCCGACAAGACTCCGCTCGTTCCGTCGATATGCAGCCAGGCTGCCCGTCACATCTTGTGCTGGCGTTTTCACGCTCGTACAAGATGCGGTATGAGC
>CALBSZ010000758.1 GCA_937967665.1 uncultured Planctomycetaceae bacterium
GCAGGGCGTGCCGGATAAACCGCATCTATATTCAGATACCGAAGCGGTGCACAGGATTGCGATCTTCGGTGGGCGTCTTGCCCCGCACGAAGAATCCCATTAACGATGGGATCACGCAGACGGCAATCAACGCTCCGGCAGCCATCGCGAACGTCTTGGTAAACGCCAGCGGCTTGAACATCCGGCCTGCCTGGCCTTGCAGTGCGAAAACCGGCACGAACGAGACGGTGATGACAAGCAGCGCGACAAAAAGCCCTGGACCGACCTCTTGAGCGGCCAGCTTTACTTGTTCCCAGTGCGTGGCGTTTGGATTGTGCTCTTTGTGCTTGTGCAGGTTCTCCACCATTACGATGGACGAATCGACCATCGTGCCGATGGCGACTGCAATGCCTGAAATCGACATAATGTTGGCGTTGATGCCGAACAGCTTCATGACGATGAACGCCAGCAGAATGCCGAGCGGCAAGACGGCAGCCGCGACCAGTCCGCTACGAACGTGCAGCAGGAAGATCAAACAGATGATCGACGTAATCGCGAGTTCCTCGGCAAGCGTCTCCTTGAGCGTGTCGATCGAGCGGTGGATCAATCCGCTGCGGTCATAGGCCGAGCGGATGCGGACGCCCTCGGGAAGGCCCGGCTCGATCTCCTCAATCTTGGCCTTCACATCCTCGATGACTTTCAGCGCGTTCTCGCCGTATCGCATTACAACGATGCCAGCGACAACTTCGCCCTGGCCGTTCTTTTCCGCGCCGCCGCGCTTCGTGTCCGGTCCGATGTGGATCTCGGCGACATTGCTCAGCGATACAGGCGTGCCGTCCTCGGTCGCCGACAGCACGATCTTTTCCAAGTCCTCCTTGCCGCGGATGTAGCCACGGCCGCGGATCATGTGCTCGGTTTCGGCCATTTCGACAACGCGCCCACCGACGTCATTGTTCGAGTCCTTGATCGTGGCCATCACCTTCTGCAAGGGGATCTGATAGAAGAGCAGCTTGCGCGGATCGACCTCGACCTGATACTGGCGCACCGCGCCGCCGACCGTCGCCACTTCGGAAACACCCGGTACGGAAGCAAGCTGATAGCGAACGTACCAGTCCTGAATCGCCCGCAGCTCACCGAGGTCATGTTTGTTCTCGGTGTCTTCAAGCGTGTAGATGTAGACCCAGCCTAGGCCGGTGGCGTCCGGGCCGAGCCGCGGCGTCGCGCCTGGCGGGAGTTCGCCTTGGGCCTCGTTCATGTACTCCAGCACGCGGCTACGCGCCCAGTACATATCCGTGCCGTCCTCGAAGATGACGTACACGAACGAAAAGCCGAAGAAGCTGTACCCGCGCACGTCCGACACGCCCGGCACCGACAGCATCTTCCGCGCGAGCGGGTAGGTCACCTGGTCTTCCATCGTCTGCGGATCGCGCCCCTGCCAAGGCGTGTAGATGATGACCTGCACGTCTGACAAGTCGGGTATCGCGTCCACTGGAATCGTGTACGTGGACCAGACACCGATCACCACGGCGATGATCGTGAGGATCATCACCAGAAAACGATTGTCGATGCACCAGGCAATCAGTTTGGCGATCATAGGTTGGCACTCCACGCCGACCAGGTCTCAGTCGTTACTCAGCGTTCAGCTTTGCCAAATATTTGGCGGCGTTGTTTTTCAGTTCATCCTCGCACCCACCGCAGCACAGATACATGTCGCGACCCTCGACGGTGACCTTGGGCGGCTTGCCCATCGATCCGAGCGGCTTGTCGGTCACGGGGCAGACCTTTTGCGCCAGTGCCGCTATGCGGTCAGCATCCGTTAGCTGCGAAAGGGCGGTCACCACATCCTCGTCCAAACCCGCCTTCCAATCAGGCGAAGAACTGGGGCCGGTGGCTGGCTGGGAGACGTTCTGTGACGAGCAGCCGACCAAGAGCACGACACCAACGAGCAACGCCGTACCGGCAAACAACACGTTTCGCAGATTCAACATGGTTTTCTCCTTGCGCGAGAGTGAGGGGACATTTCTTAAGGTTCCAAAACATCGAGCTTCGTTCCGCACTTGAGCATCTTCTGGCCCATGTACGGGTTGTGTATTTCGGGGCTCCACCATAGCCAGCGTTCGTAGCCGACTTTAGCCATGCCGCACTCGAACTGATACAGATCGTGGCCGAACAGCGTCTTGCCACCGTGAGCCTCCAGCAGCTTGGTCAGTTCGTGGCTGATGCGACCGAAACGAGTTCGAGCATCGACGGCGTCCTGCGGCTGTTCCGCAGAGACCGTCGTTACCAAGTCATGAAAACGCGCGGCGTCGGTCTTTAATGCGTCAGCATCGCTTTCGGATGCGACTCGTGTTAACTCACCGGTTGCTTCAGATAACGCCGTCATGCGAGTCGGCACCGCGGCCAACTCGTCGGCGGCCAGCGTCTTGCTGAGCTGGAAGTACGCATTCAAGACGGCGCGAATTCGTCCAGCGATTCGCTCGCCGACAACCTGCTCCAACGTCGCTCTTTCGCTCTCCGGCGGCAGCATCTTGGCCAGCACGTTCTGAAATTGGCTTTCGGCGTTTAGGAGAAAAGCTCCCGCTGTGACGACTTCCTCGCCCGGCCTCAGTCCTGCCAGCACCTCGTGATACCGCACGCGTTCGTCGCCGAAGCCGAGCGTGCTGTCCCCGGATGCGCCGTCGCCCGTCGAGTAGAGCCATTTGCGTCCCAGTTGCACTTCGCGGGGCGTGAAAGTTCCGCCGCCGCTTTTGACCATCACGACCGCGCGCTGCCCCGACCAAAGGACCGCGTCCTCGGGCACGGCCAGCACAGATGGCCAATCGTGGTGTAACCGCACGCGGGCGAACATGCCTGCTTTCAGTTCGTGATTGGGATTGGACACGTCGATGCGAATGGGCACGGTCCGCGTGCCCGGCTTGACCATGTGATCGATAAATGCGATCTCGCCTTCAAACACCCGATCCGGAAGATGCTGCACCGTGACTTCCACGGCCAAACCCTCCTTCACCAGCGGCACCTCTTCTTCAAAGATGTCGGCGAAGACCCACATGCGCGACAGATCGACCAACTCGAACAGCACGTCTCCCTCGATGACGTATTGGCCTTCTTGGACATTTCGCTTGTGAACGGTGCCTTGGATCGGAGCGAGAATCCGAATGCGGTCCTGAACTTCTTTCGTTTCCGTCAACTCATCAATTTGGGCGTCCGATAGTCCCTGGTACTTGAGCTTCTGCCGAGCCGATTTCAGCAGTTCGCTCTCGAAATCGCCCACCCTTCCACTCGACAGCGTCCGCTCTGCTGACAGGAATTCTTGCTGGGCGACGATTAGATCCGGACTGTAAAGCTCGACGAGCGGTTGCCCTTGTTCGACGTGAATGCCCTTGTAGTTCACGTACAGCTTGTCGATACGACTCTTGCCTCGCACCCATGATGTGATCTTGGCGAGGCGACGCTCGTCGTAGTCGATGTGGCCCGTCGTGTCGATCTCGCGGTACAGTTTGCGCCGCATCACGGGCTCGGTGACGACGCCCGCTTGTTGGACTTGCTGTGCGGTGAGGGTTAGGTGTTGCGGTGCTTCGACGATGCCGCCTTCCAATTCGACTAGCGCCATGTTGCAGATCGGGCAAACAGCGTTTTCCTTGTTGCTTTTGATCTGCGGGTGCATCGGGCACCAGAAGGTCTTGCCCGTGTCAACCGACTCACCACCGATGCCAGCCCAGGCCAGCGTTGCGTGCCACGCGCTATGAGTCTTTTCGCGAACCATCGGGCTCACCGCGTAGGCAACGCCGGCTGAGATCAACAGGACGATGACAGTCACTTTGCCCCAATGGTGGCGCAGCAGTTTTTGGAGGAGTTGGATGAGCGTTCGCATCACAGAAACTCCCTTCGACCGCACAGTGAATTCACCACCGCGCACGGTCGAGTGGATTAAGGATCAGAAGGTCTAGACCAGGGAACTACGACCGGTGAAGAGGTCGGCGCGTACCGGGAGTGCGCCGTGGTCCGTATCAAGCGTCGATGCGAACGTGCTTGGCTTGAAGCGTCGCTTCCGCAAGAGAGCGGTTGCCGTCGCTCGCGGCCTGGGCAAACAGCGAACCTTGCCCGCGATCGCCGGTCAGCGACTTCGTCGAAGACAATGCCAGAGTGATTGTCCGCCCGTCACGGTTGTCATCCCTCGCCGGAGCGGGAACCGGTTCTTTGGCTGGCGACGGTGCACGCACCGCACAGCAGGCCATCCCTCAGCAGAAGCCCGTTTCTGTGCCGCAGCAACAGGTCGTCGAGTCCGCCGTCGCAGCAGCGACCGTGGGGCTTTCCGTCCAGACCATCATCTGAGGGAACAGACCGGAGAGTCCCAGGCTGACCATCAGACAGGTCGTGACCAGCCATCGGTTTATGTTGCGGTGTCGAGACATCATTTCAATTATATCTTTCGGTCCGTCGGGCGGGGCGAATTGTGCAAATAATCGGGATTCCCTCAAGACCAACCTGCGGGACCTTATCCCCACCCTAGTCCCCCATCTTGGTGCTCTGATTTCAACGTCGCGGTAGTTGACCGTAGCAGCCGTAACCCATTGAAGATAACCAGTAACGAGGCCCCCATGTCGGCGGCGATAGCCGCCCACAAAGACGCATAGCCAGCAAAGGTTAGGATTACGAATAGAGCCTTAACCGCCAGTGAAAACGTGATGTTCTGACGGATGATGGCCAGGGTGCGACGAGAGTGCGAGATTAGCCAGGGGAGTTTCGCCAGGTCGTCGGACATCAGGGCGATGTCGGCTGTTTCGATGGCCGCATCGCTGCCGGCCGCTCCCATTGCGAGTCCAAGCGACGCACGAGCCAGTGCGGGAGCATCGTTGACTCCGTCGCCGATCATGGCGACGTGTTCGTGTTGCTCGACGAGCC
>CALBSZ010000759.1 GCA_937967665.1 uncultured Planctomycetaceae bacterium
CACGGACGTGTAGCGTCTCCGGCGTTGTAAATCACCGTGTCAATTGGCGAAAAAAACGCTACACTTACGCGAAACGCGCTGTAAGCTATTCGCATGAATCCCTGCTGACTCAGGCCTTCCTATGGCGGCGAACCTTCGTGACGTTGCCAGTTCGCTCCGCAGCTACCAAATCTCAATCTGGCGTTCCAATTCCACCCCCGTGCGATCGGCGACTCCATCCTCGACCATTTCGATCAGTTGCTGTACATCGCTCGCCGTAGCGCCCGACCCGACAACGACGAAGTTGGCATTCGTTTCACTGACCTCCGCCTGCCCCACGCGAGCCCCCTTCAATCCCGCCTGCTCGATGAGCTTAACGGCCTTGATGCCACCAGGATCCTTGAAGATGCAACCCGTGTTTTCTCCGCTGAATGGTTCCGTCGACTTCTTGACGATCCATAACTTCTGCATCCGCTTCGTCAACTGCTCCGGGTCGCCACCGTCCAGTTCAACCGTCGCGTTCAGGATGACAAGTTCATCCAGGCTGCTCTGACGGTAACTGAACCGCAAGTCAGCCTGTTCGCGCGTGATGAGCTGCCCCGAGCGTGTCAGCACCGTCGCCTGGCGCGCATGGCGGCCGATGTCCCCGGTATCCGTTCCGGCGTTGCCGTGTAGGGCGCCGCCCACCGTACCGGGAATGCCCACCAGTTGTTCCAGACCAGCCAGCCCTTCACGCACCGAAGCCGAAATGACATGTCCCAGTTTCGCGCCGCCCCCCGCCATGATCCGCTGCCCCTGCACTTCCACCGCTCCGAACGCCGCGGCCGATAGCTGGATGGTGAGTCCCGGCACACCGGAGTCACTCACCAGCAGATTCGAGCCCCCGCCAAGAATTCGAACGGGTAGTTCCTCTTCTCGCGCTCGCGTGACCAGCTTGATCAGTTCGTCCGTCGAAGTCGGCTCCGCGAAGTATTGCGCGGGGCCGCCCAACCGAAACCAGGTGTATGGCCCCAACGGTTCGTTCTCGCGCACAACATGTTCTAGTCCAGCTGTGAATCCCATCTTCAATGTCTATCCTGATAAACCTGCACCGTTACCCCCTCCCGCGATTACCCCGTTCCGCTGTCCGACCTGGCCACACCGGCAAAAGAGATGAAAACGCTTCCACACAACCCACCAGGAGATTCAATCCCTCTAAGCCGCCCCCGCGCTCGCAGCCGACTCTTAAAATCAACTTGCCCGCGGCTACCACCCTTCGGCTCAACATGCCAGCGTATTCGGATATCCGCCCAAGGGCCGATTAGCGCCAAATATACGCCTATTTTGGGAGCGCGATAATAGGTGAGGGGCGAAGAAGTGTCAATGTTAAGCTGGGAAAGACGGCATCCTGGCTGCTGCGATGGGGCCGAAATGCTATCGATCCGGTATTGTATCAGCGATGGCAGGCCGGTCCGTTGATCGACGGGATGTTTCGATGCCGCGCTTGCTCCACGTCAAGCTTGACCTAGACTTGGAATGCCTTGCCACTTGGTTATCGCGCTTGCCGTGATTTGCACCACAGCTTTCGAGCGACGATAGAAAAACGCTGCAATTCGAATTGCGGCGTTTTTTCTTGCGCCTCGCTCAGTTCTCACGGGCCAGCATTCTTGCCACCAGGCCGCCCCCCTTCCAATCGGCGGCCGACTCCCCGCGCGTTCGAACTTTTCTCCCTCCGTACACGTCCAACATCCCGGAAACCCCTAAAAATGCGTCAATTTAGGGCACTTAGGAAAACTACTGCGACCCGTCCGTATTTCTTGCAATAGGCGTTACGGCAATTATAATCGTTAAAATCCACTACTATGATTAGAGTTACGTCTATTACTGGTACGTTGCCACCGAATGGGTGCCGCCAGGCAGGAACAATCCACGTCGTGACACTCTGAGTTTCACCCCCCGAAGACCGGCGTAAAAGGCGGTTGCAGTCCCCAGATCAGGGTAAATCAATGGTTCAGCGAAAGTATCGCCCCACTTCACGTCGCACATCCTCCAACCGACGATCTGCGCTCCTAAAAGCAATCCAGCGAAAGACTTTCGTGGAGACCCTGGAAGAACGGCGGCTTTTAGCGGTAGGCCCACAGCTAGCGGGGATCCAGCCGAACGAAGGCGCCCTGCTATCCCTCACGTCGACGAGTGTGCGGAACGTCGCGCCCAGCGACCTGACTTTTCGTTTCGACGACAACCAGGTCATCGATTCGACTACCCTTTCCGGAATCCGTATTACCCGGACGGGCCTGGACGGTATTTTCGGAGATCCGATTGACGGGATCGGCGACGACATCGTGGTAACGCCGGGATTCATTGGAGTCGGCGACGCCCCGAACGAAAACGAAGTGGTCGTTCGTTTTGCCGAGACGTTGCCGGACGACCTCTACCGCATCGACATTTTTGGCGTCGGCTCGTCGGCGTTGCGGAACACGAGTGGCCAGGCGTTCAACGATTTGACGAACGACATTGTGGACGATGGCGCGAATCAGACGGTTTTCTTCGAACTGGAACTCGGTCCGCAAGTAGTAGCCGTCGTGCCGCAACCCGTGCGCCACATCCAGAATCCGACCGATGCCGCCGACACGATCTTGGCGCAGCAACGAAATGAAATCGTCGTTTACTTCAACAACGACGATTTGTTTGTGGAGAACGACGGCGACGGCAATCCGACGCAGCGATCGGCCGAAAATCCGTCTTTCTATCGTCTGATCTACACCAACGACACGGTCGAGAACACGGACGACGTGACCTTTTTGCCGGAGCGTGTCAGTTACGATCCGGCCAGTGACACGGCGCGACTCACTTTTTCCAAATCGCTGGACGAATTAAATGGCGCGGGAACTTTCCGGCTGCGAATCGGCACTGACGAAAACCTTCCTTTACTACCGCTCACCATCGAACCCACGATTTCGGCAATGTCCGATTTCGACACGGGCGCGGGTGGTGCCCAGGTCACCTTCACGACGACCCGCGACCTGGGCAAGTCCGTGGTACTGAATTTCTCGGAAGCGGCACTTGGCGCCGGAGTTGCTCCGACGATTTCAACTGACGGCCGCGCTGTGAACGTCGTGCTCAACAGTGACGGCACGACGGCCGACGATTTGCGCTCCGCCATTGCCGCCAGCCCCGTCGCGACATTGTTGGACGTGACCATTGCCGGTGATCCCAGCGCGGACATCACCGGAAGCAGCGTTCGTAATTTGCGGCTGGAGGGCCTGGGTTCTGCCTACGAGACGGCGTTTGACCTGGGCGCCCTGGGTGGCCAGAGTTTGATATTGAACTCCCGCATCGACCCTCAGGATTTCCTGCTCGACTTCCCCGGCGGCAAAGACGAGGTCGGTCATCGCGACATTCCGGACGAAGTCGGCAGCGGATTTGAGCAGCATGTGAATCCGTCGTTCGGCCCCGACAGCACGGCCGGCGCGACGACGATCTTCTACAATTTCCAGGCCGACTACGGTTCCGATTCGTTGGGCAATCCGCTGACCAATTTGATTACCCCGAATCAGCAGCAACTGGCGCGCAAGGCGTTGGAGCTCTGGGGGAGCGAACTGGGCGTGCAGTTCCTGGAAACCGATGATCAGGGGCTGACGTTTGTCACGGGCGATCCGGCGGTCATCGACCTGAACGATCCGAATGTCTTGAACCACGCCATCAACGTCGCGCCGGGGGATGATTACGATTTCATTGTCCGCATCGATCCGGCGTATTCCACGGGCATGGTGATCATGGACAGCGCGCGAACGTGGAGCGACGATTTTGGCGGCGACTGGTTTCAGCGGTCCATGGTCGGCATCGGTGCCATGCTGGGACTGCAGCGTGCCAACGATTTGCCACTCAGCAACGTCATGGCTTTCGACGCGGTCGACGCCTTCCCCAACTCGCCGGCCCGGCCATTGCCCGGCGCCGTGACTCCCGAACCCGTTTTTCCCGGCAATGCGGACGTCATTCACGGGCAGTACATCTACCGCCCGGACAGCAATGATATCGACCTCTACAAGTTCACGATCGACTTGAACGATCAAGGCATCGACGAACAGAAGCTGGGTTTATTCCGGGCGGAAACGTTCGCGGAGCGTCAGCCGAATTCAAGTTTGTTGGACACGGTCATTTCGCTTTATCGCGAAACGGCCGTTCGTGACAACGATGGCAACATCACCGGGTTCACTCGCGAATTAATTTCGCGCAACGACGACTACTACAGTTCCGATTCGTTCATTGAAATGGAGTTGGGAACGGGGACCTACTACGTGGCGGTCACGTCGACGGGCAATACGGAATTCAATCCGATCATTGAGGACACCGGATTCGGAGGCACGACACAGGGCGAATACGAATTGCGTTTGGATTTCCGCGCGGAAGTGGACGACGACGACATCATCAGCGACCGGGATCGGAGTGACGAGTTTCGGGCAGGCACCCGGTTGGATGGCGATGCCGATGGCGTACCCGGCGGCGTATTCAATTTTTGGTTCCAAACGCGGCCGCTGGACCGGGTAATCGAAATCACGGGTGACGGCAACGTTTTCAAAGACGGCCAGTCACTGCGCATCACGGACGCTTTTGGCAACACGCGCGATTTCGAATTCGATCGGGGCGACGGCCGCAACAACGGGTTCGCCATCCCCGTGCTATACAGTGAAGGGCTCAATCCGACCTCACCCACCGCGCTGGCGACTTCGCTGGCAGCCGCCATCCAGACTTCCGGCCTGATCAACGTCAGTGCGACGGCCGACGGAGCTGCGGTAACGCTGACCGGTGAAGTCTCCAGCAGCACCAGTGCCGACGCCATTGGTATCGAATTGGCAGGCAAGACGATCTTTGTGGACAAGACCTCGGACGTCAATCTAAACGGTTCGCTGGTGCGCCCGTTTGATACGGTGACGAAAGCGTTCCAGGCAGCCGTGCCTGGCGACATCGTGCGGTTTGTCGGCAATGGCGGCATTGACCAGGATGTACGGACGCTGACCGACAATTTCGCTTACGAAATCGGGTTTGGCCCCTCGGGCGGTCCGGCCACGCTGGCAGACGGCACGACGATGGAGATCCCGCGCGGCGTCACGGCGATGATCGACGCGGGTGCGATCTTCAAGCTCCGGCGATCTCGAATCGGCGTCGGCAGTTCTTCCGTGCTGGAAGATCGCAGCGGCGGCGCCCTGCAAGTTCTGGGCACTCCACAGCTGCTGGATTCGAACAACCAAATCGTCCGCGACAGCAATGGCGTTCCTGTCGCCGGCAGCGTCTATTTCACGTCCTTCCTGGACGAATCGCTGGGGAAAGACAGTCATCCGCCGCGCACCAATCCGGGTTCGGGTGACTGGGGCGGCATTGTCTTTCGCGCGGATCTGGACAACGCGGAAGCGCGCTTCCATTACGAAAACGAAGGGATCTTCCTGAATTACGTCAATCATGCCGACATCCGCTACGGCGGCGGTGGTAACGTGGTGATCAATTCGGTACAGCAAGTGGTGACGCCGATTCAGATGATCGAGTCCCGTCCGACGATTTCATTCAACACGATCACGCAGAGCGCCGATTCGGCCATGTCGGCGGATCCGAATAGTTTTGAAGAAACCAATTTTCACGCGCCGCGCTACCAGAGTCAGGCCTCGTTCACTTCCGATTACGATCGGATCGGCCCCGACATTCACGGCAACCGGCTGCTGTTCAACTCGAACAACGGCCTTTTCGTGCGTGTGGAAACTCCGGCCGGCGGCGCGATCAAGAAGCTGACCGTGCCCGGGCGGTTCGACGACCTGGACATCGTCCACCTGATTCTCGAAAACCTCGAAGTTCAGGGCGATCCTGGTCAGGCGATCCTGGAAACCGCGAGGCCGCCCATCGATCTGGTAACCTTGGGAGCTCGCGTTAGCGGAACCTTGCCCGCCGGCGTCTATACTTACAAGCTGGTCTACATCGACGAGCGCGGCTTCGAAGGCCGCCCGTCGGAAGCGACGGTACAGGTGGATACGAGTCTGGTTGCCGGCCAGGGAAGCGTCATCTTGCAGAACCTGCCTCCGACCAGCGGCAATTTTGTTTCGCGCCGCCTCTATCGCAGTCAGCCGGGTGGACTCGGGCCGTACAACATGATTGCCGACCTGGACCCGGCCGACACGACGTTTACAGATCGAGGAGTCGTCGCGCCGTCGTTGACCGCGGGCCTGTTGCAGCGCGATCCGCCGTCGGTGATGTCCGTCGCGTCCGCACCGCAAATGGTAACGGGCGGCACGCTGGGTACCGGCGTCTTGAATTATCGCGTCACCTTTGTCGATGCCGATGGCAACGAGAGTCCGGCCTCCGACGCGACCACGAACGTCACGGTGCGCAACGGGATTGGTGAAAACGCAGTGCAACTGACTGGCTTGCCGGCGATTCCCGCCCCCTTCGTAGCACTCCGCCTGTACCGCAGTGCCGCGGGCGGGGAAACACCCTACCAGCTGATCGCCGAATTGGACGCGGCCGCGGCGGCGCTGCCCTTTGACGACGTGGGGGGGAACTTGGGACAAGACCTGGATCCCCTGGCGCTGGGCGTCGTGCGGGCTCGCCCCGACGCGCGATTGAAAATCGACCCCGGCACTGTCGTCAAGCTGGAAGGTTCGCGCATCGAGGTCTCGTTTGGAGCGCAGTTGATCGCCGAAGGACATGACGGCCAGGAAGTCATATTCACGTCCAAGCTGGACGACAGCTACGGCGCGGGCGGCACGTTTGATACGAACGAAGACGACGGCCCCAACGAATCGCTGCCGCAGCGCGGAGACTGGGGCGGTCTGTACATTGGCCACCTGGGCGGGCTGAGTCTGGATCACACCTATCTGGCCTACGGCGGCGGCAACGACGTGAAGATCGAGGGGACCTTCAAGGGCTTCAACGTCATTGAACTACATCAGGCCACGGCGCGCATCGCCAACAGCGTTATCGAACACAACGACGCGGGTGTCGGCGGCCAGGGTCCGGCGGAACGGTTTGGCCGCGGAGCCAATGCGGAAGCCACAATCTTTGTCCGCGGTTCACAACCCGTAATCGTAAACAACATCATTCGCGAGAACTCGGACGTCGCCATCAACATCAACGCCGATTCGTTTACCCAGCGGCTGGTCTCCGATCCCGGGCGGCAGTCGGGGCCCCTTGAGGCGACCGGTAAATACGCCGACAACTACGGACCGCTGGTCCGCGAGAACCGCCTGGCCGACAACGCGCCGCTCAATGCCCTCGGGCAACCGTTCAATCCGAATTCCACGCACGGGACCAACGGCATGGAGATTCGCGGGAACGTGACATTGTCCACGCAGAGTATCTGGGACGATACGGACATTGTGCACTTCCTCTACGACGAAATCCGCGTAGGCAACTTTCACACGTTCGGCGGCCTGCGGCTGCAAAGCAGCCCGTCGGAAAGCCTGGTCGTCAAACTCTATGGTCCCGGCAATGTCGGCCCGGCCTATCAAAGCAACCCGACGTTGGGCACGGGATTCACCGCCACGGGGCAGCGACTGGAAATGGAAGACCGGATCGGCGGCAGTTTGTACGTGGTCGGCCAGCCGGGCTTCCCGGTCATCCTGACATCGATTCACGACGACACGATCGGTGCGGGCGTGCAACCCGACGGCACGCCGCAAACGGATTCCAACAACGATGTAATCGCTAGTGTCCCGGCACCCGGAGATTGGCGGAGCGTCCGACTCGATCAATTCAGTCACGATCGCAACGTGGCGCTGGTGCTGGAGCAGGAGCGCACCGAAACGAACGCCCCCGGAACCAATGCCACGATCGATACCGCGCAGTTCCTGGGCAGTATCGCTTCGAGCGAACAGGCCAGCGACGAAAACCTGCGGCTGGGATTCGAGATCCACGGATTTCTGAACGCTCCGGCCGACATCGACGCGTATAGCTTCAGCGCCATCGCCGGCACGCAGATCTGGTTTGACATCGAGCGCACCTCGACGTCGCTCGATACCGTCATCGAATTGCTCGATTCCAACGGCAATATCATCTTGCAGTCGGACAATTCGTTTGATGAGTCGGCCGACAGTTCGCTGATTTTCCAATCGCCAACCTTCCCCGATGCGAATGCCAATCCGCTGCAGGAACTGGCGGACATTTATCAGCCCCATCACGTTTCCGGCGCCGCCCGTGACGACTTTGGTACGAACCCGCGCGACGCCGGCTTCCGGGTTTCGCTGCCCGGCGCCAAGGGCCAATTAGGGACGTACGTGTTCCGCGTACGCAGCAGCAACTTGGGACTGAATGACCCCGCCAGCGACCAGTTGGACCCGGACCAGATCGATGCCGGGTTGACTTCGGGAGTGTATCAGTTGCAGATACGCAATCGGGAAACGGACGAAGTTCCGGGTTCCACGGTGCGCTATTCGGAAATCCGCTACGCGCAAAACGGCGTTGAAGTGGTCGGACTGCCGGCGCACTCACCGCTGCTCGGCGAAATTGCGGAAGACGAGTCGACGACAAACGACTACCTCGGGTTCATGGCGGGCGGGGCCAGCCGCGGCGTGGAGTGGAGTTTGTTGCGGTATGCCCAGGCCGAAGCCAATACGAATCTGGAATGGAATGACCGGGTCAATTTCGACCCACAGGGCTTTGGATTCGGCGACTATAACCCCTATCATCCGGGACAGGGCCCGCAGACGATTGGCAACTTGTTCAATACAGACCGGGGCGTGCTCTCCATCGCGGGTGAACTGGCTCCTTCGGCAACGAGCGACAGCGTCGCCGGCGTCGATGTGGACATTTTTCAGTTCGACGTCATCTACGACCTCGTGTCGACCCCGTCCAATCACCACGCTCCGCTGGTCGTGGACGTCGACTATGCCAACGGCTTGAATCGACCCGATACCACGGTGGTCGTGTTCGACGCCACCGGTGCCCCGGTGCTGATCGGCCGGGATTCGAATATCGCGGACGACCGTTTGGCTCCGGTAACAGCCCCGGGCGACACCTTCGGCATGCGTGATCTGTCGCGTGGTTCGGTGGGAGCGCGCGACGCCTTCATCGGCCCGGCGATGGTACCCGAGGGATCGTACTACGTGGGGATCACCTCCAGCCAGATGGTCCTGGACCAGTCGCTCGAGTTTGAAGACGCGGCAGGAACGATTCCGAACCCGTCGTTCAATCCCCTGTATCGACTCGAACCCGTCAATTCCATCCGCCGCATCGCCGACGATCATATCGGCTTCTTCGGCGGCGCCACCGCCGACGATCCCGTCGTACCGGTACTGTTGGACCCGACGTTTGTCGGCACGGCGACCGATCCCAACAATCTCTGGCACGTTTCCAGCTTGCAATCCGGCGTGGCCGGTCACGGCCTGACCTCGACTTTCGATGGTTCACGACAGGTGATTTCGGGCCTCACGATCGGCGCGTTGAACGAAGTCGAACCGAACAACTTCATCACGTTCGCACAGGATCTGGATCCGCCGAATGCCAATATTGTGTGGAGTCTGAATGCGTCACCGAACATCGGCGACGCGGCGGGCAACACGTCGACGACGATCCCGCACATGAGCGTGACGGGACAAGGCAATACGACGTTCGATGTCGACTATTACTCGTTCGAAGTCGATACGCTTCCCGCGCGCGGCATTTTTGATATCGATTTTGGTTATGTGGACGGCGCCACGGTCGGCGACTTCATGTCCGCCTTGCATCTGTTCGACAGCGCGGGCAACCCGCTGGCCAGCGGCGGCGCGGTCCCGCAAAGTGTCGGTGCGGGGGGCAGCGTCAGCGACGAGGACGCTTACCTGGAATTCAACTTCCCGGCCACGGGGCAATACGTGATCGCGGTGGCCAACGCCGGCTCGACGGCCTTTCCCGGTGGCGTCTTCGGCGGCGCGATGCCGCTGGGATCCACCTACACGTTGCACGCCTCGGTCGAAGGCCACGAAGCCTTGGCGACGAACGCCAACGATGGAGACACTTTCTACTTCGGCAACGAGGGCACGCAGACGTACGACAACGCAACGACGCCGGGTGGTGACCTGATTTCCAACCCGTTCAGCTTGTCGGGCTATTCGGCGGCGGACAAGCCGACGCTTTATTTTAATTACCTGCTGGACGCGGATGGCGGCGACCATTTTCGCGTCTATGTGGGGCCTGACGGCGGTCCCGAAGAGCTGCTGGCTTCCAGCAATCCGGCCGAATTCGCCTCGGACATCGTCGAATTGCGGAACGCCGACGCCTGGCGTCAAAGCCGACTGGAACTGGACCAATTCGCCGGCGTCGACAACCTGCGAATTCGTTTTGAGTTTCTCGCCGCCAACACGACCGCCAACGGATCCGAAGGTGTGCACATCGATGACATCATCATCGGCTTCGCGGAACGGGGCGAAATGATTACCGGCGGCCTGCCGGACGTGCCCGAGCCAATCGGGAACCCGCCGCTGAACGTGACCGGATTTGATGCGGGAGATTTTCGCTTGCGACCCGATGTGGTCACTCCCGAAGCCGGCGGCACCTATCAAGTGGAGCTGCGTCAAGGGACCTCGTACGCGACCTCCATCAACATCGCCCCGAACGCTCTGCGACTGGACAGGACCTATGATACGAATGATCGCCAGGCCCAGCAGACAACACTGGTCGCGCCGCCAGGTTTCCTGATCAACGATCAAGACGTGCTAACGCTGGGCGACGGAGTGCGGAGCGTCCATTTCGAGTTTGACAGTGGCGGCGGGATCACGTCCGGCAACGTGCGCGTCCCCTTCCAGCCGACCGACCCCGACTACGTGATTGCCGCAGCCCTGCGCAACGTCATCAACAGTCCCTCGGTGCAGGGAATCCTGAAGCTGCAGGCCACGAATGCGGACGGCACGGCGGTCGGCACCGGCAGCCGTGACAATCGCATCGCCCTGTTCGGGAATGTGGACGGCAATTTCTTCCGCGTGCCGAACACGGTGGTCACCGTCGATACGACAGTCAGCTCCGCGGACGCCCTCCGCGACGTGATTCTGGGCGCAGGCGTCAGCGCCGCCGGCAACGCGACTTATGTCGGCAGCTCGAATCCGTTCTCGGGCGAGTTTCTTTCGGCCGGCATCTTTAATGGAGGTTTGTCGTCGATCGGTATCGAATCGGGCATCGTCCTCAGCACGGGTGACGCGGCGATTGCGGCCGGCTCGAATGCGGACG
>CALBSZ010000760.1 GCA_937967665.1 uncultured Planctomycetaceae bacterium
CGTACGGCTCTGTGGGAACCCTGGGCGGGCAACCGCCCAGGGTCACCCGGACAAGATTGCGGTAATCCGCCAGGTTACAAGCACGCAGCGCGAGCAAGTGTATCCGGTCGTACGTTACCCACTTACCTGCTCTTCGAGCTTAAACGCAATACCGTTCAAAGTATGTAGGACGGGCACTCTTGCCCGTCACATCTTGTGCTGGCGTTTTCACGCTCGTACAAGATGCGGTATGAGCGACGGGCAGGAGTGCCCGTCCCACGTGAAAATTGAACGGTATTGAGCTTAAACGACGACGAAACCTGGCTTTGTCGCACGAGAGTCGTGCGTCCGTAACTCCATTGCCATTTGTTTTTCCTGAACGAGCCCCCGATGCCTCGCTTCCTGCTGCTGCAAATCCGAGACGCCGACGACCCGATCCGGTCGCAGGAAGTCGATTGTTTTGCGCGGGCGCTGGAGTGTTCTTGTGCCGACATCGATACGTGCGACTTGATTCTCGAACGGCCGGCACAGCAGCAGATCGACGACGCGCGGCTTGTCATGATCGGCGGCAGTGGTGATTATTCGGTGGTCGAAGGAGGAACATGGCTGCCGGGGGCGTTGGAATCGATGCGGCAGCTGTGCGCGGCCGGCAAGCCCACCTTTGCGTCCTGCTGGGGTTTTCAAGCCATCAGCAAAGCGCTCGGCGGGAGAGTCGTGACCGACTTGTCCCGCGCGGAACTGGGCAGTGTCACGCTGCGACTTACCGACGCCGGTCTTGCTGACCCACTCTTCGCGCCGCTCGGCGCGACCTTTTACGGGCAAATGGGACACCAGGACATCGTCGACGCGTTGCCGGCCGACGCCGTCTTGTTGGCCTCGTCGGACAAAGTGCCGCATCAGGCTTTTCGCTTGAGCGGCCAGCCGATCTATGCGACTCAGTTTCATCCCGAACTGGATCGTCCGTCGCTGATCCATCGTGTGCAGCGTTATCCACAATACGTTTCGCGCATTGTCGGAACGTCGTGCGAGGAATTCATCGCCAGCTGCCGCGATACACCCGAAACCAGCCAGTTGCTCCGGCGCTTCGTCAAACAAGTGCTGGGCACGTAGGGCAGCGGCTTACGGATGCAAAGTATGCATTGCTTGGTCACGACTCGATGCGAATAAAAAGCAACAAAAGCAATCGATTTTTATTGCATCCGTTGCGATCTATGACTAGATTCTCTTTTGGAGAGGTCGCGTGTCGAGGCGTTCATCGATGAACAACCGAAATTGTTCAACCTCAATCAATGGGTAGCCACCACGTTTCGCCTTGCGCGGCGCATTCACCTGTGCGGCGTGACGACGGAACCGTCAGGAAGTACATAGCCAACCAGGAGCCAAATTGCATGTCCCGCCAGAATCGCCGCCAATCAAGATCGACTCGGAATCAACGTCGTCACCTAACCCGAAGTCGACAAGTCGCGCGAACGAATCGACGGATCTTTGAGCACTTGGAACGGCGGGACTTGTTGGCCGCAGGCGACCTGGATCCAACGTTTGGCGCGGGTGGCCTTGCGATTACGAATATTCAAGGTTCCGGGCACGACTCCGCCGAGGCGATAGCGCGTCAACAGGATGGAAAGTACGTTGTTGCCGGTCGGGTTGGTAACGACATTGGTTTGGCTCGCTACAATCCTGACGGCACGTTAGACATCTCGTTCGGCGTTGATGGGCAGGTGAACACGGATGTTAACAAGTTGTATGACTTCGCCGCCGATATGACGATCGATGCGACGGGTCGCATTGTTGTCGTGGGGCAGTCCTATGACTTGGCGAACAGCACTTCTGCCATTACCGTCGTTCGCTATCGAGCAGACGGCAGTTTGGATCCAATGTTTGGCACGGCCGGAATCGTCTCCACCGTTATCGGTGAGCGTGCAGGTGGTGTCGCCGTGTCCTTGGATATGAACGATAAGATCGTTGTGGCCGGCAATACCGTCTCGGCCGCATCAGACGCTGAAATGCTGATTGCCCGTTACAACGATGATGGCACGCTCGACACGAGCTTCGACGGGGATGGTCTTTTAACCTTCGGTTTTGGAGGTACGTCGGACCAGGCCACTGACCTGGCGATCGACAGCAGTCACAGGATCGTTGTTGTTGGGACGGTTTACGTCGACGCTCAGGAAGCGGCCGTGGCACGCTTCAATCCAGATGGCTCGTTCGATTCCAGTTTCAGCGGCGACGGCAGGGCAACTTTCGACTTCAATGCGGGCAATCTCAATTACGGCAGCGCGGTCGCGATTGAAGCGGGCGACAAGATCGTGGTCGCGGGGCGTGCTGACTCAGATTTTGGCGTGGCGCGGCTACGCACCAATGGCACCCTGGATCCCAGCTTTAGTGGCGATGGTACGACGACAACGACCCTGCACACTGCGAATTACTCGATTCCGAACGATATAACGATCGACCATGGCAGCGGGAAGGTAATCGTCGTAGGAACAGCGGATCCGAACTTCGCGACCGGCAAGCAGCTCGACTTTGCCGTCGCCCGCTACCATCCTGACGGCAGCTTGGACACATCCTTCAGCGGTGACGGCAAGGTGGCCACCGATTTCGGCTTTGGTTACGATTACGGCCAAGATTATGCGCGGGGTGTCGTCGTCGACGGCAGTAAGATCGTCGTGGTGGGATCGGCAGGCACGCCGGGCGGGTCCCATAGCGATCCACTCGGGACCGGGACCGATTTTGGGTTAGCCCGTTACAACTCGGATGGCACTCTGGATGCTTCCTTCGGAGGCACGGGCATGCTGCGCACGGACTTTGTTGGTGGAGCGACCGACCAGGCGTGGAGCGTTGCTATTCAGTCTGACGGAAGGATCGTGACGGCGGGCAGTTCGCGCCAGGGCGCGCAGTACGATATGTCCGTCACCAGGCATTTTCCTGACGGTTCCCTCGATTCCACATTTGGGAACAACGGCACGGCGACCATTGATGTGGGCGGGATGTCCACGGACGAAGCCTACGCGGTCACGGTGGATGCCAATGAGAAGATCCTTGTTGCGGGCTACGCAAACACTGTCTCGACGGACAGGGATTTCGCGATTGCCCGCTTTCACCAGGATGGCTCGATCGATACCACGTTCGGTTCTGGCGGGAGCGTAAAGGTCGATTTCGCCGGCGACTACGATATTGGCTGGGACATCGCCGTCGATGCTAATGGGAAGATCGTTGTTGGCGGCTCGGCCCGAATCTCCGACGATTCCAACTTCGGTCTGATCCGGCTCCATCCGAACGGTGCCTTGGATACCAGTTTCGGTGGCAACGGTAAAGTGACTACCGACTTCTTTGGCCGTTCGGACAATATTCGGGCGATCCAAATTGATGGGAACAACAAGATCGTCGCCGCAGGATCTGCGTTTACGACGGGGAGTTTTCGGACTGTCATGGCGGTCGCGCGGTATAACGACAATGGGTCGCTCGACGCGACATTTAACGGCAATGGCAAAGCCACTGGTCCTGGAATCGCCAGCCGGCAAGTTCTCAGCAACGATATTAGCATTGCCCCCGACGGCAAGATTGTCCTCGCTGGATACACCAACGCAACGAGTTCCGGCTTTGCCTTCGCCGTATCTCGCCTGCACCCCGATGGTACCATCGACACGAGTTTCGATGGCGACGGGCTG
>CALBSZ010000761.1 GCA_937967665.1 uncultured Planctomycetaceae bacterium
GTGATACAAACGGGTACCAGCTTGCAAATCCGGTCGCGTCCGCCGTGCCTGTCCCTCTTTCTCGCAGGCCCCTTTTTCGCAAGCCCCTTTTTCGCAAGCCACGGGTGATACTGGTCCGCGAAAGGGGGACAGGCACCATCGATCCACCGCGTTTTCCGGGACGAGCCAAACACAACGATGGAGCCAGTCCCCGTTTCGCTACCGTCAACCCTGCGCTGTAGTACTACGCTCCGATTTCTTCGTCGGCATAGTAGGCTCGTTCCAATTCCTCGATCTGTTCGATGTAGCGGCGGTAGTCTGGCGAATCGCGGTGCGTGTAGTTGAGATTCTTAAACAGGCCGGTCAATCGCGTGAAGTAGTCGCGTGCCCGTTCCTTGTCCTGGAATTGATACTCGCGTTCGATCAGGCGTTTGGCCAGCAGAAAGCTTTCCTTCTGGCGCTCGACCGATACCGAAACATCGACCGGATCGAAGGCGTCCTGTTGCAAGTAGACCAAATCCAGGAACACGGATTTCTGGTAGGTGACAAAATCCTCGATGGTGATACCTTCCTCCCCGGTAACCTGCATCATCTGATTGATGTTGTCTCCGTCATAGAGCAACTGGTGCATGTCCGCGACGGTCTTCGTCCAGTGCGGATCGATTTCCTTGTTGAAGAACGTTTCCAGCTGTTCACGGTAGCGAGACCAGGAGATCAGCGGGTCGATCGCCGGATAGAATCGCTTGTAGGCTCGATCGTACGACAGGCCAAGAAAGCACTTGACCGTTCCCAGAGTGGATTGTGTCACCGGTTCCTCGAAGTTGCCGCCGGCGGGGGAGACCGTTCCGATCATGGTCAGGCTGCCGGTCGATCCGTCCCGCGTTTGCAGTACGCCAGCGCGCTCATAGACGGCCTTGATTCCCGAGTCGAGATAGGCTGGAAACGCCTCTTCGCCGGGAATCTCTTCCAGGCGGCCTGAAGTTTCTCGCATCGCCTGTGCCCAACGGGATGTGGAATCGGCCAGCAGCAAGACATCCAGTCCCATCTGCCGGTAGTACTCGCCGAGCGTAATTCCCGTGTAGATCGATGCCTCGCGGGCGGCCACGGGCATGGAGGATGTATTGCAAATGATGATCGTGCGGTCGATGAGTTTGCCGCCGCCGCGCGGGTCTTCCATCTGACCAAACTCATGGATCGTTTCCACAACTTCACCGGCCCGTTCGCCACAGGCTACCACGACCACAATATCCACCGTGGAATAGCGGGCGATCAGGCCCTGGAGGACGGTCTTGCCGGCCCCGAACGGACCGGGGATGCAGGCCGTACCGCCGCGCGCGATGGGAAAAAACGTATCGATGATGCGCGTGGTTGTGACGAGTGGTTGAGACGGCAGTTTTCGCTCGACCAAACGACGCTTCAACATCACCGTTGGCACGGGCCGGCGCACGGGCCAGTTCTGGTTCATCGGCAGCTCGCGCTGCAGGCCGTCGGAATTGTTGATTCGAACGACGCCCTGGTCGATGGTGGCCGTGCCTTGGTGAACCCAGTTAACTTGCCACTGCCCCGCCAGATCAAACGGGGCGAGAACCCGGTGGTTGATATTCCGTTCCGGCACGTTGCCCAGGATGTCGCCGGCGCTGATGGTATCACCGACCTGGCAGACCGGCGTGAATTCCCATTGTTTCCGCCCATCCAAGGGGGCGATGTCGCGGCCGCGTTTCAGGAAGAAGCCGTCCATTTCGGCCAATTCTGTCAGTGGATTCTGCAGGCCGTCAAAGATAACGCCGAGCAACCCGGGGCCCAGGCTGACCGAGAGCATTTCGCCAGTCAGGTCGACGCGGTCACCGTAGCGAACGCCGCCGGTATCTTCAAACACTTGCAAGTCGGCCACGTTGCCATAGACGCGCAAAACCTCCGACTTCAATCGCTCGTCGCCCACGCAAACATAGGCCACCTCGTTCTTCATGATCGCTCCGGAGGCAGCCTCGATTCTGACAATATTGCCATTAACGCCGATGACCGACGCTTGTTTCGCTTGATGCTTAGTAGAGGTTGGCGTGTTCACCGAGAGTCTCCGAAATCAGTTTTTCAAACCGCTGCTGCCCCGCGTTGGCGTCCTGGCTGGTCCAGCGGTCGATAATCTCCCAACGGGCCAGGTACAGGATGAGGCCTTCGAATGAAAATGCATAATGTTCCGCCATACGGCTCCATGTACGGTAGTTGACCGAGAAAAGTAATCGTTGCGCTTCACGTGCAGCTCCCTCGTCGATCAAATTTTGGAAGGGGCGGATCCATGCGTAGCGACCGGCGAGGCGAAACTCGGGATGTTCCCAATTGCGGCGGATATGATCCACCCACTGCCCTACGCCGACGGGCGGCGAACCGCCGGCTTTCCTCCGTCGCACGGCACTGACGATGGTGCGCATGTTGATTCGAGTATTGATCAACGCACGCACCAACGGGTTCGATACCGTTCTCATCAGGTTGTCGTAGCGCTCAATCACTTCCTGGTCATTGCGGTCCAGCGGTTGACGGTCCCAAACCAGGAAGGCTGACATCTGGTCGATAACGTCGCGATCCGCGTCCTCCAGCAGTTTCAGCCTTTCGTTCAACCGCGGCCGTGTGATGGGCGTACGGTCCAACTCAAAGTGGAGTGGCAGGTGAGGCAAGCTCGCAATCAGGGTATAGTAGGATCGATGCATCAAGGCTCAATTACCTTGCTCCAGGATGGCGCGAAACCTCGGTAGCGTGAATTGCATGAGCAGTGCCGTGACCGTCTTGTCCGTGAGTTCGATTTCGACATCTTCTTCCAATAAGCGGATGGTCACGCCCGAACTGTTCGCTTCCGACGCACCGAACGTCAAGCCTTCGCGGAGCACGTCCGCAGCCAGGCCGAGGACAAATTGGTCAAGCGGCTCGTCCTTGCCCTGCGCTGCGCCGCCCCGTGATTCTGTTGGGGAAAGGTCGTCCACAGGCAGCAGTACTTCGATCGGCTGACCACGATCCTCCGGCATGGATCGGCGGGCAATTTCCAGGATCAGCCGCTCCAGAAAATCGTGGTCCTGCAGTTTGCAGCCGACCAGTTTACGTACTTTGTTTTCGAATTCCTGGTGAAAGGACTCCTTTAATTTCAGGATCACGTCGCGGCTGGCCAACCGCAACGCCTCGTCACCGCTGCTTTTGACCTGCGCGGCCTCTTTACGGGCCTGGTCCAGGATTTCCTCAGCCTCTTGGCGAGCTTGATCCAGGATTGCCATCGACTGCTTGCGGGCCTCCGTAGTCAGGTGATCCGCTTCGTCTCGCCCTTTTGCAACGCCCTCGTCACGCAGTCGGTCGATCAACTGCTGTACACCGGAAGATTCTTTGTTTTCGGTAGCCATTCCTGCGCTTTCACTGGGGGATTCCGCCGGCCACGACCAGCGCGAAGATGAAGGCGAATACGGCAAATCCTTCCACGATCGCAGCGGGCGCGGCGGATAAACCGAACACCTCGGGTTTGTTCTTGCTGGCGTGGATTGCCGATGCACAACAGGCGCCCTGGAAGGCGGCACTGAACAACAGGGCGATGCCGCAGAGGACTCCGACGGCGAACAGGCCCGGAGCGGATTGCGCGGTCAGTGGATTCCCGCGCAGGGTCATCGTCACGACGATGCCGTAAATGATCTGCGACGACGGCAGGGCGGAAAGGCCCACCAGACGACCGTAGCCACTCTCTACGTCCAGCATCGCGCCGCAGGCCGCCTGCCCGGCTCGCGAACACCCGATAATGCTGCCCACCGCGCCGAGTGCCGTAGCACCATAAATGCCCGTCCAACCTAAGATCATCAAAAGAGACTCATCCATTAGCAACCTGCTTTCTTGCGGAACGCTTGAAACGGATAACCTTCGTCCGTCAAGCTCCAACTGAAAAACTCGATGCAATTCAAACGTAACCCGTGCACGACGCCGCTGACGATGCCCAGCAGCAGATTAATACTGTGTCCGGCAATCAGGATCAACACGGCCAGCAGGATTCCCACTCCACGCATCTCGGCCGCCCCGCGAGCCAAGTCGTTGAAGGTGATCGCCAACTGAGCACTCGCCAATCCTAAGGCGAACAATCGCAGATAACTCAGCACGTCGCCAAACGCTTTGGATACGCCCGTCAACGCCTGTAAGCCGTCCAGGCTCCGCCACGCCCAGTCGCCGATCCGCAGCGAATACAGCGGCCGGGAGCTACTGAATGCAAAGATGGCGACGGCGCTGCCAATCAGGGTCCACCTGGCAGCCTGATGCAAGATGTCCTGGCACTGCCGGTACGGCAGCCCGGCCAGCCACGCCAGTCCCGTCGACAACGGGTTCGGATCCATCATCGTAACGATCCCCAGAACCAGGCCGCTCAGTAATCCAGCCGCCCAACCCAGGGAACCCAGGCACTGCGAGCTGTCCCGGCGTTGCCAGGCACTGACCAGATTGGCCAAAGCCAGATGAAAAACTCCGATCGTAATGGCGATCACCATCATCGTGTTCTGGTTTTCTTCGGTCATGAGCGACTGCCCGCGAATCCGAATTTGTGCGGCGTCCAGCAGCGTGCCTTCGCCTGGACTGACGCCGAAATAACTGCCGATCAGAACACCGTAGAGCACGGTGAACGCAACCACCGCGACCAGCAGATTTCGGAACCGCACCGCAGTCAGGGAACTGCCAAGCTTTCGCCACAGGTAAAACGCCAGCAATCCTCCCAGCAACAGGCCGTAGCCGGCGTCCGACATGATCATTGCGAAGAAGAAGGCAAACGAAAAATAGACGATCCACGTAGGATCCCAAGTGTAATAGTTCGGCGTGATGTAAAAGGTAACGGCGCCTTCGGCTCCGGCGACGCTCTCGGGGTTTTTGAGCAGCGTTGGTGGAGTCTCCTCGCGACTCGGCGCGTGAACGGTCATCGCCAGCTCGTGCTGCCTGGCAAAGTTTTGGAGCCGCTTCTTTTCCGCGCGCGGCAGCCAGCCCTGTAACGCAAAGATGTCGCCATCCACGAGCGTGCGGTGGCACGCTTCCATCCGTACGAACTCATCGTCCGCTGCCTCCAATTCCTCGGCCAGCAAACGTGACCAGCGCGTCAGCGCAATTCGCTTCCAATGCAGTTCGTCAAGTTCCTCTTCCACGGATTCCAGACACGCGGTTAGTTCCGACAAAGGCCGCCGATCCAAGTCAAGCGGCGCGGTCGGCATGTCCTGCGGCTGGTCAGCGTCGATTACCACAACGTACGCGTACTGGTTATCCTCGGCAACAACTCGCCAACTCAGTTCCGTCTTCCTGAGACTGTCCACCTGATAATGCTTCAGCGTGTAGTACCAGAAACGGAGTGGCCCGAGTTCTCCGTCCGGCGGCAGGCGAAAGTCGCCCCACGGCCGCAGCGCCTCCGTGCTCCGCAGCAGGAAATCCCGCTCGTCGCTCAACGCCTGTCGGCGCTCCTTGATGGCCAGAGCTTGTCTTGTGACTTCAACACAGTTGAAATCTTTGCGCCGAACCGATGTCGCTCGTTGAACAGGACAGCCTTCGAGGTATTCGAGTGCGTCATGAACTTCGCTGCGCGTGGGGTGTTCCACGGTCGGCGGTTCGACGGCCTGAAGATTGACGAGGTGGATACAACCGAGTGCCTGCAAGTCGGTCAGTACCTGATCTCGCTGATGGCCACCGCCATAGAGCGTCACTTTGTCTAGTTGCACAATGGCCACGATCTATTGTCCCACGATCTCACGCACCGCGGTGGCGCTCTTGTTCTTGGCGATCTTCGAACGGACAACGGCTGCCCGCTCCTGATCCGATAAGAAAATCACGATCTTGCGTATGTTGTCTGTTGCCTGCGGGATCAGCACCTTTTCGAACAGATTGACGCGTTGCGTGATCTTGCGGGACGCGTAGTCCAGTCGCTTGACACGTTCGCGACCAACTTGCAAGTGAACAGACATCTCTGCCAGCTGTTCCAATCGCTCGATAAGCAAGTCCACCCAAAACGGTGTTACGAGCGTCGAATAGTCTTTCACCTCGAAATCGACCTCCCGCGCTCGCGGAAGCTTTGTTCCCAAGACATTTTCTTCTTCGATGTGAACGTGCTTCAGCGAAACCAGGCTGGCCAGATTCTGTTCGGAGACTGTGGAACTGCCCAGCAGGGGGTACAGCTCCGTCAGCGATTCGAAGAGCGTTTCAACCTTATTCTCAAGCGCAACTAATTCGCCGCGTGCCTGCTTCAACGCGGCCAGCAATTGTTGCCGCTTGAGGTCCAGCGAAGGCAGAAACCGGCGGAACATATTCAACTGGTCACGCTGTTGCTTCAGCGAACTCTTGTTCAGTGCCAGCGACATAAAACAATCAGCTCGATATCTCGACCGGGGTGTGTTTCTTGGGGAAATACTTTTCGACCAGGTGTTCCCGCATCAGTAACTCTTGCGGTTCAAAACACTCGGCCAACGTTTGCCAGCACAGATCCAGGGCATCGTTCAGCGGCAGCGATACGTCAATCTCCATGAAGCGTGAGCGAAAAAGATCGCCGAACTTCAGCAGTTTGTCGTCGAACGGCGAAAGATCAAAGGCCATTTGTTGCTTTTTCTGAGCGTCTTTGGATCCTGAGTAGAAACGGATCATGGTGTTCATGATTTGGGAATGATCTTCGCGAGTAACGTGACCGATCACTTGCTGCTTGAGGCGTGACAGGGAGCCGAAGGGATCGAGTTGTCCGCCGTGCAAATAGAATTGCCCTTCGGTAATGTATCCCGTATTGTCCGGCACCGGATGCGTGACGTCGTCGCCCGGCATGGTCGTGACCGAGATGAGCGTAACCGACCCAGCTCCCCGGTAATCACAGGCTCGTTCATACCGCACGGCCAACTGGCTGTACAGATCGCCCATGTAACCACGGTTCGACGGAACTCGCTCCATGGCGACGCCGATCTCTTTCAGCGCATCGGCATACGCCGTCATGTCGGTCATCAGGACCAGTACGCGTTTTTTCTCGTCCACCGCAAACCGCTCGGCCACTTTCAGGGCCAGGTCCGGCGCCAACAGGCGTTCCACGATCGGATCGGAAGCTTGATTCACGAACATCACCGTTCGCGAAAACACGCCTTCGTCTTCGAATGTCGAACGGAAAAAATGGAAGTCGTCGAAGATCATGCCCAGCCCGCAGAAGACGACGATATCGGCGTCCGCCTGAATGCCGATGCGGGCGAGCAGCTTGTTGTAGGGTTCTCCAGCGATGGAAAAGATCGGGATCTTCTGGCTCTCGACCAGGCAATTGAAGACATCGATCATGGGCACCTTGGTTTCGATCATCTGCTTCGGCACAACACGCAGAGTCGGATTGACGGAAGGGCCGCCGATGTCGATGCGCGGATCGTCCAGCAAGTCGGGTCCACCGTCAATCGGTTCGCCCACCCCGTTGTACACGCGTCCAAGAATGTTCGGCGAGTACGTGACACGCGCCTGATGCCCGAGGAGTCGGACCCGCGCCTCGGTCGAAAGTCCCTTGCCGCCCGTGAAGACCTGCAGCGACACGTTTTGGCGTTGGATCTCGATGACCTGGGCTAGGGACAACTCGCCATCCAAGTTTTCGACCACCGCAAGTTCGCCAAGCCCCACGTCGGCGGCACGAATCGTGAGGATATCGCCGACGATCGAGATCACTTTCGTGTACCGCACCAGCTCCTGGATCATGTTCACCCATTCGGGTCTGTGGTGGGTCGGCGTGGCGAACCGTGGACGGAGTTGATGGGTCGGAGGGTGGCATCGCCAAGGGGTGTCGTCGGCCGTGGCAACTTGCCGCACCCCGTTTCTCATCTTGTGAACTGTCGCCACGACTCGGTTGCTACGAACGACCGCAGTCTCACAAGAAATGCCTGGCAGCGCGCGTTTCCGCACGGGTGTGACGTGCGAAGAGCGTTCGAAGGGCGATTTCGTCGTTGTTAAGGTCGTCAGCGTCCTGCTCCAGCGTGACCACGACGGAGCTCGTGGCACTGGATTGATGGTTGCGAGCGGTTACAGCGAGGAATGCCCGATTCCTTCCGTCGGCACCCAAAGGAAGAGAGGCCGGCGATCGCCCGTCGTACGTGAGCGGTAGAACTACCCTCTCACGTGGACGTTGTTGGAGTCGGGTCTGTGGTTGTTCCAGGATCAGGTTCATCGATGGTGGCGGCGGCGCTAAGGAGATTAGCTTCAGGGCCGTAACAAAATCTGTCGCGTTGTCGCGGACAATCGCCAGATCGGTCCCGTCGACGATCCCGTCACGGCTGAAATCGAACCGATTATCAATGGCTGCCGCCGAACTGGGATGATCGCGAACACCACTAAAGTCAAATCCGTCGACAAATGCCTGTTGTGTCTGATTGCCGGTTTCCCCGACGGCGTTGCCGAAGTAGAAGACGTCGGGAGCGGCCAATTCGGTACGTGCGCTGTCCAATAAAGTGACTTCCAGCCACTGTCCCACAATGCTGTAATCGGGCCAAATGAGCTTGATACGGTCGGAGCCGCCGGCACCCGTGCCATAACTTATCGTGACGCTGGTGGGATCCGGACCCGGCAGCCATGTCGAACCGTTCCCGACGCGGAACGTGAAATCGGCAGACGTTAAGGGCTCGACCCCCGTCCGCCCCGCGAGATCGATCATGATACCGTTGATGCCCCGATGGTAACTGCTGTAATTGGCAATCGATGCGGCCCCTGTCCCCGACTGCAGTGGTAGCTTGTCGGTGGCAACTGCGCCGTCATCTCCGTTCATGTCGAACGAAGAATTGTTATAGAAAAGGTGTCGAGCAACCACACTGGCATTCGATTCGGGCGATGCAATCGAAAACGTCGCCCGATAGTCGCCCCCCGGGTTGCCATCACCCGAAGGCGCCCAGTTCCAATTCCAAAGGAGATGGTTGCCTGGGATTATCGAGGTCTGGTACTCGCCGTCGAGCAGCTGGCCATCGGTCCCCGTGATCCCGCTGGGGTCTCCATCCAGCTGAATCATGTAGTAGCCTGACTGGATGGGTGTTGCGGGACGGAACGTGCCTCTTCGATAGCTTGGATCCCAGTCAATTGCCCCATCGTCGTCTTCTTGGATAACATCGTCGCCGTCGAAGACCTCATGATCGGTCGAATAGCGAACCGCGAAGCTGTCGGGTGAAAGCGTATTTGGATCGATGGGCAGGCTGAAGGTGACGTGTAGCGCGTTCGGGGGCGTTGTCAGTGCCGTGCCCGGTTGTACGTTGAGTTCGGCTACGTACGGAGCACGTGTTGTCACGGGCATCGCGAACTCTTGGGAAACGGGGACTTCGTGTCCTGCAGCATCCACCACCTGTCCCTCGACCCGAAACCTCACGTTCTCGAACGTGCCGTCGCCTCTTCCGGGCAGGATAATCAGACCGTTGGAATACCGATTGGCGACGATGATGTCGCGGTTGCCGTCGCCTGTCACGTCACTCAATGCGAGGTTCCGCGGCTGGAAGCCAACCTGATAGGTTGCGGCCGTGGCGAAAGATCCCAGCCCATCGCCAAAGAGAACGCTCACACTACCGTGCGACGAATTGGCAACGATGGCGTCCAACTTCGCATCGCCGTTGACGTCTTCCAAAGCAAGTCCCTGCGGATGATTGCCAACGGGAAAGCTGTTGCCCGCGACGAAGCTGCCGTCGCCGCCGCCCTGCCAGATTTGGATCCGATCAAGGATTCTATCGGTGAGCACAACATCGGGCCGGCCGTCGCTGGTAACGTCGCCGATTGCCAGATCGAAGAGGAAGTTTTGCGTGACCGTGGACAAGCTACCAAAAGCCCCACCGCCGCTGCCAAGGAAGAGGCTCAACCCCGAACTGTCGGAAGCTACGATGTCACGTATTCCATCACCGTCAATATCCGTGTACTGCAAGTCGAACGCGGTCCCGCGCGTCGCATAGTCGTCAAAGCTGGCACTGAAGGTTCCATCGCCATTGCCCGGAATGACGCGGACTGCCTTTCCCGCCTGGTGGGCGACGAGAAGGTCGTGTCGTCCGTCCAAATCGACGTCCGCGATGACCACCGCTACCGGCTCCTCCGCTACGTCCACTTTCGTCGGGTCGCCGAAAGCACCGCCGCTTTCACCGAGCATGATGCCCACCTGGTCGTCGCCGTACAGCGGAAAGACCAGGTCGAGCAACCCGTCGCCATTCAAATCCGCAGTGGCGATATCCTCGGGAAGCGAACCAATGCTGCGATAGTGGACCGTTGGTGCGAATTCCCCGAGTCCTTGGCCGAGCGCTACCAGGACCTGCCCGCCGACGGCCCGGCTGACGGCAATCAGGTCGTTCACTCCATCTCGATTGAAATCCTCCACCACCAGGTCCTGCGTAATGCTGGCGATCATATCGACGAATCGGTTTGCCTCGACGGGAAACCCGCGAGTATGCAATTCAACGGAGCTGGAGCCGAGCTGTCGTATGGGGTCAATGTAGGTGTCGAACGGCAGGAATTCGTCGTCCGCGGTATCGAATTGACTGTCCGCACCAGTGCCCCGCACTTTCAGGTCCGCGTCGTATACGTCGAGCAGGTCTATCGAATCATAAAAGTTGAGTTCCACCTTGCCGCGTTGTCTTGGAAAGTGTGTCGAAACCGATCGGAGTGACGTCGGCGCGGACGCGTTGTCGCTGACAGAAAATGTTGAGACAAAATCTCCGCCTGGACTACCGTCTCCCGAGATTTCTGGAAAGTTCAACGTTCCGTCTGACTCGCCATCCAGTGGATTGCCGCGTAGATCTTTGATTCCCGTATCTCCACTCTTCAGTTGAACGGTATACATATCGACCGGCAGGACACTGTCGGCTCGCCACACGATCGCGGCATGAAAGGGATCGAAGGTCGCGACACCCGTATGCATGCCGGACGTGTTCCCTGTTACGCGGATGTTCTGAGCCGTGAGAGTTGCCGGATCAACTTGTTCGTTGATATAGAACAACAACTGACGCGTGCCAGACACACTGCGCCCGTCCGCGGTTCCGCCAATCACGCGCGGTCCGTCGAGGTCCCAAGCGCGGTCTGGAGTCCACTTCAAACGATACGAACCAAAGGTGCCGCGTGTGCCGGAGACTTCGACACGGTAGGTGCCCGACTCATCAAACGTATGAACCAGATAGGGGTCGACCGATGTTATCCCCGTTTCCCGATCCATTGCCGTGGCGTTCACCGCCAGCAACTCGCCGTTGACATCGAAGATGGCCAGCTTCGCGTCGAGGGGAATCTGGAACTCGGCGGCATCCACGTCAATGGCCACCTTTTCTCCGGCAGTGACGGACAATGTGAATTGATCCACATCGTCGGGTGAATGGATGTCGCCAATGACCACGACACGGTCATTTCGAGGCGACGCGTCGCCTTCCATCTCGGCCAGGAACGGCGACAAATCCTGCGCGTTGTCAGCCTGGTCATTCGGCTCGAGTTCCATCACGAATCGTCCTGCCTGCAACGCGTTGTCCAGAACGGCGCGTGGAGTCACCTGGCGGGTAGAGCCCGTGGGATAAGTTGTCCCCACGATGAACTGATTGGCAATGGCGGAACCGACGGACGCAAGTGGATGGTCGTATTCGTGCCCGAGTCCGGCAACGTGAGACAGCTCGTGACTGGTGATATAGGCGGAACTGGTGAGACTGGAGATGTTACTCCACGATGCTTCCGGCCCGATATCGACAAAAGCCGAGCCACAAACGGTACGCGCGCAACTGGCACCGTAGGCCCGGCCAAGCACACCATCCGCGTTGATCTCTCCCAGTGCAGATGCCACGTGGTCGACAGAGTTCCCGGGATTCAGTGTGGTCACATCGACGTCGTAGATGTCCCATTGGGATTCAAAAAGGGACGTTAACAACGGAATCAACTCAGGACGCTGATAAGGCGTCATCGGGCCCTCGCCCGGAAAAGACGTCTGCCCCTCGAAGTCATGATAAAAAAGCGATACGTCGCGCTGGCTGCTGCTTCCCGGAAGCGCAGCAAACCGACTCTCCTGCACCGTGACCATCGTTGAGGCAGTTTGGTAGCCTGTCGCGTTGGCCTGCACGACGACGGATTGCCTGCCGTCGATGACGTAATCAGGCTGCCCCGTGACGGCGAAACTGACCGTAGTCTCATTGGCCGGAATGGTCACGGTCGCAGGAACCGTCAGTTCCGTCAGGTCACTCGACGACAGACTCACAACCAGCGGTTCCGCCATCGCCATCGGCCTGGATACGCTCAACGACACCGTTTCGACATCTTCGGAGACGGTCGTGCTTGACGATCCAAACTCGAGGGCAGGAGGTGCGAACCCGAAATCATTTCCCGGTACTTCGTCGCTGGCGTTGACGACGACATGATGCCCGGCTGGCGGTGACTGGGTATCGAGCCATTGATAGGTGAAATCATCGATCGCCAGCGGCGCGGCATCCCCCGTACTCCCGCTGCTTACGGAACTAAGAAAGTCCATACCCACAAGACCTCGCCCGAAGCTGGCTCCTGTTTGCTGGTGGACCAGTTGATCATTGATCCGCAGGTAATACGCCCCGCCATCCAGATCAACGGTCAGCTCGAAGGCGTCCGCCAACCCGATGTTGAAGCTGGCCACGGCAGTTCCGGCGTTCTGATAGTGGAGATTCCCGTCTGCTCCGTACGTGAAGTAGTAAGATGTGGACAAGAAGCCATTGGTATTGATGTAATTGACGTAGAAGGTGGCATCGTGGGCGTCGTCGACGGGAAGCTCATTCACGAGCCCCTGCCAGCGAAAAGTCGCCAGCCCCGACAATCGCATTGTCGCTTCCTGAAATCCGACGCCGCCCACAGCGGAACCAGCCGCATCGATCGAACTGCCCGTAATCAGGAGATGTTTCGTGTTCAAGTTTCCCGTCGTGCCTGCGACGTTCGCCGTTGACTGTTGAGTCAAATAGCGGGTGGTGGGCTTTATCAGAGGTAGCGCTCCGCTGGACGCAGTGGTCTGAACCGGTCCGAAGGACTGCTCCTCGAAATCGACGTCGAAGACCTGCGTGACATTTTGCGGCGCCGTTTGCGTCCATCCAGTCTGTGGTTCCGCGCGCACGTCGTACGAACCGGCGGTCAGACCGTCAAACAGGTAGTGCCCGTTGGCGTCCGTGATTTTCGAAGGTTCGTTTGCGTCATAAGAACGGTTGCCATTTTCGTCCAGGTAGACCCGCCATCCCTGCAGGGATGGCTCGTCGATATCCTTCACACCATCCGCATTGACGTCGTCGTAGAGATTCCCGCTGATGGAGGCCAGCAAACAGCGACTCTCCAGCGACTCGACAAGCAGCGGTCGCGACAGCGAGCGATGGGGGACAGGTCGCTTGGATCGGCCGCGAACAGGACGTCTTACACGGTGGCGAAATGGCATGGGCGGCTCCCGGTGTCGTCGCAGAGTCAGTCGGGTACGAG
>CALBSZ010000762.1 GCA_937967665.1 uncultured Planctomycetaceae bacterium
AGCGAAGCAGCGGAAAGAACAAGCGGAACACGAAGAAAAAAGAGTTCAACGTCAAGCAACTGCTCGACGTTCTCGACAATTCAAGACTCGTGACCACGTATGCGGAGTTTCACCACACCATCAAACTCTTCAACGACGGTCACTTCAATTTTGTCGTCGTCGTTGGCCGTGGTGGAATCGGGAAGAGCCATCAAGCCAAAGAAGTTATGGGCAATGTGCGCATCAGCGGTGCTGCAACCGGCTGGGGAATCTATTCGACAATCGCTGCCGAGATTGAATGCGGCAATCCCGATCCCGTCTTGGTCCTCAACGATCTGTCGCCGACGTACTTTTCCAATGACAATGCCGTTGCGTTGCTGAAAGACTTGACCGAGAAGCACACCCCAAGAGTCGTTCAGTGGTCTACGGACAAAGCAAATCAGGCCAACCTTTCGAGATGCTACTCAACGGGTGCGAGAGTGTTGCTCCTGGCCAACGATTTCAAGGTCAACAATGAACACTTGCTGGCAATCTTGGATCGAACGAGCAAAGTCATTATTTTCGACCCGACAGCCTACGAGGTCCATAAACAGACTGCGAAATGGTTCAGACGCTACTGCTTGGAGTACGCCGAGAACCTTGGGACACAAATCTCGACGGACGAAATCAATGAGATGTTCGGTTTCGTCTATGACCATCTGCCAGCAATCCCACGCAACTCGTTTCGACGCTACCAGAATGTGGTGGAAGACTACTTTGCCTACCCCGACACATGGCAAGAGGAACAGCTTGCGGTGATCTATGGCGGCAACGTCCAGCAGGTGCTTGCTCGACAACTAGCCGCTGACAAGAGCTACAAGTCTGACCGGCAACGGGGCATTGCATTTGCCAAGGAGATCGAACCCAGCGTGGACGAAAAACGACTTGAAACTCTGGTTCGACAGTATTACCGGCTGCGGAATACGTTGGGATTGCGAGATGATCGCATTGGGCCAAATCCGAAGTTGCGATAGGCCAAGCAGACGCCGCGCAGCGGCGTCTGCTCCTTCCCTCGAATAACCTCGAACAATCACGCAACGTAGACGGAGCCACCAGAATGCCGAACAAACCGCTTATCAAGAACGTCGGGCACAACCAATTCGCCATCTGGATCAGCGATCCAAGGAAGCTGCTGGTGAATGAACTCGAAGCTATCCCGTCAGTTCATTGGTGGCCGGATTACTGTGGCTGGATGGCCAACATTCGAGACAAGGACAAAGTGTTCGACATCCTTCGACGATATGGATTCCGACCAGTTCTTCGCAAGAAGAGATCGGCCAAGCGTTCAGTCGAAATGCAAAGGAGGGTCGGCGGTGAGAAGGCAGTAAAGAAGAAGCGACGAGCTTCAAGTCTGCAAATCGCAACGGCAACGAAAGGCTCCAAGCGAACGGTAACGGCCACACGACCAGCAATCCGAATCGCACCGGGTACTTCTGGCTAGGGATACATTTCTTCGAATTCTGCTAAACAAAGGCGAGTTTTGTAGAATAATAGGGGTGGCCAAGTAAGGCTGGTGTCAGCGACATCGGGAGCATTAAGACCTAAAGTCACCGTTCGGCAGGTGCGGGCCGTCAGCCTTTCCATCGCAAAGACGGCAAAAGCCGTCGTCTACGAGAATCCCCTTTTTGAGTTCCCAGGTGATGGTATGCGCCGTCGCCGTAACCACGAGGAGAGTCCGTCGATGTCCAAAGCGCAGACTGAACAGTACGACCCTGATGATCCGGCGACATGGAAGACGCTCAGCAAGGTCAAGAAGGGCGAAGAAATTTCGCCGCATAGCTACATCGAACTCATTCGGCACGAACTTATCCAACGCCCGGTAACGACAAATGCTGCCCTGCTCAAGAAAATCGAGCAGGTCTTTGGCAACAAGTTCGGTCCAGATGATTTGCGTCGGATCAAATCGGGAAAACGAAGTTCACGCCCGAAGTGGATGAACAATGTCGATTGGGCCAAGGCAGTTCTCACGAAGAAGGGCGAGATCGCCGTGCGATCTCGCATCCGTAAAGGCAAGCGAGAGACGTGGATAGTGTTACGTGAATTTGCCGAGGCCGTTGTGTTGGAGGCAAAGCTGTGCCGAGGCCAGGAATCCGCTTGGACCGAAGTGTGCGGCTGGGTCTTGTGCGGTAAACGTCGCAAAGGGATGCGAAAGAAATGCCCTACATGCAAGGCATGGACAACCCTCAGCGCAAAGAATTGTGATGCGTGTGGTCACATCTTCAAGCGACCTAATCAGCGGGTACACAAGCTACCAAGAAACAAGCGAGGCGTTCGCAATGGATAAGAGAAGACGGGAGTTCTGGACGCCCCCGGCCATACACGGAGCGATGGTTGATGCTCTCGTCGGCGGATGCCTGTATTCGCTGCTTACAGCCAAACCAAGCACCGGCCCAGGTCGCCCGGCAACGACAAACGACCTTGCTCAGATCATCGACACCATGAGGAAGCGGGGATGCAGTTGGGCGACGATAACCTCCAGCTTGAAAGAGGATTTCCCAGACCGAATTGCTTCGACCGAACAGGTGCGAGGCATCTGGCGACGACATTTTGGAAAAAAGTTTCGGAATGAATTTCGTCCTGCTTTTCGTCCATCCCAGGCGGTCGCTACAAGTTGATGAGAGTGAAACCGTTTGGCAAGAGGTCGGTCTTTTTTTGGAGATGAACAATGACGCTGAAAAGCAAACTGAACGACGCTAGAGAGTGCGGCACCGTTACGGGATTTTATCGCAATCGCTTGCGGGAAGGTGTCGATATTACGCCGCTGCTAACGGCTGCGGAAATTGAGGCTATTGAGCAATCGGAGCAACCTGTCCCCTCTAGCACATGGGTGCATCGCACGCACGATTCATTGCAGCAATCGGCCACTCTGCCGAATCCTGAAAGCGGTAGAAGCTACGCTGACCTCGAAATGGAGGCTGCACGTTACGTTGATGGGGACCAGTGGCTACAGGACTGCTATGACGATGAAGTGGCTATCTGCGGCGTTGCGGTTGCTAATGCCTGGGTTAGAGGGGAGGTATGAAAATGAATCCAAGAATCAAAACATTCCTGTGGACAGGTGATCTGCAAGATAAGGCGGACCAAGTAGCGCAAGACTTGGCAGCACAAGACGCCCCAGATATAGGCTTTGCGGGACTCCAGTTCTATCGAACCAATATCCCAGACTAGATAGCCAATGGCGAGGTAAAAGAGGGGTGGGATGCGTTGTTTGAGGAGGGGCTAGACAAACTGCGATCAGACTTAGCAGCACGTAAAGAAAGTGAGGTAAAAGAATGACACGGCAGCAATTGCTAGAGAGACAACGTAAGATCGTCCAAGAGCTATTGGATAGCGAGGTTAGCGAGTACGACTATCTGGTGTGTGACTACGAGGGATTAGACCGCCATCAGCGGCTACAGCGTAGCAGATTTTTTCTGGGCCGCTTAAAAGGTCTTAACGACTTTTTGGCGGAGTTGTCAATCGACGTGCCATTGGAGGTAGAAAAGTAGTTTATTGAGTTATTACAGACACCCGCCACGCAAGCGTGGCGGGTGCCTGAAACCAACGACTCTCCTGGAATGCTGACTTGTCCTGGGAGTCCCTATCAACCCTCTAAAGGGAAAGGGACGACTATGGACTCGGCAAGCGACATCTACTACGGCTCCAACGGAGCAGCAACTCGATCCTTCCTGCGGCAGCTTGAATCGACCGGCCAACTTGGAAGGATTGCCGCACAGCTATTTCGAGCGCAGAAGGCATCGTCACGGGCAAAAAAATATCGAGGCGGTATCCGCCGAAGCAACGGTAGCCGCACGTCGTATCGCAGCTTGAGCTACGACCGCAAAGGCGAATCATTGGATCGCCTCTGCCAACTTCTCGACGCCGATGACTGCGGATTGCAATGGGGCTGGGGCCTCGACGAAAAGCAACCGCACAACAAGCACGTCCTGTACGTCGAGTTACCCCAAGGTCAGGTCAGCTTCCACTCGGCGGAACGCTATGCCGGGCCGGAATATCTGGGCGAGTGGGACGGGGAGCATGGGAGCGAGACGAGAATTATCGAGTTCTGTGATTCGGTGAGCCGGAATTGCTCTGGCTGACACTCTTGTAACCCAGGCTGGCATGTACGTAGCGAGTTGTTTCAGGGAGCCAATATGAACAACGGGAAAAAGCCACGGGTTATCGAATTGCTGGAGCGCAAAATGAAACACTTCAAAGACTTAGGGATTGAATTCGACACTGCGATTTTGGAAGACCGAAAGAACTCTCGGTTTCCCAGCAACACGCCGCATCATCTCGATCCTTCGAAAGCCCCCTCGTTTGATGACGGATTCGTAGCGATGGTGGCCGAAATTCGTTCGTCGCTGGTACGTATCGCCGACCACTTCGACCCACCGGAACGAGCCGTCGTCGGAACAAAGTACATCTCCGAGCGTCTGGGCGTATCTGTCAGATGGGTCGGCGACCTTGTTCGGAACGGCGAGATTCCAAAATCATGCGTCTGCCCCCAATCGGGAGACGGAAAATACTGGCGATTCTGGAAAGACAAAATTGACGAGTGGATCAACACTCAAGCACACAAATGATTCATTAGGAGCAAGACATGGAAATTCGATATGAGGAACTGTTCGATCACCTGCACACAACGCTACCGCATCAGCCGTGCGACCATACATTGCGACACACGGCTGCGTTTGCCAAACAGCATGGATTGTGCTTCGTTGCTCTTGCGCAACTTCTCGAAGATTACGGTGGTCACTGTGACTGCGAAGTGATGCTCAATGTATCGGTCATGCAGGGAATTGACGCCGACGAACTGATCGGCCAGGAATCTTTCACGACGCCTCGTGAATATGCAATTGAACACGGGCTATTTTGCCACAACCTTGTAAATGGAGTGCCAGCCGACTGGTGGCAGGTGAACACGGCAAAACAGGCAGGCGTGTCGGATATTCAGTTCCTTGTCTCGTGTGGACCGGATGATTCGTGTGCATTTCCCGACGTGGCCAAAGCGTTGATGGTGATGACCTCAAGTGGCGACTGCGATAGTTAATTCATTCTTAATTAGTTTACGGTTTAGAAGCAGTAGAGCGATGCCAAGAAAGCCCAAGAAGCAGAAAGAACAAGTACAAATCGTTGTTGAAGGCGTCGTGCATTCGGTAACGCTCTTCCCGCCACACGGAAGAGAAAAGTCGTGGCATGTCTACTGGAAGGGGTTGCCAACACGCAGATCGACACGCCAGCGGGACTACGATTCCGCAGTGCGAGCCGTTGAGCGAATGCTTTGCAACGGAGGGCGAATTCCAGATCAACAATCGCAGTCCATGTCCGACGAAGAGTTCGTCGAGATTCAACTGCGATATTATGAACGTATCAAGGCAAAGCCAGAAACGATTAAGTCTTGCCTTGAAGCAATTTCAGCATTTCAAGACATCAGCGGAGTCTCGCCAATCTCTACAGCCACAGCAGATGATTGTGCCCGGTTCCAGGATGAGGCTTTGAAACTTCCCAAAAACTGGCGTGTCCGATACGGCAGTGAAGAGCGACGGAAAAAGAAACTCTCGGATGAAAACGTCGAGCGGCTCTCCGACCTTACAGTTCTGAAATGGTCAACGACCTTACGAGCGGCGTTCAATCGTGGCAATGTCAACGCAGGCAAAAAGTGCGTGCGAAACGTCGTCTCGCCTCGAAAGCTACTCACCAGCAACCCCTGGGATGAATTCACCTGGATTGAGAGTAAGAAGACGGTTGAAGTGCGGCAATTTGATCCAAACGAACTCGTAAGCATCCTCGACTTCTTCGAGGCAAAATATCCTTCGATGCCAATTGCTCAGTTGACGGCCCAAACCTTTTTTTGGTCTTGTGCGAGACGGAAGGAAATCTCGTCGTTGAAGTGGAGCCAACTCCGCATCGTCGGCGACGAGATTCATTTCGATATTGTTGGGAAGTGGAATGTCCGAAAGTGGTTTCGCATTCCAGGTCGCCTCTATTCGGAGCTTCTCGAAATCAGGACTGAAAGTCCTTTTGTATTTGCGGCATATCCCGAACAACTTCGCCGCCACCACGAACATAGTCGTCGCCCCAAAAATGCCGAACGTATCCGCTCAGACTTTGCACCTTGCAACTTTGGCGATTGGTTTTACCACGGCATCGTCAAATGGTCCGAGGGCCAACCAGACGGCAGCGCTTGCGTCCATGTGTTTCGAAAGACGGGACTCCAGAGTGCGGTAGATGGAGAGGCTGAAAACCGACAGGTGGCTGAGGACGCCTGTGTGACAGTCCAAGTAATGAATACTCACTACACTCCTGAACAGGAACGGCAGTTTCGAGCCAAGAGCAATCGAATGTTCAACCGAATTGCCAGTAGCCTGCCGCCAGAAGTCTTGACCCGGTACGGCTACACACCCAAGGCGAATGATCCTTTGGTCATTAAGCTGGAGCAGGCATACAGAAACCAAGATTGGGCAGAAGCCGAGAGACTTTGTGGCGAACTTCGCCGCAGAGATCAGGCAGGCTGACGTCTGACCTGCATCAAGTTGATGGCCAGATCGAACGGCAGTCGAAGTTTCGACTGCCGTTTATCTTTGCGCTGACCGGATTCCGATTCCAGCAATGTCAGGTATGGATTTGAGGATTTTTGAGGATTGCCAACTCGAAAGCGGAAGTGGCAAAAAAGAAAAAGCCAGAAACCGTTGCGGTTACTGGCTTTAGGAGTACACCCCAGAGGATTCGAACCTCTAACCTTCGGTTCCGTAGGCCGATGGACGACGACTCAGGCGTCGAAGTACAGGCAGAACTCGTAGGGATGCGGGCGCGACCGGACCGCGTCGACTTCGCGGGAACGCTTGTGATGGATCCACGTGTGAATCACGTCTTCCGTAAAAACGTCTCCGCGAACCAGGAATTCATGGTCCTGTTCGAGCGCGCGGAGCGATTCGTTCAGCGAGGCGGGTGTGGTACGGACGGCGGCCGCCTCGTCCCGAGGCAGATCGTAAATATTCTTATCGATCGCCTCGCCGGGGTCGATCTTGTTCTGGATGCCGTCCAGCGCCGCCATCAAGATTGCGGAGAACGCCAGGTACGGATTGCACGTCGGGTCAGGGCAGCGGAATTCGATCCGCTTGCTCTTGGGGCTGGTGCTGTACATCGGGACGCGGCACGCGGCGCTTCGGTTGCGCTGGGAGTAGGTCAGGTTGACCGGCGCTTCGTAGCCGGGAACCAGGCGTCTGTAGCTGTTGGTGGTCGGATTCGTAAAGCCCAGTAGCGCCGGTGCATGCTGCAGGATCCCGCCGATCGCGTGGAGGGCGGTTTCGCTGAGTCCCGCGTAGCCGCTCCCGGAAAACAGCGGCTCGCCGTCTTTCCACAACGAAAAGTGGGTGTGCATGCCGTTGCCGTTGTCCCCGAAAAGAGGCTTCGGCATGAAGGTAGCGGCGCGGCCGTGGCGGACCGCGACGTTCTTCACCACGTACTTGTACACCATGACCGCGTCGGCCATGGCCAGCAGTTCGTCGTGCTGCAGATCCATTTCGGCTTGCCCTGCCGTACCGACCTCGTGATGATGCCCTTCCACCGTCAGGCCGCACCGGATCATGGTCTGCATCATTTCGTTGCGGATGTCCCAGTTCTGGTCGGACGGCGGGACGGGAGAGTAGCCTTCCTTGTAGCGCACGGTGTTGCCCAGATTCGGAACGACGCCCGCGTTTCCAGACGGCTCGCCGCGATTCCACTCCCCTTCCCGGCTGTCGAGGCAATAGTAGCCGCTCTGCGCATTCTGTTCGAACTGCACATCGTCCAGGATGAAAAACTCCGCTTCCGGGCCCACGTAGGCGGTGTCGGCGATGCCGGTGCTCTTCAGGTAGTTGGCGGCCTTTCGCGCGACGTTGCGGGGATCCCGCGAGTAATCGAACCGTGTCAGAGGATCGACGATATTGCAGAGGATCGCCAGCGTCGCCAGTTCCGCGAACGGATCTTCAAAGGCGGTTTCCGGCTGCGGGATCATCAGCATGTCCGATTCGTGGATCGCCTGCCAGCCACGGATGCTGGAACCGTCGAAGCCGATGCCTTCTTCGAACGTGTCTTCTTCCAGCCGGCTGACCGGAATCGTAAAGTGCTGCCACGTTCCCAGCAGATCCGCGAAGCGCAAGTCCACGGCCTTGATGCCCTTTTCGCGACAGAGCGTCAGAACTTCACGCGGCTTCGTCATGCAGGGTTCTCCGACTGTATTCCGGGAATCGCGCCCGCGGCGCGGCGCCCGTGCTTCCAGGCAATACCGAACTCACAAACAGTTTTCCATTGTCTCAGACAGCATGCTACAAAAATAGACCCTTGCCTGCGTGCGCAAGGGTCTATGCAGTGAGGTCACGTATCCTGAAATGGAATCGCCTTACAGTGCTTCGGTGACGGTCTTGATGATCGCCGCGGCAACCTTGTAAGGGTCGGCGTTCGACGCGGGGCGTCGGTCTTCCAGGCGGCCTTTCCAACCGTGCTCGATGGTGCTCACCGGAATGCGGATCGAAGCACCGCGATCCGAAACGCCGTAGCTGAACTTGTCAATTGCTTGCGTTTCATGAAGACCGGTCAAACGCTGGTTGTTGTCCGCGCCGTAGACGTCAATGTGGCGAGGAATATACTGGCCGAACGATTCGCAGATCTTGGTGAACATTTCCTTGCCACCCGCTTCGCGCATCGCGCCGTTGGAGAAATTGGCGTGCATGCCCGATCCGTTCCAGTCGGTGGCCCCCAGCGGCTTCGGATGCCATTCGATGGCAAAACCATGCTTTTCGCCCACCCGCTCCAGCAGGTAGCGGGCAACCCACGTTTGATCGCCGGCTCGCTTGGCACTCTTGGCAAACACCTGGAACTCCCACTGGCCCGCGGCGACTTCGGCATTGATACCTTCGACATTGAGTCCCGCTTCGAGGCAGGCGTCGAGGTGTTCTTCGACACACGCACGGCCGTGGGCATTGCGAGCGCCGACCGAGCAGTAGTACGGGCCCTGCGGACCAGGATAACCGCCCGCTGGAAATCCAGGAGGAACATTCGTAATCCGATCCCACAGGAAGTATTCCTGCTCGAAACCGAACCAGAAATCGTCGTCGTCGTCGTCAATCGTGGCGCGGCCGTTCGTGACATGTGGCGTGCCATTCGCATTCAGCACTTCAGTCATCACCAGGAACGCGTTCTTGCGACCGGGATCGGGGAACAGCGATACCGGCTTGAGCAAACAATCCGAGTCGTTGCCGGTGGCCTGCTCGGTGGAACTCCCGTCAAACGACCACATCGGGCAATCGTCCAAAGTCCCCTTAAAATCTGCCTTGATCAGGGTCTTGCTGCGCAGTCCCTGAGTGGGCTTCGAACCATCCAGCCAAATGTATTCAAGTTTCGTCTTCGACATCTTTCGGTCAACTCCTTACAACAACAATGTATGTGTGTTTCTGTACCACCACGCCAAGTATCCTTTCCGGGGCGGGCTCCCGATCACTCCTGCCAGCCTGGCGGAGGGCCCTGAGCGACGGTGGGCAGTTGCCGCGAAATGATCCGGCAACGAACTGTACGATCCGCGCACTTGCCTGGGCTCGCTACGGCCGATGCAATGAACATGCCAACCGACCTATTTAAACCGCACATCTTAGGACATAATGTTTTGAATGCAATCGGCTTGCAGCGTTTTTTGGGCATTTCTTGCGATCCTCCCAAACCCCTGATTTGCCCAATAGTTGGGCAAGGACTGAACAGTTAGCAGGCAATCATGAACGAATCGACTTACCGGTCACCCGGACAAATCCTGCGTGACAGTATCGATGCCGCCGCGATCCAAGTGGTCGGAGCCCCCAACGCGCTGGCGGGACGCTTGATACAGCAGATGGGTTACGACGCCGCCTATCTCTCCGGCGCCGTCGTATCGGCCAGCGTCCTGGCCTTGCCGGATCTCGGTTTCCACACGCTTACCGAACTGGTACAGCAGGCGACCTATCTGACGCGATCGGTAGAGATACCCCTGATTGTCGATGCCGGCGGGGGATTCGGAGACGTCTTGAACGTTCAGCGTACCGTTATTGAAATCGAGGCGGCTGGCGCCGCCGCGATCCAGATGGATGATCAAGACCGTTCTCCGGTTGCCGCGCCGCAAGCCGGCAAGTCGCTGGTCAGTGCGGAGGCCCTGTGCGAAAAGATCCGCGCCGCCGTGGCGGCCCGGGCCGACGCCGATTTCATACTCGTCGCACGCACGGACGCTCGCGGCGTCCATGGCTTCGACGAAGCGGTCGCCCGGGCCCGGCAATACGTGTCGGCGGGAGCGGATTGGATCTTTCCGGACGCGATGGAAACCGCGGATGAATTCGAGCAGTTTGCGCGGCAAGTCGAGGTTCCCCTGATCGCCAACATGACGGAGTTTGGCCGCGGTCCCCTGCTGTCGCTCGAAGAGCTCGCTGAGATGGGGTACTCGGTCGCGCTTTATCCCGCTACCCTGCAAAGCATCGCGCTGAAGGCCATGGAAGCTGCATTGGCCCTGCTCGCTACCGACGGCACACAACAACCGTTGCTCGACCTGATGCAAACGCCCGACGAACTGAACGACCTGCTTGACTTCACTCCCTAGCCTTTGTCAAGTAGAAGCATTGGGATTGGGTGGCTGGGGTCGAGTGAAACGAGCCCCCAGTGTTTTGCAGCCTGGGAGCTCACTGTCGTTCGAACCCAGCCACCCTAAGATTAAGCGTTGACAAAGCACTAGGACGACAGCATCGGGTGCGTCCGTCGTACAAGCACGAAGCGCAAGCGAGTGGGTCACGTATATCCAAACACACTTGCTTCCGCGGCGTGCTGGTATTCTCGCGGATCTCCGCAATCCTGACGCTCTCCAGAAAGGAAGATGTCCCGAACACTGCTTATCGACGAACGCGCGCGTCGGCGATAAGCTGATGAGATGGACGATACCGGAACTCGATTCGCCGCGCGGCTGATTGCCTGGCGCTGGTGGCTGTTGGCCACGGCGGTGGTGCTGGCGGCCGCGGCATGGCGGCCTGCCGGGGCATTGGATTTCGATCGTTCGATTGAGAACATGTTTGTCACGGAGGACACGGGGCTGGCTGCTTACCGGCAGCTGAAGCAGACTTTCGGCGGTAACGAAATCGTGTTGGCGGTCTACGAAGATCCCGCGCTGTTGGAGACCCGCGGCATCGATCGCCTCGCACAGATCAGCGCGGCCTTGCTGGACACTCCCGGCGTGGCCGGAGTCTTGAGTCTGGCGACGTTGGACGAGGCGATCCAACCAATTCTTCGCATCCGCTACCCGCTGTCACGGCAAGAGGTGCGCATCACGGGCGACAGCGAGCTGGCGATGGCATTCCGCAAGATGTTTGTCGGTTACACACATTCCGCAGACGGCCAGCTGGCCGCGGTGGTTTGCCTGCTGGACACGGCTGCCAGCACGCCGCGTCGTGAAACGGTCGACCAGTTGCGTATAAAAATCCAGTCGCTGGCAGACGGCGAAGTCATCGGCGAAGCGGTCATGGTGACCGACGGCTTTCGTCACGTGGAAGAGGACGGCCGACGTCTTGGTTCGACCTGCGTTCTGTTGCTCGCCGCGACGATCCTGCTGTGCTTTCGCAGTATTCGATGGATGATTGTGCCGGCGCTGATCGTGCAACTCACTCTGCTGCTGACGCGCGCGACACTGACCTGGGCGGGTCTTAAGTTGAGCATGGTGAGTTCCATGCTCACGGCCATCGTGACGGTCGTGGCCACGGCGATGGTGGTGCATGTGATCGTTCGTTTCCGCGAATTCCGCAATCTTGGTCACCCTGCCAGCGATGCCTTGAAACAGACGCTCCGCGTCCTCGCCGTACCGATTGCCTGGGCATGTGTTACCGACGCCGTGGGATTCGCCGCGCTGCTGATTGCGGATGTCGGCCCGGTGCACGACTTCGGCATCATGATGGCCACCGGCTCGCTGCTGGTGATGGTGAGCTTGATCCTGCTCCTCCCTGGACTCGTGCTGATCGGGAGCTATGACCGCGATCCCCACCAGGCCTGGGGAGAACGCTACCTGGACCTGCAACTGGCGCAGCTTGTCGATGTGATCCAGCAGCGCCCCGGGCTGCTGGCGGGGATCGCGGTCATCGTCACCTTGCTGGCCGGCGCGGGGATCACACAGTTGGAAGTGGAAACCGATTTCACCAAGAACTTCCGCGCGAACAGCCCGATTGTGCGCGGTTACGACACCGCGGAAGAACGCTTGGGCGGCGCCGGCATCTGGGACATTGTGCTGCCCGCCGAAAAAACGCTGGAACCGGAATACCTGGATCGCGTGTTGGCGCTGCAAGACCGCTTGCGCACGGAATTGTCCGGACAGTCGCTACGCGTGTTGAGCTGGGCGGATGCGATCGAAGCCAGCACGCCAAGCGCGGGAAGAAATCTGGTTGTGCCCCTAGCACAATCCGTCATGGCGCGCCAGATGCCCACCTTCACCAAGGCCTTGCACGGCCAGGATCCCGACTCAGGCCGCTATTACTACCGGATCATGCTACGGTCTCCCGAGCGTCGCAGCGCGGACGAAAAGAATCGCTTGATTGCCGATGTCCGGCGCATTTCAGCAGAAGCGTTTCCGGCTGCCGAAGTGACGGGCTTCTACGTCCTGTTGGCGAAATTGATCGACAGCATCACGCGTGATCAGTGGACGTCGTTTGCTGCCGCCATCGCCGGTATCGGCATCACCATGCTGATCGCGTTTCGCAGCTTCCGGCTGGCCGCCATTGCCATGGTTCCCAACGTCGCGCCGATCTTCATCGTCACGGGGGCCATGGGATGGTCCGGAACGAAGATCAACATGGGCGCCGCGATGATCGCCGCGGTGTCGCTGGGCCTTTCGATCGATAGCTCGATTCACTACATCTTCGCGTTTCAGCGGGAACGTCGAGCCGGACAGCGGGTGATTTCCAGCATCCTGGCGGTGCAGCAGCGAGTAGGTCGAGCGCTCGTGTTTTCGACCCTGGCGTTGATTGTCGGTTTTGCCGTCCTGACGACCAGCCAATTCATTCCCACGGTCTACTTCGGACTGCTGGTCTGTTTGACGATGCTCGGCGGCCTGCTGGGCAACCTGGTCGTCCTGCCCTTACTGCTCCGCCTGCAAGCGGAGGATCGTGACTCGGCGTGACCCCCGTCAGACAAAATCCAACCTCGGACTGGCGTCCGAGGCTATCGCATGTCACCGCTTCGCGGTTGGTTGCGCTTGGATTGCGGGTTCCCAGTCGCGAAGCGACGAAATGAAGAACCCTGGGACGCAAGTCCCAGGACAGGCCCTGCGGCCGTTACAACCGGCACAGCTTTACAGCCGGCAGGCCGTAAGACCGCTACGTCCTGAAAAAAACGCACTGAAATGA
>CALBSZ010000763.1 GCA_937967665.1 uncultured Planctomycetaceae bacterium
TCATCAACAAGAAGAACGCTGTCGCAAGAATGGCCATGCCCATGGTGGTTTTCCAGACGATCCGACGCGCCGCCCGGATGCCGCCGCTGGCGAATCCATGTGCCACGTCGGGGGCCAGCACATTACTGACGCCGATCAGCAAGGGGTTCGCCAGCACCACTACCATCATGCAGGCCGTATAGATTCCCGTGGCGGCCTCGCTGATATACAAAGCCAGCACCCACGCGCCCAGGTAGCTGCGGACGACCATGGAACTCTCGGCCGCCAGGATCCATTTGCCAAACGACCAATGACGGAAGATGTCGTCCAGCAATTGGCGGTCCCAGAAGTCGTAGTTGCGAATCGACTTGTACAACCACACGCCGCCCACGGTGCCGTAGGCCATTCCGACGAGCAGCAGTGTGGTGAGTCCGCTGAGGACTCCGTACAGCGAAGCCAGGATCAGCAACAAGCCGGTGACCGATGCGAACGCACTATCAAAGACGACGACGGAAGCGACGTCCCGGTGAGCGAAACCGATCCTCCGGCAGAATTCGTGCAGCAGGAACAAGGGCAAGACACCGACGAGCGCACACATGACGCCGACAATCCCGTTGGGGGAATCCGTCAGCAGATAAACCGTTGCCAGCAGCAGTTGGAAAAGCGCCGCGATTGCTGACAGAACAGCGAATTGCTTGAGCACATTGCCTGCGTAGCGGCGCCGTTCGGATTCGTCGCGTCGATGACAGAATGCCGTGTAGGGAAGCGTAATCAGGCTTTCCTGGACGGCGGCGATCAGTATCAGTACGGTGGTCCCCAGCGCGTACCGGCCCAATTCGTCGGCTCCGCAAACGCGGCCCAGCAACACGGTGACCAGGAAACGAGTGCCGCTGACAATCGCTTGATCCAGTATTCCCAGCAGGCCGCGCGCGCGGTCCGGGCCGCACAGGTCCTCCATGCACCGGCGCAGCCGGCTCCCCAGCGTGGTTTCGGAAACCAGCGATGGCGTTTGGATGCCGACCATGCCTAGCCTCGCTTCCTGCTTCGCGCCGCCACAACCGCGCGTTTCAATCGCGGAGCCCAGCTGTACCAGCCATTCAGCTTGCATCCCAGCGTCGCGGACGTATCCCAGTCGAACGCGTTAAAGCGTCCCCATTCATACGGTGTGCGCTGCAAGTCCACGACCAGTGGATCGGTGGACAACGCGCAGGTAACGCCGGCCTGTTTCGCAGCCGCGGTCAAGTCGCCGCCCGAGAACCCGCGATGCGATCCGCCGAAGGGAAAGGCGAACGGAAACGACTCCTCGCCCAGTTCTTCGCGGAGCATCTCCAGGTTGGTCAGCAAGTCGTTGTAGAAGTCTCGCGGACGTCCGCGGAAGTCGCGATGCGTGTGGGTGTGGGCGCCGAATTCGATCAGGCCGGTGCCGGCGAGTTCGTAAACGTGTCGCCACGAAAGTGGACGATACGCGTCACTCCGTACTTCATTGCGGAATTGGGAGCCCCACAAGTCGAAGGGAAACGGAGCATCGCTGCCGATATACGCCGTGTTGATGAAAACCGTGGCCGGGATTTGCAACTCCTGCAGGATCGGAAACGCATCCGTATAGACGCTCTCAAAACCATCGTCGAACGTAACTACGAATACCCGCTCGGGAACGTGGCGACCACGTTGCACGTGGTCCAACAATTGCGTGAGCGGCCAGGGTTGAAAGCCCTGACGCAACAACCCCTGAAGTTGCTCGTGAAAGCGATTCGGCGTGACGTTGTGCTGCGGCTTGGGAACGGTGGGAATGTTCTGCGTTATGCGATGATACGTGATGATGCCGGGAGCATTGCCCGAGCGGCGTCCGGCCACCCGGTTTAGTGCCGAACCCGACCAAGACACAGCGCGCATCATGACCTCATCCAACGAATCGAACCAGGTCGGTTCGGACACATCAATGACTTCTGCCGAATCCGGCAGGCTGGCGACTGGCAGCCCCATATCGTTACACCATCACTTCTTCCAAAGATTCAGACGTCCGTGTTCGTTTCGACCAATCGAACGACTCGCCCAAGACGTCTCGATATACTTGCACAATCCGGCGCCCGTGGTTGCGCCAGCCACAATCCACCGCCTTGCGCAGCGCGCCGCGGCGCAGTGGTGCGAGGTCAATGCTGCCGTCGATGATCTTGGCGAAGATGTCACGGTAGCATTCGATCATCGCTTTACGCCGCGTCACCGGGACTTTAAAGCCGCATGTTTCACTAATCAGGTCGCCGACGCCCTGATGATCGGGCGCGACTACGGGAAGCCCGTTGGCCAAGGCTTCCAGAACGACGGTCCCCGTCGTATCGCGCATGCTGGTGAACGCGAACACGTCCGCCCAGTGATATTGTTGCAGCGCGTTGTGATGCGACAGCCAACCGGTCCATTCGATACGGTCGTGGATACCGAGTCGCTGAGCGAGGCGTTTCCAGCGCTTGTTTTCGGCGCCATCTCCTATGACGCGGAGTCGAAACGCGGCGGCAGGCGGCAGCGCCGCCAGGGCTTCCAGCAAGTGGGAGAGCGACTTGCGGACAAAGTGTTCGCCGCTCCAGAGGATGCGCAGTGTCTTGTCGTGCCGTTCTTCACGCGGATCGCGCAGGACAATATCGTCGCTATCCTGCAGCAATGCCGCCGTACCGTGAAACAGGCGACAATCGACCCCGGTTTCCAGGATCACGCGGGAATCGCAGCCGAGCGTCTCCCGCAGATGTCGCTGAATGGTCGTATTGGCGGCCAGCAGCACGCTCGCACGTTCCGCGACTTGCCGGACCCGACGACTACAACGCAGCTGACAATAGTTCAAGATGCTACGAGTGGCCTCGGGCAGCGCGCCTTGCCAGCCAGCGTGGATCAGCAATCGAGGCGGAAAGTTCTGCGTCCCGCCAACGGGTCCCCAGACGAACGGCGCATCGATCGTCCATCCGTAGCCGGGTTCACGATAGCCGCACATGTTGGACTGATGGACCAGGTCGAAAGGCATGTCGCCATGCAGCTGTGCGATTACGTCACGGACTTGCCGATGCCATGAGTTGTAGCGCAGATAGAACGAACCCGGCAGTCGTGCCTTCCAGCCAGTCCTGTGTGGTATGTCAACGAAGACGACTCGCAAGCCTTCGATTCGCCCGTGCTCCTGCAAGTAGCGATTAACCGGTTCGCGAAACTCGCTGCCTTCACAAATGACCCAGACATCGCAATGCTGCGCTGCTTGTACCGCCCGGTGCCAGCCCACGCCCGGCTCGGAGCCCTGAAAGGGCGAGCAGGCGTAGGAAATCTGCACGACGCGGGGACGCCGACCAGTTGTTGCTTGTTTCGACATTTCGTGTTCCTCAGTACTGCCGCCCCAGCTTTCTGCGAATATCCGCCAGCACGCGGTCCACTCGATGGGCCGAGCCTCGCAATGGCGAATGGCGAACGACGTTGCGCAACTGCAGCCAGGTATGCCAGGCGGCGCGCGTCGTCGGTCTCAGATCAACACAACCCTCAGACACTTCTTCAATGTGTGTCATGAGCCGGGATTTGTATTGGTTCTCGCCCGTACCCAAATCGACCAGTCGAATGCCCGTCTCGGGAAGTTGACGAAGGATCCCGGCCAGCAACACGTTTCCGGGTGCGTACTTGCCGAGTGTCGGCTCGTGCCCCAGCACCCAGACGTAGGCCGTTTGATACGAACGCAGCAGCAGATTCACCGCCGCAAGTTTGCCATGAACTCGCAGCGACCACAGTTCTCCGCGCAATGAATCGGCTGTGAGTTCAAGGGTGCGACGAAGAAAGTGTTGTACCCACGGAAACGCGTAGATACTTGCCACACCCGTCCTCTTGCACTGTTCGTTTTTCCACTCGACGAGTGTCTGCAAACTGTCGTCGTCCGGAACGTTGGCAATCTCCAGTGGCCCGACTTCGCGTTCGAGTTTCCTCCGGCGATTGCCGATTTGGGTGAAGACTCTGGAGCCCTCTTCGCGCTTTGACTGGCAGTACGCTTCGAAGCCTTGCGACAAGTTGATGCAGAATGTCGGCCGCTGGACGCGCGAATAAGATTGGAAGGGCAGCTGCCCCGTGATCAAGTGGCTGTACTTGTACGCTTTCAACTGGCAGCCTGACAGGAGCTGCTCAACCGACCAGTCGGCATCCGCTTTGACGATCACCGCTTCACGCATTGTGAATGGGAAACCAGGCGCCTTGGCGACGCGCCCCTTCACCTCGATCGGCAGGAATCCAACGGGAAGCCCGTCTTCGCTGAGAATTGTCACCTCCACGTTGTCTCGTTCCGTCGCGACCAGCTGCGTGTACTCCGGACGCAGAAACGGACTGGCGTAGGCCGTGTGGCTTTGCTGCAAGTCGCTCCAGGCTTGCCACTGTTCCGGCGTGAGTTCGTGGATGGGAATGCGTTGTATGTCCATGCTAAGAATCAATCTTCAGGTAAGGTCCAGTGTGAATGTTGGGTGGCGGTGAGACGCCTAATACGGGTGTCCGTGCTTCCGGCGAATATTCGCCAGGGTTCGTTCGACGCGCAGCGCCGACCGGCGCAGCGGCGAGTTTCGTACGGCGTCGCGAATCGAAAGCCAGCAGTTCCAGGCCGAGCCTCGAACCGGGTGCAAGTCAATGCTTCCTTCCGAAACGTCTCGTTGATGGGTCATCAGTTGCGCCTTGTATCTCTCATAGCCAGTGCCCAGGTCGAAGAAGTGAATGCCGGTGCGCGGCAGTTCCTCAAGCATGCGCAGTAACAGCAGCATTCCCGGCGAGTAGGTTCGGAATCGTGTGTCGTAACCCATGACCCACCCCTGCGCGACGTGTTGCGCGCGGAGCAGCAAGTGTGCCGCGACCAATTGGCGGTTGACGCGTAAGGACCACAGTTCCCCGCGAAAGCAATCTGAATTCTGTCTCAACGTTTGAGCCAGGAATTTCGTGGTCCAGGGGAACGAGTAGATGCTGGCCACTCCCGTTCGGCGGCACTGCCGATCTTTCCATCGCAACAACAGGATTAACGCGTCGGGATCGTCGTCACGCGAGACTTCGACCGGCCCGACTTCACGCTGCAACTTGCGTAATCGATTGGCGGCATGCGCGAAGGCATGCGTTCCGGATCGCCGTTTTTGTTCACGGTACTCGTCAAACCCGGACGACAGATCAATGGAATAGGAAGCGCGATGAATCCGGCAATAGCGCTGAAACTCATGTTGCGCGCGAATCATATGGTCGAAGTGAAGGGCACTCAACTGGCAAGCGGAAAGTAGTTCGACTGGCGACCACTCCACGTCCTCCCTGACGACGGCGCCCTGGACCATTGTGAACGGATAACGTGGCGGCTGAGCCAAGCCCGATTTAACTTCTAGGGGAAGGAAACCAACCGGTTTGCTGTTCTCGGAAAGCACGCAGACCTCGATCGCGCCGCGCGCTGCGGCATAGAGCTGCGCGTACTCCGGACGAAAGAAGGGACTGGCATACTTGCAGCTGCCTTCCTGCAAGTCGCTCCAAACCCGCAGTTGCTGCGAATCAAGTTGATTGATCGGGATTCGTTTGAATTGCACGTTTGTCACGACAACTTATCAGCTATTGGAAGCGCGTCGAAAGAGAATGTTCACCGCTGTTTTCACAATCAGTCGGACATCGTTCCCGATGGTTCGTTTTCTCGCGTAGCGGATATCCATCCGCATCCACTCCGAAAAACTATTTCGGGGTTGGCCATTGGCTTGCCAAATGCAGGTGATTCCAGGTGTCACGTCCAGCCGCCGGCGTTCCCAGTTCTGGCACTGATCGGATTCATCGCAAGGCAGCGGTCGGGGCCCGACGAGTGTCATTTCGCCTTTGAGTACATTCCAGAGTTGCGGTAGTTCGTCGATGCACGTCTTGCGCAGGAACCGACCGACTCGCGTGATCCGAGGGTCATGCTCGATCTTGAAGGCCGGTCCGTCCTGTTCATTTTGCTCTTGCAGCCGGGCTTTCAGTTCATCCGCGTCGACGCACATGGTGCGCAGTTTGAAAATCCAAAACGGTCGGCCGCCCAATCCCGAGCGGCGTTGACGAAAAAAACTGGCCCTCGCGACGTGAGTTTGATGGCAGCGGCCGCCAGCAACAGAATCGGAGCGGCGACAACTAGACCGGTCGCCGCACCGACTATATCAACCGCCCGTTTCCAGGGCCGTAACGGCCTCACGAAAAACGAGGTCATCGACCGGGTCGGTTCCGCTTCGTCCGGCATGCTGGCTGGTTCCTCCGAGCGTTTGGCGGCAGGTGGCTGCGGCGGTTGCTCGGGGTATTCGACCACTTCACACGAAAACCAGCATTCGTTGGTGTCGCAGTTGTCGCGGATGTCGCCGGCGAGCCGCCAGGCGGATTTGAATGAGGTGTCCGGGAGCAACACTCCGACATGGTAGTCGTCAAGGATGCCCGCCACGTCCGTCCCGCGCAGACGGCTTTTCAAGTAGCCGTCCAGAGAGAACAAGTGGTCGTCCAGGTTGCCCGCCTCCGGCAATTTGACGACAACCAACGAAAAGGTACCGCCGTTACGGTCCGCGCGGTTACGCTCACGGTCCAGCACGCCGGAGAAGGTTTGCTCGGCAAGCAGGAACTGGAAGTCCTGTAAGGGAGGAACGGCAATCAGGTTCTTGATGAAGGAAAACATGTCAACGGGCTCTCGTCTGCGGGTGCATTGTTGTCGTGGGAAGGATCATGATGTGACGGTTTCTATAAGCGCCGGTACAACCAGTTCGGAATGTGGCTGCGCCGTTTGTTGAGGACGATGCCGACCAGATTCACACCGTCTCGCTGAAATTGTTCGCACACACGCCTGGCGACCGGGCCGCGAACGCCTTCGGCTTCCAGGACCAGCAGCAAACTGCCCAGCGCCTGTGCGACGGAAAAACAGGATGTCGTTGGATTGGCAGGCGGCAGGTCTACGATTACCCATTCAAACGACTCGCGGAGTTGTTCCAGCACGTGTGCGACAGCAATCGGATTTACCGATGCCGTCGCGGGCACTTCCGTGCCGCCCGTGATGAGCGATAGGTTCTTCCACTGCGTAGCCTGGATGGCGTCCTCGACAGAGGAATCACCCGTCAGCAGGTGACGCCAGCCTTTGGCCCCCGGCGTGGAAAACTCGTGGTGCAGCGCGGGGTGCTCCGTATTCCCGTCAATCAGCAGGACCCGGGACGGATCGCTGCGAGCGGCGCTCTTCGCCAGATTGGTGGCCACCGTCGTCGCACCTTCACCATGCGTGCAGCTCGTCACGCCAATCACCCTGGACTCGTCGGCAGCGCAGCGGCGCGCGATCTGCCGGACCAGCGACTGGTAAAGATCGCCGCGATCGCCGACCAGGGGGGGTGGGGTGCATTGTTCTGCAGCAACGGTTGTCGTTGTCATTGGCCAGTCCTATCGCGCGAGCGGTTTGTTGTTGGCAAGATGAGGTACCGTCAGCAGGACCGGCAAGCCGAGCGTCTGTTCCACCTGGTCCGGCGTCTGCAGTGTGTCGTCGATCATTTCCGCGCCGAAAGCCAATGCCGCAGAACCAAAGATGCTGCCTACCAACGCCAGGCACAAGATCGTACCGACGCGCGGGCTGGCCGGTTCCACGATCAAGGTCGGCTCCTGCGCGACCTTAATGTTGGAAATGTGCTTCGCATTCATCTCCTGTCCCATGCGCGCCTGCTCGCGTTTGTCGTCCAACTGCTGGTAGTTCCTGGTCAGAAACTGAACCTGCCGTTCGAGGCTCTTGAGCTCCTTGTCCTGATCGCTCAAGGCCAACAGCGTTGCGGTCGCCTCGGCATGGCGTTGTTTCAACGACTCCATTTTCTCGGCAAGTTCACTCTCGCGAGCTACGGCGATGGCGTACTCCTGCCGATTCAGGAGACGCTGGGATTGCTTGACTTGCTCCCGCAAGGCCACCACCTGCGGATGATCGGCCGTGTACTTCGAAGAGAATTCACGCTCCCTGATCTGCAACTCGTAGAGCTGCACGCGCATGTCGTCCAAGGCCTGGTCGGAGACTTTGTTGCTGCTCTCCTCGGGTTCCACTCCCGGATCCGACTGGCGAATCGAACGCAACTTGGTGCGCACGGTGGCCAGACCCGTTTCCGTGTCAAGCAGTTGTCGATTTAATTCGTTGATTTGCGTTTCCAGGATCGAGCGCCGTCCCGCAATCGAAACCAGACCCAGTTTCTGCTTCAAATCGGCCAACCGATCGTTGGTTTCTTCCAGTTCCTTTTTTGCGCGTGCTGCCTCTGCATCGAAGAACTCAAACGACCCTGACGTGTGGTGCACTTCAATGTGTTGTTTCTGAAACGCATTCAAATACGTGCTGAGAATGTGCTGTGCAAACTCCGGCGACGCCGATTCCGCCGAAATGTCGATAACATTCGAACCCCGGCCTACCGAAACATGGACGGCATCGCGGAGTTTCTTGATGGCGTTCTCGCGCTTCTCAGCAGTCATATCAGCCATGGAAATGGGCCCGGCGTCACCGCCCTGCAGCACGGCGTTGGGGCCGAGTTGGTCGACCACCTGCTCCAGCAACGTACGGGTCTGCAGGATTTGCATGACGGTGTTGATTTCACGCTCGCGCGACACGTTCATCGACACCGGTTGATTGCCGGTGACGGCGGAAGGATCGACCGAAATACTCGAACGACCGACCTGAACCAACAGCGCCGCGTCGGACTGGTAGGTCCTGGGCCAGATCACAACAGCCACGATGCCGGCAACCACGATGAGACTGAAACTGCCCAGCACGAGTTTGGCATGCCGGAACAGGACGCGCAGCACGTCCAGGACATTGAGCGGCGAAGGATGGGGTCCACGTGTCATCGGGCTTACCACAACAGAAAACGGCGTAGGTGCAATTTGCTGTTAAAGGTTAGCCCACGCCCGGCGGTCAGGCGCCGTCCGTTCGCAGGTGGCCCGTGTTGGGAGTACCGCGCAGAAGAATAGTGACAGTCGTACCAGTTACAGGGGCGAGCGACTTCGGCATCCGTCCGTCGCCCGGCAACGTACGACTGGAAGGAACGTGCCCGCGGTCCACCAACACCGTCCCGTCAATGGCCGCCTAATCCGACAGCGCTAGGTTCCGTCGTTGTACGAGCTCGAAACGCCAGCGAGTGGGTAACTTACGACCGGATACACTTGCTCGGGCTGCGTGCTTGAGTTTTGGCGAATTGCCGCAAACTTGTCGCTGTCCAGCTAATCGCGCAGCGCGATCGGTACTTGATCGATCTTGGCGGCGAGGATGAAGTCGTTTTCGCTGAGACCGCCGATGGCGTGTGTCCACAATTCGACCGAAACGTTGCGGTATCCCGCAATGTGCAGGTCCGGGTGATGGCCATCCTCTTCGGCAATCTGGGCGACGCGATTGAAGAAGTCCATCCCGGCCATGAAATGTTTGACAGTCCAATCCTTGCGAATGCGCTGGCCGTCGTGCGTGACGTACCAGCCTGGTAGTTTTTCCAATTGGCTTTGGGCTTCACTCAGCGTGCAAGCCTCCACGCCCCCTTCACAGGGTTTGCATTTCTTGGCAACCAATTGTTCGGTACCCTGGATCTCCATGTCTGCCTCCTCGTTATTTGAGTTGCTCGAAATCAATCTCACTCTGGCAGTTTAGGCGCCCGGTAACCGGCGGCAGATCATATTTCAGTCCGCTGGCGCAGTTGAAAAGCACGGCGCTCTCGTCCGCTGAAATTTTACCACTTGCCACCGCTTGCTGGTAGGCAGCTAACGTGGCAGCACCTTCGGGGCATAGCAGCAGTCCTTCCTCGCGTGCCGCCTGTTCACGTGCCTGCAATATCGCTTCGTCAGTGACCGCCAAGGCGAGTCCCGCGCTCTCTCTCACCGCGCGCAAGATCAGGAAATCCCCCACCGCCACGGGCACTCGAATTCCCGCCGCCACGGTGTGGGCATCCTTCCAAAGCGGCGCGAATTCGTTTCCCGCCTCGTACGCCTTCACAATCGGCGCGCAACCCGCGGCCTGCACGGCGACCATCCGCGGCAGTTTTCCGGTCAGCCAGCCGATCTGCCGCAGTTCTTGGAACGCTTTCCACATGCCAATCAGACCTGTCCCGCCGCCGGTAGGGTAAAGGATCACGTCGGGAACATGCCAGTTGAGTTGATCTGCCAGCTCCAGCCCCATCGTCTTCTTGCCTTCAATGCGGTACGGTTCTTTCAACGTGGAAAAATCGAACCAGCCCAACGCCTGCTTTCCTTCGGCGACGATGCGGCCGCAGTCGTTGATCAAACCGTTGACGCGCCAGACGCGTGCTCCTTGAGCTGCAATTTCGCGGACGTTGATTTCCGGCGTGTCTTCCGGGCAAAAGACATAAGCATCCATGCCGGCGCGCGCAGCGTAGGCGGCGAGCGCGGCGCCGGCGTTGCCGTTGGTCGGCATCGCAACCCTGCGAATTCCCAGTTCCTTCGCCATCGATACGGCCAGGCAGAGACCGCGGGCTTTGAACGAACCGGTCGGCAAACGACCCTCGTCCTTCACCCAAACGGTGCCTCGTCCCGCCTGCAGTCGCGGCGTGGGGATCAGGGGTGTCTGGGATTCACCCAGACTGACAATGTTCTCCGTTTGACGCACGGGCAGGAATTCGCGATAACGCCACAGTCCCTCCGGCCGCGCTGCCAGCTGATCGCGATCGACGTCGCGCTGGATGGCTGCCAGGTCATACCGCACCAACAACGGTTTCTGCGCTTTCGACAAGCCATGGACTTCGCCAGCTTCGTAGCGATCACCTGCCAGGCCGCATTCCAGATGCGTTACATAGTTGGCTCGCGACGCTGTCAGGTTATCATTTGCAGGCATGAAGGCTCCCTATCCGATACGGCTCCCAAGGTCCAGGCAGTGCTCAAGGCGCGACCACCGTGGAACTGATGACAAAGGCCGAATATACTGTGACAGCAACTCAGGAGTAAACCATGGATAACGTTCGCTTTGGTCTTGTCGGTTTCGGCGCTTGGGGAGGAATCCACGCCGGCGCCATTGCCAATACCGCCAATGCGGAAATCACAGCCATCGCGGCACGCTCGGAATCAACCTGCCAGTCGGCACGCGATGCTTTTCCCTCCGCTTTTGTGACCACGGATTATCGCGAACTGGTGGCGCGTGACGACGTGGACGTCGTCGATATCGTCGTGCCGAGTCATTTGCATTTCGAGATTGCCTCCGCCGCACTCAACGCCGGCAAGCATGTCCTGCTGGAAAAGCCGATGGCGTTGACCGTGGCGCACTGCGACCAGCTCATTCAACTCGCAGCTGCCCAAGGCAAGCTGCTGACAGTGGACCATGAGTTGCGATTCTCGTCACTCTGGGCGAAAGTCAAGGACTTGATCGATGACGGTGTTGTGGGCGAGCCGCAATATGGCCTGCTGGAACTGTCGCGGCGGCCCTACCGGCTGGGCGCCGACGGCTGGCGTTATGATATCGATCGCGTCGGCGATTGGATTCTTGAGGAACCGATTCATTTCTTCGATCTGGCTCGCTGGTATCTCTCCGCGGCCGGGAATCCGGAGGCCGTCTATGCCATCGCCAATTCCCGCCAGGAGGGACATCCGGAGCTGCAGGACAATTTCAGCGCGATCGTCCACTATCGAACCGGAGCCTATGCGGTCATTTCGCAGACGCTGGCTGCGTTCGAGCATCATCAAACCGCGAAGATTACTGGCACCCAAGGGGCATTGTGGGCCAGTTGGAGCGGCGCGCAGGACCGCACGCGTCATCCGACCTTTTCCTTGCGGGCTTTCGACGGCGAGACGGCGCGCGAAATTCCAATCACCAGGATTACGGGCGAAGTCTTCGAACTGGAAGATCAAATTGCCGGCATGGTGCGGGCTGTCCAACACGGCGGCCCCCTGGCGGCGACTGGCGACGACGGCAAGTGGTCCGTCGCCATGTGCCTGGCCGCCCGGAAGTCGGTGCAAACGGGCAGCCTGGTGCGGCTGGACAATCTGCTGTAGTGGTCTTTATTTCGCCAGCCACGGTACGTAGCCCTTGGCTTTGGTCTCGGCGCTCCACAGTTTATGCCCGGCCGTGATGTACAGCACATTCAAGTCTTTACCCCCAAACGTGCAGTTTGTAATCATGTCCGCGGGAACCGGCAGCATGCCGATCAGCTTGCCTTCTGGGCTGATGACGTAGATGCCGGCCTTGTACTTCTTGACGGTCTCGTAAGGCTCGTTGGGAAAGTTAAACCCGGCGGCCACGTACAAGCGGCCTGCGGTGTCCATGGCCATCCCGTCGGGGCCGCGATCGGTTTCCCAGTCGAAGAGCAGTTTCTGGCTACCGCTGACGATGTTGCCGTTGCTGTCGAGATCAAATCGCCATAGTTTGCGTTGACTCCCTTCGTCGTCATTGACGTTGTCGGCGACGAACAGGCGCCGGTCGTCGGGGGAAACGTGGATCCCGTTCGGACGATGCACTTCGTGGGTGATGATCTGCGACAATTGCTGCACGCTGCCATCGTTCTTGAAGTCAATTCGATAGACCCCTTCGATCGCGCGGCCGGAGGCATCCAGGATCTGCAACCCGGAACGATCGCCGTAACGTGGGTCCGTAAAGTAGACTCGCCCCTTCGAATCGATGGCCAGATCGTTGGGAGAATTGAACGCCTGGCCTTTGAATTCGGACGCCAACACGGTAATCGAACCATCCAATTCCGTTCGGGTCACGCGGCGGTTGCCACCCTCGCCGCCGCCCTCGCAGGCCAGCAGTCGCCCTTGATGATCGAACAACAGTCCATTGGCCCGTCCCGAAGGTGTGCGATACGTGTGCATGCCGCCCTTCGGATCCAACCGCATGATGCGATTGTTCACGATGTCGCTAAAATAGACATTACCCGACGGGTGCCACGCCGGCCCCTCCGTAAATGCCACACGGCCCTCGACTTTAACGCGTGCGCCGTCAGGCAACGGCGAATCGTCGGCAGCGTGGATGGCCGTGGCGGAAAACAACAGTGCAATCATTAGTCGCGCGGATACGTTCATAATCAAGCCTCACGGGAGTGGTTGGTGGTTCGCATTTCGAAACCGTATCGTAGCAGGATCGCCGGCTGAAAGCAGTACATGACTGAATTACGATCTCCACTCCACTGGAAACCGTGTGTGCTGACACTGCTTCTTTCCCTGGCCGTGCGAGTTGCGATACTAGTACCGGACTTCGCCAGCCTGGACGCCGACCCCGACGGTTATCGAGCCATTGCGGAGAACGTGGTCCAGAACCATACCTTCGCGCGCAGCCGCGCGGGCGTGCTGACGCCGACCGCCTATCGGCCGCCCCTCTATCCAACTGTGCTGGCGGCGATCGCGTGGGATGGCCAGTTGCGTCCCCTGGCGGTTGCCGTATTGCACGTCCTCCTGGGCGCGGCAACGGTGTTCGGTGTGTTGCTGCTGGCAGCCAACTGGAAGCTGGGGCGGTGGAGCTACCTGGCGGCCGCGCTGGTGGCGGTCGATCCGATCCTGCTGAAACAATCGACGGTGGTGATGACGGAAACCCTTGCCGCCTTCCTGTGCGTCATGGCGCTGTTGGCAATCACTCGATACTTTGACCGAGCGAATCTCAGACACGCCGCCATCGTCGGGCTGTCGCTGGGCGTTTGCACGTTGTGTCGACCAACGTTCATCGTGTGGAGCGTCATGGTTATCCTGCTGATGCTGTGCCGGCGGGAGAAGTCGCGTTGGATGGAAGCCGCAGTCAGCTCGGCAGTCGTGATTGCCGCCTTGGCACCGTGGGCGATTCGCAATCAGATCCAGTTCGGCAAACCGATCTTCTTGACGACTCACGGCGGCTACACGTTGTGGCTGGGTAACAATCCTGAGTTCATTGCGCACTTGCGCGGCAGCGAAAAGGCGGCCTGGAAACCGCAGGCATTCATGATCGACTGGCAGGTCCTGTGCCGCTGGAACGACTGGAACGAAGTTGAAATCGATCAGGAGGCCTACGCCCGCGCGGTAGGGGCGTGCCGTGCTGATCCAGCCGGTTGTTTTCTGGCGGCGGCGTATCGCCTGAGTCGCTTGTGGGGCGTCGCGCCGCAAGCGATCGCGTCGCCCGAGCCGGCAGCGCAGCGAATGCAGCGCCTCCTTGTATCGATATGGTACGGGGCCCTGTTTCTGGCCGCGGTCGTTGGATTGATCGCTTTGGCGAATTCGTCCTGCACGCCAGCATGGTCATCGGCGCTGCTAGCATGCCTGGCGTTTTCCCTTGTTCATCTGGCGTATTGGTGTGATTTGCGCATGCGTGCTCCGCTTGCGCCCATCCTGTGCCTGCTGGCCGCGTGGGGGCTTAGCGCCTTGTTTCGCTGGCGCCGGCGATCCGCTGGCGAAAATGTCGAGGCGAATTAGAACGGCGGCCACGACGGCCGTTGCTAGCACGTCGATCAGCTTGTCTTGTTGCGGTTCGAGACCGCGCCTATAATCCGACCCGCTCGTGCTGGAGTCTTTTCTGTAAGTTTCGAACTCTTATCGTTTTAGCTGTTGGCTGGCGATTGACCTCGGGCTGCAAAGTCCGGTGTTGCGTCGCAGGCAAGGATGCCGAGATCTGATTATCAATCGACGTGAGCATCGACCGTCGCTGGTGCGCGCGCCATTTGCCTGGCGCGACACGGCCACCGCGCGCGCCGGGATCATCGGATTTGTTTTCGCTCTCTTGTCCCTGTCCGCCGACGCCGCAGTGGAGATTCCGCTCGGCGATCAACGCGACGGCATTCACATCCGCGCCGACAACGCCACGCGCTGGCAACAAGGCCATTACGAAGTGTGGCACCTTCACGGGCACTTTCACTTGCGACAGGGGAGCGTGCGCGCGGCAAGCCATGAAGCGATCCTCTGGGTAGAACGCGCGGCGCCGCTCAGCGGAACCTCCAGCAAGGTGATCGCTTACCTGGAGGGAAACGTTGTTGTGGAGAACGGCGACCTGGGGATGCGTCAACAGTCTGCCGGGCAACCGCCGAGTCGCCTGACGGATCAAACGTGGTTCGGGCGCTTTCACACGATCTTTGACATCGAAATCACAGCGCCGCTCTCCGTGCCTGCATCTCCCGTGATGCCGGCCATCTACCATCGCGGCAGCGCGCTGCGTCGTCCCAATCCGGATCTGGTACAACCCGCTCAGTTTGTCGCCCCTGAAACGCTGCCGCCAACTCAGATCCAAGCCAACCCCACGGCGCGGCGCATCATCCTCCGCCAGCGCAGCGGAGTTCGGGGACAAGCGAAGGCGTTTCAAAACCCGAATTCCAACGAAACCGTCGCTGTTTTTTCGTCGGGCATCAACGTGGTCGTGGATGGGATCGTTGGTGTGGATGGCTTGACGGGAAACAAGATCGAAGTGGAAGCCGACCGATTGGTCATCTGGACGGCCAATTTCGACACGCTGCGTTTGATGGGCGAAAGCTTTCAAAGCAATACGACACCGCTCGAATTCTACCTGGAAGGCAACATCATCTTTCGCGAAGGCAACCGGCAGATCTTCGCCGAGCGGATGTACTACAACGTCACATACCGCTACGGCATCCTGCTGCAAGCCGAGATGTTCACGCCCGTTCCCGATTACGAGGGCCTGCTGAGATTGAAGGCGGACGTCCTGCAGCAAGTCGATCAATTCAACTACCTGGCTCACGGCGCCGCGGCCACCTCCAGCCAGATCGGGACACCGCGATACTGGTTCCAGACCGAGACGGCAACGTTCCAGGACATCCAGCGGCCCGTGGTCGACCCATTTACCGGATCGCCCGTTTTGGACCGCGCTGGCAAGCAGCAGATCGACCACCAAATGCTGGCGACCAGCCGCAACAATTTCGTCTATCTGGGCGGAGTGCCTGTCTTCTATTGGCCGACCATCGCTACCGACTTGACCAAGCCAACCTACTACGTCGACCAGATTACGCTGAGGAACGACAGTATTTTCGGCACTCAGGTGCTGACGGACCTGGACGCGTATCAGCTGTTCGGGATTCGCGACGCCCCCGCGGGAACCGATTGGACGATTTCGACGGACTACATGTCGGACCGCGGGTTCGCTTTGGGCACCCGCTTCGAATACGATCGGCCGGGTATCCTGAACAGCCAGGTCCCTTATCGCGGCGTGCTCGACGCCTGGGGCATTCACGACGACGGCGTCGACATCCTGGGTCGCGACCGCATGTCGCTGACGCCCGAGGCGGACCTGCGTGGACGCGTGCTGTGGCAGCACCGCCAACAGCTATACAACAACTTTCAACTCACAGCCGAACTCGGCTTCATCAGCGACCGGAATTTTCTGGAGCAGTATTTCGAGCAAGAGTGGGATCAGCAAAAAGACCAGACGACTGGAATTGAACTCAAGCAGTTCCACGACAATTCGACATGGAGCATCCTGGCGGACGTCCGGCTGAACGACTTCTTCACGCAGACTGAATGGCTGCCGCGATTCGATCATCACGTTATCGGACACTCCTTCTTGTTTGACCGCCTGACGTGGACTGGCCATTCGCAAGTCGGCTACGCGCGGCTGCGGACTGCCTCGGCGCCGCAGGACCCCGTGGACCTGGCCAAGTTTGATCCGTTGGCCTGGGAAGCCGATGTCAAGGGTCTCCGTGCCGATACCCGGCACGAAGTCGACCTGCCACTTGACCTGGGGCCCGTGCGGTTGTCGCCATACGTTGCGGGTGGGCTGACTTACTGGGGCGAAGACCTGAGCGGCACCGATGTCTCGCGCGCTTTCGGGCAAACAGGCGCCCGCGCCAGCTTGCCGATGTGGTCAGTGGATCCAACCATCCAAAGTACGTTGCTGAATGTGAACGGCCTGGCGCACAAAGTCACGTTCGAGGCAGAATACCTGTATGCCGATGCGGACGAAGACCTGTCGCGTTTCCCGCTCTACGATCCGCTGGACGACGATTCGGTTGAACATTTTCGGCGGCGCTTCTTTTTCGATACGTTCGGAGGCATGGCGGGCGGAAACGTTCCGCTGGCGTTCGACGAGCGCTACTACGCGCTGCGCAGCGGATTGCAGGGTTCCATCACCTCGCCATCCGCCGAAATCGTGGACGATCTGAGCCTGTTCAAGTTCGGAGTGCATCAGCGCTGGCAAACCAAACGCGGATTGCCGGGGCAACAGCGAATCATCGACTGGGTGACGTTCAACGTCGGAACGTCGCTGTACACGAATGCGGATCGAGACAATTTTGGCGAAGAACTGGGCATGCTGAATTATGATTTCCGCTGGCACGTGGGCGATCGACTGACCTTGCTTTCGGATGGCTACGCCGACCTCTTCACCGATGGACTCAAAATGATTACGTTCGGCGGCACGCTGCGGCGTCCCGAAAACGGCCAACTCTATTTGGGCTTCCGATCGATCGAGGGCCCGTTCAGCAGCAGTATCCTGACCGCGTCGGTAAGCTATCGGATGACAGACAAGTGGTTGGGCATCGCCAGTACGGCCGTCGATTTCGGGCCGACTGGGAACATTGGCCAGTCGCTTCGTCTCATTCGGGTTGGCGAATCGTTTCTGGTGGGCCTGGGCCTGACGGTTGATCAGGGCCGCGATAACGTGGGCGCTTCGTTCATTATCGAGCCGCGGTTCCTGCAAACCGCCAGCCGCCGCGTCAGGGACGGAGTGTGGATTCCCCCCGCCGGATACTACGGTCTGTAAGCAATGTTCCAGGCGCCTATTCAATCCGGTATCGTCCCTTCCTTGAAGCACACGATAGTGGCATGGTTTCCGTTCGCTGCGTGCCTTAAATTGCTGTACAAGGAAAGATCGGGAGCCGCCCGCGCATGACACCGCCGCGTCGCAATTGGTCGCAAAAGTTCCGCGATGCCTTTCGCGGTGTTTGGTTGGGCATCCGTGGCCAGAGCAGCTTCGTAGTTCATTTCGTCATGGCGTTCCTGGTCCTGGTCGTCGCGACCTTGTTGCAAGTCGACCTGTACGAATCGTGCCTGCTGGTACTCTGCGTCGCCATGGTCCTGGCCGCCGAGCTATTCAATAGCGCCGTGGAATCGTTGGCGAAGGCGATCGACGCCGAACACAACGAGCACCTCGGCAAGGCGCTGGACATCGCCAGTGGGGCCGTGCTGTTGTGCGCCGTCGGCGCCGCCACCGTCGGCGCCACCATTTTCGTGCATCGCTTGTCGATCTTTCTTCGCTAGTGCGAGTCGCACGGACGTGTAGCGTCTCCGGCGCTGTAAATCACCGCGTCAATTGGCGAAAATGACGCTCCACTTACGCGACGAACGCCCTGATACGATGCCGCCAGGTTCCATCGTCTTAGCGCACGATCAAGACATCGCCTGACACGTCCATATCGAAAGTGAACACCATGCCGCCCTCCTGCCGTTGAATGTCCAGCTTGACTCCGCTGGCCAATGCCGCCTTGGTCGATGTTTCGCCCGGCATGGTTAACGTCATGCTCTCGATCGCGTTGCCGGTCCAGTTCTCCAGAACGACAGCCACGCCGCCTGGGGACGCGATGACGCGGCTCGTCACTTGCCGCTCGCTGGCAACCGCGGAACGGAGCGGCCCGGGAAGGACCGAACCGATCAGCCGATCGGAACCGGGATCGAACGCCGTCGGGATGAAGTGGGCCATGGCGTCGTCGGTCGAACCCCGGTCGATCGGCCGCCGGGGAATCGCCGGTTGAAAGTAACTCAGCCCGGGCAAGAAGCCGCACCATGTGACTTTCCCCTTACCGACGTCGCGGACGGCCACTGCCGGCGTGCCATCCCGAAACGTACCGGTGACTCGCGCGCCGTTGAGTTCAACGTGACTGCGAACACCTACGACCGGAATAGCATGGGCCGTGTCGCCGTCCTGCCAGGTAACCGAATCGATCACCTTCGCGAAAGGAAGGTCCTCTTTCATGAAGCCCACCTGGTCGTCCGGGGGAATGTCCAGAGACACCTCGCGAATTCCCATCAATTCCCGAAGCACCCGATTCGGTTCATTGAATTCATTCCACATTCCCGCGCCAGCCGTGGCGAAGAGCGTGCCGCCGCCGCGCACCCAGTCGGCGATGCGGCGCGACGATGCGCTGCTGACGTGATTGTCGGTCAGATACAGAACCTTGTAGCGCTGGAGTGTCCCGTCGATGGCGTCCTGATCGACAAGGAAGTCCAGCGGCACCTGCTGGTGCAACACGCCGACGTACAAACCACGTTTCCCGGCGGCGAACGAGTGCTGATTGTCGCGCCAGATGTCCGCCGTTTCGCTGAACCACAAGCCGGATTGCGCGTCACGCACTCGGCCATCCTGAATGATGTCTTCGTACAGTCCCAATTCGCGAAGGGTCTTGTAAACGGTGGCGTACATCTTCCAATCCGAAGTGTGGTTCTCCGTGTAGGCAAGATACACCGGGTCGAACTCGAACAGATTCAGGATGGTCATCCCGCGAGCCAACGCGTTGTGGTACAGCCGTCGCCACATGTTTGGCGTGTTGCCGGGCGTGTGCGGCATGACGTAGTAGAGGATCTCGTGATGCGGCTTGCCGCGCAGGCCGGCGCGCAGCAGGTCCAGGTTGATGCCATTCATTTGTTGCGTGCCGATGGGAACCTGCCAGGCATAGTCTTCCGACCAGGGCAATGTCATGGCTTCTTCTCGAAAGCTACCGATCCACTTGTGCGTTTCGCCCAGATAGGCATGCTCGGCGCCGCCGTGGTGCGGCGAAAAGTTGGCGCCGATGAAAGCGTTCGGGAGCAGACGCCGCAGCAGGTCCGTGCGCTGCTTGATGGCTTGGATGCCAAAGTGGTGCTGGTAGCGTTTGGACCAGTAGTACAGCTGCGGAGCCGTTTCTCTTAGTTCGGGTTCCACTCGGTACACTACCTTGCTGGCATCGCCGCCCGCTTCCAATGCCAGTTGATTGCGTGTGACGCCGTGCGATTTCAGGAATTGCTGGAAACCTTCGTTGGCTTTCGCTGCATTCGGACTGGGCAAGCCGATTTCGTCGCCCAGGCTCATGATCAGAATCGCACGGCGCTCGGCGTCACTCAGCTTCTCGCCGTATTTTTCCTGAATCTGAGTCAGGCTCAAGCTGCGACAGTCTGCGTAACCTCCGACGCCGTCTACAGCCTGGTTGAATCCGTAGAATTCGTAAAAGGCCGCCGGCAAGGCCCCTTGCGCTTGCACGCGGGTACGTGTGATTTTCTTGCCGTGCGCCGGTTGCGCCTGCACGTATGCGAACAGTTCCTGCGTCGCTTCGGCCGGCATCTGCAATTTGCCGCCGTACCGCGCGTCGGCCCGACTGATCAGCGGCAGGTTCCCGTCGGCGGCAAAGGTGCGCGTCGACGCGATCTGCCCGCCGGCACGCTTGACTCCGAATTCAATCCGGCACGGCCCGCTGGCGTGAAAGCCCCATTGACCGTCGTTCAACGTGTCCATCGTGCCGCCAACGTCGATCCACTTGGTGGAACTGCCCGCTGCCACGTCGACCGCAATCGGCTGCCAGTTGCGGAGGTGAGTCCAATACGGCGAATGTTGCTGCATCGGACCGCCGGGAAACTTGAGGCTTTTTACCGCCACCGGCGCGTTCCCGGCATTGTGAACTTTCAAGTAGACGTCACCGGCTTGCGTGAGCATGCCGTCGAGCGGCAAGTACTGTTCCTTTTCGATGCGCGTCTTTACCTGCGTCTCATCTCGCGTCAGCATCAGCAGGTCGACGTTGCGTCTGGCTTGGGGCCCGGGTTGCGGGGAGGCAATGAGCGAGATCGTCGCCTTGCCCGGTTGCAGGTTCACAAACACGTCGTGGCCTTCCCAGACAATGTTCTCCACCGCGCCCCAGGGCCAGGCAACCTCGTCCTTCAACTTCGAGCCGAACGCCCAAATCTTGATATTCTTTCGCGCGCCGTAAAGACGATCCAGCTTTACCTGCCCCTGCTGTTCCACACGAACCTTGAATTGCGTCTCGAACCGATACGCCGCTTCGTAACGCACCAGCACGAGGTAGCGGCCGGGTTCCGGCACTTCGACATCGATGACGGCAACCGATTCGCCGCCGTTCTCGGGCGCTCCGAGAAAACCTTTGCGCGACAGGAACGTATTGGCGAACGTCGCCGCGTAGTAGTTCTCGCCCCAGCGCCCGGCTTGCCAGCCCGGACTCACAACCCGAAATTCTTCGGCTTCGCAAAACAGCGTGCCGTCGGGCGCGGCGAGTACCGGTTGGCTGCCGCGATACTGTCTGGGCGCGGAATAGGTTTCGTTGGCGTGCACATGCGAAACGCAACACAAGAGGACTCCGAGTCCGAAACAAATGGCTCTCATCATTCAAACTTTCCCGCCTGTAACGTTGCGATTAGGATTCACCGAACGATTTCCAATGTACGCGAGCTGGACAGCGCCAGGTTCGACCGTCCTACGAGCACGAAGCCATACGAGCGTGTCACTTACGTTCCAACACACTTGCTCTCGCTGCGTGCTTGTATTCTCCCGAATTTCCACAAACGTGGCACTGTCCAATTCGTTGTTCTGGTGATGGCTACGGTCGCGGCGGCATCTGCTTGATCCAGTCTCGAAACAATTCTACGGCCCGCTGGTCGACGACGTCGGTTGCCAGTTGCGGCATCTGGCCGCGGCCGCGCGTCCCCAGACGATGCAGCAGCACGGACCGTTCCGGATGGCCCGGCGCGATCAATCTGGCGTTGGGGATGTTGGCCTTGTCGTGCAGTGGAATCGCATCGATCAGATTCATCTTGTCCAGGCTGGTCGTAAAATCGAGTTCCATCTGTGCGTTGCCGCCGCCGGCACCGACGTGGCATTGGGCGCAATTGGAGTGCAAATAAGAACGCGCGCGGAGTTCCAGTTCATGTCGCTCGTCATACGGGTCCACCAGCTGCCCATACGTCGACGGCGCGCGAGGCAGCAGATTGGCGGGTGGGGCCGATCGCTGGTTTTCGGAATGCATCAGTTCCGTTACCGCTTCGTCCGCCTGCTGTTCGGTCAGGCCGGCCCGCACGAGTTCTTCCTTCTTCGTGGCGCGGAATTCCGCCAGCCAGTTCGCGCGCAGCACACCGAGTTGCTCGAGGGCTTCCAGCTGATTGCGGTGTTCACCACTGTAATCATAATCCCGGTTCATTTGCAGCGTGGACAATCCGAGTACAAAATTGGCCGCGCGGCTGTGACAAACCATGCATTCCGTCCGACTCGGGTATCGCCATTTTTGCTCGCGCATCGTGCCATCGGCGGTTCGCACCGCAAACGTGGCGTCGGCGCCGGCACGCTCGACCAGCACGGCATCGGTTTGCTCGTCGTTCCAGCGGTACGAGTAGCCGACCCATTCACCATCCTGTTTCGTTAAGAATCGCGTTTCGATCCAACGGCGGCTGGCTGGATTGTGTTCCTCGAATTCAAGGGCGAACGACTTGATGATGACGGTGTGGTCCGGGAATTCCCAGCCGCGTGTTGTCTTGAAATCGAACACGGGACTTGCAGCGGGCAAGGCGAGATACCGCTCCTTGTACGCGCCATCGGACCACAGCGGCGCGTTCACGTCGTAGGGAATGACGCCCGGCTGCGGACGATGTTCCGGGACCGACGCAAACAAGCGGCTGTCGCTGAGATTGCGGGGAAACGTGGACTCGGTTTCGATCGGATCGTTCAGTTCCAGCGTATAAAAGCCGCCGGCATTGTTGCCGCGATGGTCGGCGATCAGCAATTCACCGTCGGAGTCCAATGCAAACGAAGTGATCTGCAGCGTGGTGTCCGCCAACTCCTTGTGCCAGACCACGCGCCGATTCTCCACTTTGCCGCCCCAGATTTTTCCGGTCGAGTAGTCACCGTAGATATACGCCCCGCGCAATTCCGGGAAGCGCCGCCCGTAGTAGACCACACCCCCGGTCACGGAGCGAGCTTCCGAATGCGGGTGTTCGAACGTCGGCAGTCGCGGAGGATGCGGCCCCAGTTGGCGGTTGGCGTAAAAGACATGGCTTCCTTCGTAAACGCTCCAGCCATAGTTGGCGCCGCGTTCCACAAGGTAGACCTGTTCCCAAAGGTCCTGCCCGTTATTGCCCACCCACAGATCTCCCGTCTGCGGATCGACCGTCATCCGCCACGGATTTCGCAAGCCGTAGGCCCACGTTTCCGGCCGCACGCGGTTTAGGTCCACGAAGGGATTATCGGGGGGCACGGAGTAATGGCGATTGTCATCCGGGTGGTCCACATCCAGGCGCAGCACCTTGGCCAGCAGGTGATCGAGGCCCTGGCCTTTCAGATTCGTATCGGAATCCGACGTCCCGTCCCCCGACGTCACGAACAGCATGCCATCAAGACCAAACGCCAGGGCCACGCCATTATGTCCGTCCGAGGGCCACTGAATGATTTCGTATCGACTGTCCAAGTCCACGGCATGCGGCGGCTGACGCCCGATGGTATAGCGCATAATGCGAGATTTCTTTTCCGCATCCGTTTCGTGGATCTTGCCGTTGAGCCCAATATAGACGAAGCCGTTCTCCGCATAGCGCGGGTGCAGGGCGATGGAGGTGGCAATGGCATCCCCGAAGTCGATCAGTGGTTCGTACTCGCCGCTTGCCGCATCGCCGACGGTCCGGCACAAACGCGATGGACCATACGGTCGCTGCTGATCGAGGAATAGCAGTCGCGATGTTCCGGGTTCACACACCGCGTCGATGGGGAAATTCAAAGCGAGCTTTTCCAACGTACGGCGGACCCGATACGGCGGCGGCGGGTCGGGTGAACCGACTACCGTCGACGGCGTCTGTGCCAGATTCTGTTTGATCCGGGACAGCAGTGAACTTTTCGGCGACTCGCCGGCAGGCGTGTGATCCAACCCGGTAAACCGCAGCAGCGCATAATCTTCCGTTAAATGAAAATCCGGGCGGTCCTTGGAAGTCAGCGGAGCGCACGTCGACAGTTCGGGCTTGTCGAAATCCTTCGAGTAATCGTAGCGGCACAGCGCGAACTTCCAGCATTCGTCGACCTGGGGACGACCGCCGGTCTTAATGAAATCGCTCCAGGGGATACGGCCTTCCACGACCCAGCCTTGATCGCGGTCGGCAGGCTGATTCAGCGTGCCGCTGACCTGCACCTGGACCTCGACATGAAATTCGAATTCCCGGAAGAAGGGGCGGGGATCCTTTTCGCGGCGAGGCAGGAAGAGGCCGAGGACCGCGGCCTGCGGATGCATTTTGAACTCGTAGTAGCCTGGCCGGTCCTCCGCCGGTTTGAAAAACAATTCGAAGACGTCGTCGTTCCAGAGGTCTCCGTCATGTTCCTGGATATTCGCCAGCAGGTCCGCGTCTTCCATTTCGGCCAGGAAGTAAAGGCATTCGCGATTCCAGAGCAGCCGCGCCTTCGTCGCTGTCGCGGCGCGCCGCGCATCCTTTCCCAGCCACGGCAGGTAGAAATGATCGATCAGCTGGGCCGACTTCCAGGCTTCATCGTCGGCGCTGCCGTCCAGCTGGATCGGCAACCGCGTGAAGCGGCATTCGAATTCAGGCGGTGGAGTTTGAGCGTTAGCGATCGATATCAGCGAGCAGCAGAAAGCGATCGTCAGGGCGATGCGGATTGCGGGTCTCATGCCTGCCACTCTCCGTTTCCGTTGCGAGCTGCCGCGGCGGTCATGCGGGCCTGGAATCTTTGTCGAACAGTTCCGGCAAGACACCCGTGCTGTCACCGAGTTTCTCGATATCAACATCCATGCGATCCAACATGGACATCCAGAGGTTGTTCAGCGGCGTTTCCTTCTTGAACCGGAGATGTCGACCGGGCGACAAAGTCCCGCAGCCGCCCCCTGCCAGCAGCATCGGCAAGTCCTCGTGGTTGTGCGCGTTGCCATCGTGAATGCCGCTGCCGTAGGCGATCATGGCGTGATCGAGAAGCGTGCCGCTGCCTTCCTGGATGCCCTGCAGGCGTTCCAGCAGGTAGGCGAGCTGTCTGGTATGAAAGACATTGATCTGGCGAATCTTCGCCTGTTTCGCCGCGTCGCCGCCGTGATGCGAGAGATCGTGATGGCCTTCCGGGACACCGATGAACGAGTAGGGCTTGTTGCTGGCTTCATTGGCCAGGACGAACGTGACGACGCGCGTCACGTCGGCCTGAAAGGCCAGCACGACCAGGTCGCACATGAGACGAATGTGTTCCTCGTAGCCGGCGGGCACGCCAGTCGGCGCGGCGATGTCCGGCGCCTTGATCGGCGGCAGTTTCTCGGCGCGCTCCATGCGCAGTTCAATGTCTCGTATGGCCGCGAAATACTCGTCCAGCTTCCGCACATCGTTCTTGCCCAGTCGGTTAGTAAAACCCTGCGAGTCCTCGCGAACGTAGTCCAGGATGCTCTTGCGTCGCGCGTCGCGTCGCTTTCTGGCGGGATCGTCGGAACTGCCGAAGAGCCGTTCGAAAACGATTTTGGGATTCACTTCCTTGGGCAGCGGTTGCGTTGCCGAACGCCACGACATTGTGGACGAATAGACGCAGCTGTAGCCCGAGTCGCAGTTACCGGCCATCGCGCCCGGTTCGGTACCGATCTCCAGCGACGCCAGCCGTGTTCGATCGCCAATGCGCGCGGCGGCTGCCTGATCCACCGAGACGCCGGCGCGAATGTCCGTGCCGTCGGTCTTGTTCGGATGGGCGCCTGTCAGGAAGGCGGCCATCGCGCGGGCGTGCCCGCCGCCTCCGTCGCCATACGGCCGCGCTTTGTCGGCGGTTAAACCGGTCAGTACCATCAACTGGCTTTTCACTTTCGCCAGCGGTTCCAGGATGGGGGACAATTCGAAATTACCGCCTTCGGCCTGGGGCGTCCAGTCCGGCATGTGCTTGCCGTTGGGAACGTACAGGAAGGCCATGCGATTCGGCGCCACCTTTTGAGGATCCGCCTGTTCGGCCCACGATCCGGTTGGTCCCATGGCCTCCAGCCACGGCAGCGACAAGGAAACGCCCAGTCCGCGCAAGACCGTGCGGCGAGATAACTTCTTGGCAGGGCTATTCATCAAATCAGCTCCACAATTCCAGGCATATTCAAAAGTAAACCCTAAACGCTGCCCTATGCGATACCGGGCAGCGTGATCCTCACTTCTTACTCACAGTCCGCGGCGTTGACGGAATGCGTCGCAGTTAACGATCTGATTCACGACCGCGGAAAACCGGTATTGCTCCGCCGGCAACGACGCGACGATTTTGTCGACCGTCGGCCGATCGTAGTATTCCAGGCCGCGTCCGAGCGCATAGGTCAGTAGCTTTTCGACGAAGCAGCGGACGAACTCCTCCTTCCGCTGCAGTACCATGGCCTTCAGTTCCGCCGGACCGGAAAACGTCGTGCCGTCCGCGAATTCGCCGCTGGCGTCAATCTCGAATTCACCGTCCTTCGTCCGGAACGCGCCGACGGCATTGAAGTTCTCCAACGCGAAACCGATGGCGTCCATTTTCGTGTGGCAATTCGCGCATGCCGGATTGCGGCGATGGATTTCCATCCGCTGCCGCAACGACGCCGCGCTAACGTCCGCCGGTTCTTCGGGCAATTCCGGCACGTTTGGAGGCGGCGGCGGCGGGGGCGCGCCGAGCACCTGTTCCAGGATCCAGCGACCGCGTTTGACGGGCGATGTGCGAGTGGGATTCGACGTGACCGTCAGCACGCTGCCTTGTGTCAGCAGGCCTCCGCGCGTGCGGTCCGTCAAAGTCACGCGCTGAAACTGGTCGCCTTTAACGCGCGGTTCGACGATGCCATAGTGACGGGCCAGAGTCTCATTAAGAAATGTGTAATCCGCGTCGACCAACTCCAGAATACTGCGATCGTCGCGAAAGATCGATTGCACAAACAACTCGGTCTCCCGCAACATTGCTTCACGTAGCTTGTCGTTGAATGTCGGGAACAGCTGGCCGTCCGGCGAAATGAAGTCGATCCGCTTTACCTGCAGCCACTGCATCGCGAAACCGTCCACCAGTGCCGCGGAACGCGGGTCGGCCAGCATCCGCTGGACTTGCGCTTCAAGGTTTTTTGTTAGTTGGTTCCGTTCGGCCAGGTCAAGCAGCGTGTCGTCCGGCATGGAACTCCAGAGGAAATAGGACAGCCGCGATGCCAGGTGAAAGTCGTTCAGGTTGCTGATCTCATCACTGTCCGGATGGTCATCCAATTCGACTCGGAACAGGAACTTGGGTGAGCAGAGTGCCGCTTGCATGGCAAACTGAATGGCCGCTTCCCAACTGTCACCGGCCGCCAGCGCCTGCTGGACCAACTGCACGGAGCGATCAAGTTCAGCGGGTTCGACCGGCCGCCGAAAGGCGCGCCGCAGAAAGCGAGACAAGACCTCACGCGGCTGTTCGTCCTGCGATTTCCCCGGCGTCGCGGCCAACAAGCGGCGGTGGCTGGCCGGACGGGGGTCCAGGGGGCCGTCCAATGCCAGGTATTCGATCCAGAGTGTGGCCGGAGCAGCACCGTCATCGCGTTTATCAATCGCGATCTGCATTCGCTCGCGCCCGGGCATCGCCGGCACGGCAACTTCGAGGACTTCCGCCGTTTCGGCCGAGTTGGCTTTGACGTCAAACGTTTTCAGGATCCTGGCGGGCCGCCGCACATTCCCCAGCAGTTTGTCCAACGCCGCGTCGGGCGATGGATTGGGAAGGTCCTTGCCATGGACCAGCAGGGTCACCCGCAGCGGCTTGCCGTCCGGGCACTGCGCGAACACACGCGTGCTAAACCGGTAATCGCCGTCGTCATCCCATTTGTACGGAGTATGAATCGGGCCGACTTCAATGAACTGTTCACCGTCGGTTTTCATCGGCCTGAAGCCGTTGACGACCAACTTCCCCGAATCAGCGGAAGCAGGTTCGGTATAAACCGACGCCAGTCGCCGCTTGATGACGGGGGGCGGGTTCGGCATGATCGCCTGGCCCATGATCTGTTCCGCGGCGGACAGATACCGCTCCATCAAAATTGGCGACAGGGTCAGGACGTCGCCGATGTTGTCGAATCCGTGGCCAATGTCGTCGGAGGGAAAGTCCGCGGTGGGATCGAACGGGACGCCGATCAGGTCGCGGATCGTGTTACGGTATTCGAAGCGATTGAGTCGCCGCATGGTCACGCGCCCGGGGTCCGGTTTGGCATTCCGATCGGCATGGTCAAACACGGCTCGGACCAGTTCGGTAAACTCCGTGACTTCGGTGAGGCTTGGACGCGGCCGATCCTTCGGCGGCATTTCACCGGTGGCGATCATGCGCAGCGCGTTCTGCCAGATCTTACGTTCCGGCACCAGCGATGCCGCGTCTTGGAAGGGCTCCAAAGACAATTCCGCTTTGGGCTGTTTCCCGCTGTGGCACTGCAGGCAGTGTTTCTGGATAAACGCCCGTCCAGCGCCTTCGAAGGCGGGAGGCGATTCCGCGGCGACCGATTTCAAGACTCCCAGGAATACTGCCAAAGTCGTGACGATGTGTTTCATAGCGGTATGTGTCGGGGGGGTTTGCGATGCGGGCTGGGGTGTGCTCTGATTATAGATCCACAACATAGCGGCAACAAGCTGTAGCGTTTGCCAACTTCCGTCCCGCTCAGGTCCACCGCGGCTGTCGCCGCAGCTATAATGGTTAGCGAGTCGAAGTTCCAAGCGTTCTACAGTCATACGGGAGAGGGAATCATGCCGCGTGCGGTTGCCATCGGTATTCTTCTGGCAAGCGGACTGCTTTCGTATTGTGAAGCACAAGCCGAAGACATGCCGCGATTGAATTGATCGCCGCGATTGCCAGGGACGTCGAGTCCAAAGACGCGCCGTTCGCGAACCTTGCAGACCTGCATCGCGATACGATTCATATGCAACACGAGACGGGCAAGTACCTCATGCACAACGCCATGCGCCGCGCGCTCGGCCAACCGTACTCGTCCAAAGCATTCGAAAAAACGGCTCCGCAAGTCAAGCAGTATCTCGACCGCATCCTGGCGAGCCTCACGTCAGAGCAGCCTTAGTACTACAGCGCAGGCTCGCGAGGGGACTGGCTCGGTGATACAAACGGGTACCAGCTTGCAAATCCGGTCGCGTCC
>CALBSZ010000764.1 GCA_937967665.1 uncultured Planctomycetaceae bacterium
TGACCGTCACCGCGGCGTCGAGTTGCCCGACTTGAACGGCTCCAAACGTTATGCCACCTTCATCGTCGGGCGAACCGTTCAGATCATCCGCATCCGCGTCGGCGGAATGCACGCCGTCCGCGTCAATATCGCGGTTCGATCCCAAGCGTGGACCGAACGCTGGATGCCGCGCGCCGTCCTCGGCCAACGTCGTGGGATACGGAGCTGGTGCGTCGCCGAAATCATCGTCCGTCGGATACAAGACCACGTCGTGACCATCGGCGCCGCCTGCGTAAGTGATGGCAAACGTCAAACCCGAACCGAGGAAGTCCGGGATCTCGTCGCCTTCATTAAGCAGATTCGAGAAGCGTCCCGTGACACCCGTACCGCTATCGATGATGACAAATTCGTCTCCGGTCGTTGGTACATACCCCATGAACGATTGCAGGTCCAACGTCACCGTGTTATCAATGTTAACGCTGCCGGTCACTGCCAGTTGATCGTAGTCTCCGACGGAACCGCCACCAATCTCTACGGCGAATGCGCTGCCGCCCGCAAGAACCGCGTCACCCGTCACATCGAAGATACCAGGTGAAGTGCCAGGGGAAAGCTCATTGATCGTCGCGGTCGCTGCCGTGACGGCAACATTGGCGGGCGTTCCCGTCACGTTGCCGTTCGACGTGGTTAGCTGAACGTTGGCGCTGCCGGCGTTGACATTCCCCAACACATGGATATCGCTATCGGCCGTAATCGTCACGTCGCCGCCGGACGACGCGATGCCGCCGGCTTCTACGGTAACGGCGTCGGAACTGTTTAGCAAGATTGACGTGCCGTCACTGCTGAGACCGTTCACGGACATCGCGGCACCGAAGATAGAAACTCGATCCGTGAAGGCCGCCGTTTCGATATCGACTGCGCCCCCGCTGCCGCCACTCAAAGGACCAATAGTGATCGAACTGAATCCATCGACCAGATGCCCCAACTCGTTGTCATCGAGGTTCAACGAACCGATACCGCCGCCCAAGCCAATGGATGTAGCGACTTCAATTCCACGTAGCACCAAGTGGTCAGAACCTTGCAGGTTGCCTTGAAGTTCGATTTCCGCTGCTCCGACCTCGAGTACGTTGTCAGAAGTAACCGAACCGCCTGGGGTAACCGTGAATCCACCGGAGTCGTTGCGATCTACATCGGCGAGGGCCAGAAGACCTGCGGTAGCGACCACGGCGGCAGAGATGGTAATGTCGCTTTCCGCTTCCAAAATGATCGAAGAGCCTGACGTCGATACCGGCGCGTTAACATTAATCACATCGGCATACGCGATCAGTTGGACCGCGTCCACTGATCCGTCGATGCTCAATGTATCAACGCCTCCTTGTCCATCAATTGTCACGAAGGGGTTGACGCCATTTTCCAATGACACGATGTTGATGACGTCATCGCCCATGTCGCCCGCATTGATAAGCAATGAATTACCTGGCATGCCAAGCGAAACACTGCTCGTCGTCGCATCGGAACTGATTTGGGTCAGGCCAATGTCACTAACGGTTATCGTTTCTGACGCTTCACTGTAGTTTAGAGCTAGATTCGAGGCATTCAGTAGCGTCAGTATATCTTCAAGGCCTGTGTGACTGATCGTGCTGTTTCCGGTAACGCTGATGCTGCCCGTGTCCATGTTCGTAAAACTAAAGCTGGTGTCGTTGAAACCCGCACCACCTTGCAAGGTAAGCGAATCACTGCCGGTGCCACCAACGTACTCGATGGGAACGACAAAGTTGCCACCCGTGCCGCCGAAGTCAAGTGATAGATAGTCATTGCCACCGAGCGTATCAACAAGAATGCCCGTAGTGCCCGTAATGTTCGCGACCGCAACGAAGACCGTATGGGAGTCGATTTGTTCAGCGCCGTTCCCGGCACTGAGTAGGTTGTTCGGGTCGCTGACGCTAACCTTCACTGTCCCGCCGTCATCGACCATTTTCACGGTCAAAGCGTCCTCGGTATTTCCTGTACCCACGTCGCGGATAATCAAGTCGTCGTTAGCATCAATGAAGACGTTGGTTGTCGCGCTCAACGTCACCGCGTAGTCTTCGACCTCGCCGCTGTTGGCACTGCCCGTTGCGTCGGCGATCTGTGCGGCGTCGCTCGGATTGGCAATCCGCACGCGGGCAAACGTCGTTCCGGGCATGGCATCGGACGGCACGCCGATGTTGATGTTGTGCATGCCGACAGCCAGGTCGGCGTCGTGCATGCGTTCGGTCGCCGTGTCCCACATGCCGTCCTGGTTCCAATCGACGAAGACCGTCACTCGGCCTGTAGCTCCAGCGACTTCGACCGGCACCACGGCGACCGATCCCGTGAACAACTCAGGAAACACCACGCCGTCTTCATCGTCTCCGTTATTGTCGTCGCCATCCGCCGCCGCCGTCGGTTGGCCGTCTGGTTCGGCATCGCGGGTAGTTCCCAAGGTCGGGCCAGCAGTAACGTGCCGCGCACCGCCGTTGGCAAACGCCGTTGGATACGGGGCTGGCGCATCGCCAAAGTCGACATCAGCATTAAGCCAAATTCTGTCTGACGGAGATGATCCACCGGCTGCTATATAGATGTCAATCGTCTGATCGCCGTTCAAATCACCAACAGCGACATCGCGCGTGCCGGACGAACTGAAGATTTGCGGTGAGAGGCCGAATAAACCTGCCCCGTTGTTGATCCACACCTGATCGGTGCTTGAACGTCCTTGTAGGATGTCCAAGTCGCCGTCCCCATCATAATCACCCACGGCCACCGAACTTGTCGGGCTCGAAGAATGGTCACCGGATGAAAAACTAGCCGATCCACTATTCAAAAATACCTGCATGCGGGCCGCGGTAGCTACGACAGCATCCAGATCACCATCGCCATCCAAGTCACCAAGCGTGGCGTCTTCTGCGCTCACAGGCAGACTGATCGGCTGACCCGGGGCAAACGCTCCTGATCCGTTGTTCAGCCACACTCGTGAGTTATCGCCTGAAAGGAACGCATCCAGATCTCCGTCACCATCCAGGTCGCCAAGTGCGACGTTTCTGACGTCGGTACTCGTTAGTAGCTGTCCCGCAGTAAATGCGGCGGAGCCATCATTCAGCCATAGTCGGGCATCCACGCCCGCGTTGCCCACGATAACGTCCAAATCACCGTCTCCATCGACGTCTCCCAGGGCCGCGTGCTCCGCTTTCTCGGAACCACCCAGAGTGGCTCCCAAGGAAAACGCGCCGTTGCCATCGTTGATCCACACACGACTCGATAGCGACGATCCTCCCGTAAGCAACGCATCAATGTCCCCGTCACCATCCAGGTCACCCAAGCTGACGCTGGTGTTTTGGTTGTTCCCGAACGACAGCGTAGAAGACTGCGTAAGCGTTCCGTTATTCATCAGAACCACGGAAGCCACACCGTAATTGGCGACGACCGCATCGAGATCTCCATCTCCGTCAAGATCAGCCAACGCCACACCTTCCGCCGGTGACATGTTTGGATCCTGATCACTGTCGATAAACGTCGCATTCCCAACTGGTGCCGCGATGTTAACGACATGGTCTTCAACTTCGCCGTCAGTCGCCATTCCGGTCACGGGCAGACCGCCGGCCGTGCTCAAACGGAATCGTGCAAATGTCTGGCTGGATATAGCGTCGGCGGGTACATCGAATTCCAGCGTATTGTCACCTTCCACGACATCGATATTGTCCGCGACCTGCTCGCCAGCACCATACCACGCGCCATCGCCATTAAAGTCAATCCAGGCATCCAGTTTCGCGCCACCGGGAGCGTTCTGCACGTTAACGGTGACTACAGCATCGAGTTTACCGACCTGAACCGTTCCAAACACCACGCCGTCTTCATCGTCGCCGTTGTTGTCGTCGCCATCCGCCGCCGCCGCCGGTTGACCATCCGGTTCGGCATCACGTGTCGGACCGAGTCTTGGACCGCTCGGGAAATGCGCTGCTCCACCGTCGGCGATGAGCGTTGGATAGGGACTCGGTGCATCGCCATACTCGGCGTTGCCAATACCTGCGACTTCAAATGTAAACGGCATGTCATATGCCGAATCGCTCGCAAGCTGGACCTCCGCCTCGTGAAGACCGACGCGTACTGGACTAAACGAGACGGCTAACAGCACGGAGCTGCCTGGTGCCAAATTGGCTCCAAGTACCGGATCGAACCACTCCCCCACGTCTCTCAAGGTAAAGTTTGCTGCGTCTGGCCCAAAGAGGCTCAGGCCGG
>CALBSZ010000765.1 GCA_937967665.1 uncultured Planctomycetaceae bacterium
TGACAGGACAGGATCGGCACACGAGAGGACTGATTTCGGAGTTCAATGGCTGGCCTGCGTTTCCTCTTGCCGATGCCACACCCGCGGCGTCACCGTCGCCAGCGTACGGTTCGAGGCCAGAGTAACTGGCTAAGTTTTCTCTGTAGGACTCTTTCATTCCCAATCCTAAGCCGGTTTATCCCGACGATTTCCCTGTCCCCGTTTGGTTTTGTGGAATTCAAAGTAGTCACGCAGGATCTTCTGCAAGCACGCCGGGTAGGACCCGGACTTCGCGTCTACCCGCGCGACTGACGTGATACTGTCACCCATGCAGGCCACACGAATCGGTAAACGCTTGCTCAGCCAACGCTGCACGCTGCGTGTAAACCCAGATCACTCACGCTACGAAGAGGTTAATAGACAGGTCGGTCAAGTTTGAACGTCATGAGGTATTCTCACGAAGTAATCTCGCTTCTAGTTTTGGTTTGATGCTCTAAAGCAAACAGATTCCCGCGAATGACAAGCAGAGCCTTGACTAGTCTCTTGACTTGAGGAGATCGATCAACGACTGGGCCACATCACCAAGGCGGGCAGCAACATGGCTCGCTGGAGGTTGCTCGCGATTTGACTCACCGGCGACATGCAGAAAGGCTAGCGCTGGTAGATTGGCAGGTAGGCTTTGTCAAGCTGCAGCATGATGAGGTTGCAGGCGGAAACGTAGATGGGGCCGATGTTTCCCGTCCAGCTGCCGTTCTGGGATTGTTCGCTGACAATCTTGTTGTACAGCCGGTCGCGGAAGGGTGCCCATTCGACTTCGCCCTGGCGATAGACGACTTGCGAATAATAGAGGTACGTGTAGTGCCAATGCCCGAAGGACTGCACGCCGTTGGAAATGTTATGCAGCGACTTCTTGGCGTAGTCGAGCATGTCGGGAACGTGTTCGCCTTCGTAGTCGCCGGCGTTGTACAGCGTGGCGAGCGCCGCGGCGGTGATCGCGGGCCGGCTGCTGCCGCGGTTTCTGGAGCTGTACGAAATGCCCCCGTCGGCATTCTTGCAGCTGTAAATGTACTGCTTGGCCTTGTCGATCACTTCGGCCGGAACGGTAATGCCGCCGTTGCGGCAGCCGCGCAGTCCCTGGACTTGCGTGATGGTGGTCGAGCCTTCGTCAAAGTTGTTGCCGTCTTTCGCGCTGACGTACCCCCAGCCGCCCGATTCCGTTTGCGCTCGCGCACTGAACTGCGCGGCCTTTTCCAAAATCTCAATCAGTTCGACCCGGCGCTCTTCGTCCTCTTCTTCACCCAGCACCTGCGACAGGAAGAGCATCGAGAAGCCGTGACCGTAGGTATAGCGGTTGTCCTGCTTCGGATCGCCGATTAGCCCGTTCGAACGCACCTGGTGATCGGTCAGGTAGCTGACGGCGGCTCGGATGTTCCTGGCATACGGGCCCTGCGTGGTGGTGGAACCGGAACAAATCAACGCCGTTCCGGCGAGCGCAGTCATCGCGGTCGGATAGCTTCCCGCGGTCCAATGCCCCAGCGAGGACTGCGTCTGGGCGATCCAACCGAGGCCCCGTTCGATCGCCTTTTCCCAGCGAGGTTCCTGTTTCGCGGCGGATGCGGTGCGCGAACCCAAACAGACGGCACCGGCGCCAGCGGCCAGGCCAGCGAGCGTTTCGCGACGGGTGAGACGGTGGACCATGGAAGCTCCTTGGGGAAAGTTCAGCGAACTCTTCCATCTTACCGGAACACAGCACAACGTGGAAGAGTTTCTTGATTTCGCCTGGAAACGGCAGGAAAAAGTCGGGTCTCGAGCCAGAACTGTCGCTCGACAGATAGGGCAGGGGAGACCACAACGGTCGAAATCGAAATGCCGCGCGCGAGCTCAGTTTCCCAGGTGCCGAGCAAGGGCCGCGTTGAACGTGGCGCTGGGGCGCATGGCCCGCTCGGCCTTCTCCGGATCAGGTTGGTAATACCCGCCGAGATCAACGGGCCGACCCTGGGCCGCATTGAGTTCGGCAACGATGGCGGCTTCGTTGTCGGCGAGTTCCTGGGCGAGACCGGCGAATCGTGCGCGCAATTCGCTGTCCGCGGATTGTGAGGCCAAGGCCTGGGACCAGTAGAGCGCCAGGTAGAAATGGCTGCCGCGATTATCCAGTTCGTTCACCTTTCGCGACGGGGCTTTGTCGTTGTCCAGATAAAGACCATTGGCCACATTCAAGGCATCGGCCAGGACCTGCGCTTTTCTGTTGCCCGACTTGGCGGCCAGGTCTTCCAGTGACACGGCCAGCGCCAGGAATTCGCCGAGCGAATCCCAGCGCAAATGTCCTTCCTCGACAAACTGCTGCACGTGCTTTGGCGCGGAGCCCCCGGCGCCGGTCTCAAACAGTCCGCCGCCGGCCAGCAGCGGCACGATCGACAGCATCTTGGCACTCGTTCCTAATTCCAGAATGGGGAACAGATCGGTCAGATAATCACGCAACACATTCCCCGTGACGGAAATGGTGTCGAGCCCCTCCTTGGCGCGCTGGCAGGCATGCCGCGTCGCTTGCACGGGCGACATGATCTGGACATCCAGGCCCGACGTATCGTGTTCAGGCAGGTAGCGTTTGACCTTGGCGATCAACTGGGCGTCGTGGGCGCGATCCTGATTGAGCCAGAAAATGGCGGGCGAACCGGTCGCCCGCGCGCGGCTCACGGCCAGGCGAACCCAATCGCGGATCGGCGCGTCCTTGGTCTGGCACATGCGCCAGATGTCCCCAGCCGCAACCTGGTGCTGCATGATCGTTTCGCCCTGCTGGCTGACCACGCGCACGGTCCCGTTGCGAGGGATCTCGAATGTCTTGTCATGCGAACCGTACTCTTCGGCCTTCTGCGCCATCAGTCCGACATTGGAAACGTTTCCCATGGTGGTAACATCGAACGCACCGTGTTCTTTGCAGAAGTTGATGGTTTCCTGATAAACGCCGGCGTAGCAGCGATCCGGGATCACGGCCTTGGTATCATGGAGTTTGCCGTCGGGGCCCCACATCTTTCCCGATGCGCGAATGGCCGCGGGCATCGAGGCGTCGATAATCACATCGCTGGGCACGTGCAGGTTTGTGATCCCCTTATCCGAGTCGACCATGGCCAGGCGCGGACGCTGGGCAAGGACTTTTTCGATATCCTTGCGAATCTCGTCCTGCTGCTGGGCGGGCAAGGCACTGATCTTGGCGTACACGTCCCCCATACCGTTGCGAGCTTCAATTCCCAGTTCGTCGAAAAGCCTGGCGTGTTTTTCGAAAACGTCCTGAAAAAAGACACTCACCGCATGACCAAAGATGAGAGGATCGGAAACCTTCATCATGGTCGCTTTCAAGTGCAGCGAGAACAGCACGTCCTGCGATTTGGCCTGGTCGATTTCGGCCTGCAGGAATTCACGCAGCGACTGTCGGCTCATCACCGACGCATCGATCACTTCCCCTTCCTGCAAACGCAGAGATGGCTTGAGCACGGTGGTCGTACCGTCGTCTCCGACGAGTTCGATGCGAACTTCGCCGGCCGCGTCCATGACGCACGATTGTTCACTGCCGAAGAAGTCGCCCTCGCGCATGGACGCGACATGCGACTTGGAATCGGCGTTCCACGCGCCCATTGAATGCGGGTGCTTCTTGGCGTAGGCTTTCACCGGAGCTGCCACCCGACGATCCGAATTGCCTTCGCGCAGCACGGGGTTTACCGCGCTGCCCAAGACCTTTGAATATCGCGACCGCCATTCCTGTTCCTCGTCGGAAGCCGCTTCCTCCGGGTAGTCGGGAATATCATAACCGTGGCTTTGCAACTCCTTGATGGCCTCGGTCAATTGCGGTACGGAAGCACTGATGTTGGGCAGCTTGATGATATTGGCCTCCGGCGTTTTGGCCAATTCGCCCAGTTCGGCCAGCGCATCCGTGACACGCTGACTGTCCGACAGACGATCGGGAAAGTGCGCCAGGATCCGGCCCGCCAGCGAGATGTCTCGTTTTTCCACAACAACATCACAGGCGGCGGTAAAGGCCTGGATGATGGGCAGTAGCGAATGGGTTGCCAGCGCCGGTGCTTCGTCGGTTTCCGTATAGATGATCTTCGCGGTGGAGGTCACGTTATTCCTTCGTGAGTCAGGGGATAGAACAGGATAGGGGACGAAAGTCCCGCATTGTACCAGCGAGTCAAGGGATCGCCCAGCAGAGATGCGCAGCGGCCTACAAGTCGTACCAGATGCCGACACCCAGCTGGTTTTCGAAGCGATCGAAGAAGGAGTACTGGCTGCTCTCGCCGGTGTAATAGTGCAGTCCGATGCGAAACAAGCGGCCATTGCGTTCGCAGCGCCAGGCCCAACCGGTTTGCACGGTCAGATTGCCGCCAAAATTGACTTCGTGTCGCTGATGGGCGTTCACGGCAAAGAAGGGCGCTCCGCGCATCGTCGTCGCATGCAAAGGAGCGTAATCAATGCCGTACTGGAATTCCCACTCCTGCGACACGTCGCTGTAAAAGGCCCAGCCCGCCTCGATATACAGGCGAACATTCTCCCAGGGATAAAGGGAGTAACCCGCGACCAGTACATCGCGGGAGTAGTTCAGCCGGTTGAAGCCGGGATGCTTGATGTAGTACTCGTCCCCCACATGCGAACTGAGGTGATAATACGAAAGCTTGCATTGGTAAAATTCATCGCCCCAGGTCAACGGCACACCGACGCGAAAGTCGACGGCTGCCAGGTCGCGATCGCTGTTAGTCATGTCGAGTCGCAACTGGGCGGAACCTTCCACGTCGAGTTGGATGCCGGTGGGGCGCACGGGATCGTGCGTACCGTAGCGATAGATACCGAAGCGTCCCCCCAGCGTGCCATCCATGTACGGTCCTTCGCCTTGATCGTCAAAGAACGTCGCGGACATTCGTGATTCCTTGACGCCCGCCAGGTAGGAGCGATAGATGCTACCGTCCGGTAGAAACTCGCCATACACCGGTTCGCCGTACCCAGGCGGGGGCGCCGAGTAGCCGTCGAGTCGCTGGTCCACGTCCACGTACGGCATGTCCGGCGGGAGGTTTGCCTCCGAGTGAAACAGCTCCGAGGGCGGTGTCAACTCGATTTCGGGAAGGCGAGCCAATTGAGCGCGGACCGGCGCCGACAGGGCCAGAAGGATTCCCCCGATAACGGCGACTCTCGAAAGCTGTCCAGCGGACGTGACCACATCAGGTTCCAAGTATGCAGGTTTTGCGCCCGGATATCGTGCGCGCACAAGTAGCGCTCAGGTCGCGTCCCCACAACAAACTCGGAAGTTTAGTCGCAGCGAGGTTCACACGACAGATAAACCAGGCAAAATAGATCTGGAATAAACGGCGAGGAAAATCTTGCAGGAACAGGGAAGGCTGGCGTCGCAAACGGCCGTCAAGGCATGCTATCACTTCTGGCGTTTACAACGGGTGTAACAATAATATCGGATGTTTCGGGCCACGATTCCACTAATCATGAGGAGTTTCTATGGTTCTGCTTGAATTCAGCATGTCTCCACTCGGCAAAGGCGACAGCGTCAGTCCCTACGTGGCACGCAGCCTGGAAATCATTGCAGACAGCGGGTTGGACTACCGCCTGCATGCCATGGGAACCATCATCGAAGGCGAATTGGACGAAGTGTTGGAAGTCCTCAGGAAGTGCCTTAACGCCATGTCCGCGGACTGCGACCGCGTGACGTGTGTTGCCAAGTTGGACTACCGCAAAGGGCACGCTGGTCGCCTGCAGTCGAAGGTCGCCAGCGTCGAAAAGCAGTTGGGACGCGATCTGAAAAAGGCCTAAGTACTTCGACAGCCAAGTTCGTGTCCACGCGACTCATGCGATGTCCCATGCGATTGCGGACCAGTCGCGCCGCCTGCGCTTCCTTCGCGCGGTCAGGGCATGCCCGCCGTCTACCGTATGGCCGCCGAGAGACGCGGATTTTCCACGGGTCCGCCAAAATCGCTCGAAAAGGTTGTGGAGCGCCGCAATTCCCAATATAGTTGGGGGTTCCACAGGGAGACTGGCGATGCGGTATTCTTTTCGATTAGCAGAGTTGCTGGGGCACGTTCCAGACCCGCGACGGCGGCCGGGGACCATCAAGGACATTGCCGAAGCCACGGGGCTGGACCGGCATCAGGTCGCGTCGTTGCTGAAGAACGAGATGAAATACATCCCGCTCGAAGCGCTGTCGCGCCTCTGCGAATTCCTGGTCGAAAAAGGATACGTGTCGGCGGATCAGCTTCCGGGAGCCTTGTTCGCGATCGAAACGGAGAACTTCTGGGAACTGCTGGCGCGGCGCAGCCGGCTGGAACTGTGTGTCGGGATAAGACGCGAGTTGAATGAAAGCTACGTCGCTGGCGGCTGGGTCGTGGCCTCGGACTCCGTCCTGCTGGGCGAAGTGTTGAATGGCGTATCGAGTCTCGGGGGTACGGCCAAGTATGCGAAGAGCGGTACGCAACCGCCGCATCCGGAACACATTCGCCAGTCGCTGGTATTGAGTCCCGGGGTCGATTCCCGTGAAGCCGTCCTGAAACGCGCTTCACACGTCTACCAGGAATTCGTGGACGCGCCGAATGACAAGTCGCTCGTCTGCCTGGGCAGCGTCAAGAGCAATCCTGTTGTCGAACTCATCTTCGCCGAGGCGTTTGGGTGCGAACCGTTTACCACGCAGGATACGGTCGCCAGACCGGAGGACCGCAGCTGCCCGTTCATGATGCGTTATCGAGACGACGACCCACACCCGCACTCCTGCAGCGCCGGCAGAGACCTGGCGCAAGGGGTCGCGGCCAAAGCAGCGGGATTTTATTACGAGCAGAAATCGGGCGAATGGGCTTGCTGCCGCTGGAGCGATTCCATGCAGGATACGGCGCTTGTGTTCTACATTTACCGCGAATCCCAAGGCCGCCTGGAAATGGTGCTGAGCGGTTTTTCCGGCCGTGCCACGCGCCTGCTGTCCTACACGCTCAACAGCAGCGCCGAGAAATTCTGGCCACCTGTCTATAAAGGGCACGGCATTCAAATTGGCGCTTATCTCGTGCAATACCGCCTGGCGCCTCAGGATGACCGTTCGTGGGACGTTCTGGAAACGGAACCTCCAACGGACACGCGCGTCATCGCCTTGGATAGCGAAGTCATCGGACGGCGCATCGAGAACAATTTCAACAACTAGGCTTTGTTTTTAATCTCACGATTTTGTAAAGATTTGCCGGTGTTTAGTTAAAAAAACAACATAAATAAAAGATTCTTTAAAGACATATCACTTCATTAA
>CALBSZ010000766.1 GCA_937967665.1 uncultured Planctomycetaceae bacterium
GGGTCGCTTCGCTCCACCACAGCCACCCTTCTCCCGTTTTAAAACAGAACCTAGCTGCTTTCCAGCTCGCGGCCGGCGCGGCGGATGACGTCGATGAAGCGTTTGGGCAGTTGATGGACAAGCTTTCGCGATGAGAGGATGGGATGTCACGCAGAGACACCGAGTTCGCAGAGAAGTGAAAAACACAAAAACTCTGCGCTCTCTGCGTGCGATTCTTCAGTTTCCAGGAGAAGTACCATGCACCACAATGACATTACTGGCGCGATCATCACCGCGGCGATCGACATCCATCGGCGATTGGGGCCAGGACTTCTGGAAACGGTGTACCGCAAGGTGCTGGCCTACGAATTGCGCAAAACGGGTTTTGATGTGCTGGAAGAACAGCCGATTCCGGTGGTCTGGGACGAAGTTCGGTTGGAGCTGGGATTTCGGGCGGACTTGATCGTCAATAGGCTGGTGGTCGTCGAAACCAAGTCTGTCGAGGCCGTGGCTCCGGTCCATAAGAAGCAGTTGCTGACTTACCTGCGGCTGACCGACAATCGCGTTGGACTGCTGATCAACTTCAACGTGGAGTTGTTGAAGGACGGGATTTCGCGTGTGGTGAATAACTTGCAGGAATAGGGATTATAAAAAGTGTCACGCAGAGACGCGGAGTTCGCAGAGAACAGACCGGCACAAAAACTCTGCGGTCTCTGCGATTCTGCGTGAGATTCTTGTAGTCTTGAGATTCTTAAATTTGTCGCGTTTGAAACGGTTGCGGACCGGCGCCGGAGACGCCAGGCGGCCGTTCAGCTCGCTCGAGCCGTTTTCCAGCTCGCGGCCTCTTCGCCGTCCAGGCGTAACGTCAGGCACTTGGCACTCCCACCCGCTTTCACAAACTCACTCAGCGGCGTCGCGATCGGTTCGTACCCGTGCTCGGCCAGCGCGGCATGTAGCCGCGGACAGCCGGTATTGGTGATCACGCGAGTTCCGATGACCACGGCATTGCACGCGAACGCCCGGGCTTCTTCCAGTTCGACTGGCAGAAGTTGTTCCACGTGCTCCCGCAATGCCTTCTGCCCGTATTCGTCAAAGGCGGCCGGATAGTAGACCGCCAGTCCGGGCCGCAAAGGACAAAAACAGGTGTCCAGGTGGTAGTAGTACGGATCCACCAACTCCATCGGGATCACGCGGCAACCCAGCATTCTGGCGACGGACTGAAGCGTCCCGACGTCGCTGCGCGTCCGATAGCCGGCGAACAACGTTTCGCCGCAAAACAACGCGTCCCCCGCGCCTTCAAAGTAACGATCGTCTGGAAGACGCGTCACGCTCAGGCCGTTCTCGGCGAACCATGCCGCATCCAGCGGCTCTTCCCCCTGACGCTGCGGATGACGAAATCGGGATACGATCACCCGGTTGCCAAAAACCAGCCCGGCGTTGGCCGTGAACACCAGATCGGGCAGCCCCTGAACCGGGGCGAGCAGTTCGATGTCCGCGCCGCACTGCCGCACAATCGAATGCAAACGCGTCCACTGGTCCATCGCTTTCGCATGTTCCACCTCCCGCCGGCGATTCATCCAGGGATTAATTTCGTAATGGATGCCGTAGAAGTCCGGCGAGCACATCAGTAGGCGTGGTCTACGCATCGGCTTGCTCCGCTATCGACTTCAGTTCCTCGACCAAAGCACGCAAGAACGGTTCGACATCGGTAACCACGCCGACCGTCTGGAAAGAGCCGCGGTCGCTGAGCTTGATCACGGTGCTGGGATTGATATCGACACAGACGACATCGACACTGGCCGGCAGCAGGTTACCCACCGCCACGGAATGCAAGGTCGTGGCGATCATCAGGCAGAACGACACATCACGAATCGCATCGCGCATCCGCCGTTGCGCTTCGAGCGCATCCGTGATCACTTCGGGTAGCGGGCCGTCGTCGCGGATGCTGCCCGCCAGGATGAACTCGACATCCCGCGTGACGCAATCGTACATGATGCCGGACTTCAGCAGGCCCGTCGCCGCCGCCCGCGCGATGCCTCCGGCGCGGCGGATGGAGTTGATCGCGCGGAGGTGATGTTCGTGCCCCGCCTCCACGAGGTCTCCCGACTCCAACTGCACTCCCAGGCTGGTGCCATACAAGGCATGCTCGATGTCATGCGTCGCCAGCGCATTGCCGGCGAACAGCTTGTTGACGAACCCGTGATGAATCAAGTAGCTCAAGTGCGGGACACTGCCCGTGTGCACGATCGCCGGGCCGCCAACAACCAACGTGTTTTGATTCGCCTGTCGGTTCTCGAACAGACGCCGCGCAATCGCGCGGATGGCAACGCCCTTCGGCTTCTCCGTGGAAACGGCACTGTTCATGAATTCGAACGATTGAGCGTGCGACGTACGTTCTTCAGGAAAGACCCGAACACCTCGATGCCCCACGATGAACTGTTGTCCCACCACCACGTCGCTCATCGGCACGCAGCGCGCCGTCTGCAGCGAAACATCCACGGCGATACCGCAGTCCATCTCCTGGTCTTCAACGGACAGCCAATGGCCGTTGACACGGATTTCGGTGCGTTGATTCGTGGTACTGTAGAAGTCATCGGGGAATGCTCCCGCGATGTCGGCCGCGACGATGCGGCAATCACCCGTGCTGACGGAAACGGCCCCATGGTCCGAAATGACTTCCAGGATGCGCTGCAGTTGCTCGGCATCGCGTGCCGCCACGTTGACGCGGGCAAAGCTGGGATCACTGCGCTGCTGGCCGACCGAAATCTCCTCGATCCGAAAATGCCCGCCGGCGGCGGTGATGCAGTCCAGGATCTTGGGCAGGATCAGACTATCGATGATATGACCGGAAATCTCCACGACTTCCTGATGCATCCCTTCCGTTGATTTTTCTTTTCGCGCGGCCATGTTCGGACTCCTGTCAGCTCAGACTCCTTACTGAATTCTACGACAATTGTTTCCGTTACCGCGTCCGGGGACAGTTCACGAGCCCACGCCATTGCCGTAAACCGTGCCCTCAGAAGCACTTGCCAATCTGAAACCGAAACCGTATACTATACCGTTTGCGACAGGCGTCCAATAACGACTCACCCCCTAGTAAGGCACATGAATCAATCACGCTCCCCCGATCACTGGAAGTTCCTGGCGCAGTCCGTTGGCGCCGAAGTCCCCCCCGAAGCCGAGCCTGAACCCGAACCAACGGTCGAAGACACGGTTCAGGACCCTGCTCCGGAAGCGGCAACGCCTCCGCCGGAATCCGCAGCAGCGGACAAGGACCTGATCTTCGAGGACGACTTGGAGGAAATCGTCGACGCCCAGGTGGTTGAAGAAAGCGAAGCGGAAGCACCGGTAGAAGAAGAACCCGCTGAGGAGTTGGTAATGGACGAAGACGCGACTGCGGCGCAGGCTGACGAGGAACCGGGCACCGAGGACACGGCGAAGTCCGACGATCCCTGGTTCGCTCTGGCCGGAGCGTTGGGAGTGGACGTTCCACCAGCGCCACCGCGCCCCAAGCCCGCCCCTGCGAAACCGGCCGCAACCAGAGCGGCCGCGCCGCTGCCGCCCAGCCAGGACACGCGGCCCCCGGCCAAGCCGTTGTCAAAAAAAGAACCTGTAGACGATCTTTTTGATGACGAGGACGATTTGTTCGATGACGAACCGGTCGCGGAATCGGAGACAGCGACAGACCAAATCGGCGATGTCGCCAAGGAATCCGAGGAAGCTGCTGATCAGGAACGGCCCCGACGCGGACGGCGGCGAGGCGGACGCGGGCGACGACGCCGCGGCGGGCGTGATGGTCAACAGGCGGATGAATCAACCGCCAGCGAAACGACTCGTGAGCCCGATGACGCGGAAACCGCGGAACAACTGGACGTGGACGAGAGCGTCCCAGAGGTTCGCGAGGAAAGGGACGAAGAAGAGGAACGGCCAAAGCGGTCGCGCAAGCGGCGCGGTCGACGGCGCGGAAAGCATGCCGAAAAGCCCGCGGCAGAGGACGATTCCGATGCGGATAATGGTGATTCCGAAGACGATGCCAAGCCCAAACACCGCCAGATCCCGTCGTGGGAGGATGCCATTGGCGTTGTTGGAAAGGGCACCAGTGCAGCACCCGCCAAGGGTCCGGATGGGCCGCGCCGCAAGAATCGCGGTCGTCGCGGTGGCGGAGGAGGAGGGCCGCGGCGCAGCGCGGATTAGCGCCCGTCGGGCTTAATGACGTGGAAACGGCAACGCGACTTCCCCGGACTACGCCAGCACACTGGCGGGGTCCGTAGCCGGGTCCTCGTCAAGCACATTGGCCAATTCCGCACTATCGTGACGAAGCGTTTCGAGTCGTTCGGCAACGACGTTGACGTCGGCCGCCACGTCGGACCAGAAATCGTTCTCTCGCAACGACAGTTTCGCCGTTGCCTGGCCTTTAGCAAGACTCTTGAGCGTGTTCCGGATCCGGTACATCGGCCCTGCGAAGCGGTTCGAGGTGTGCACCACGTCGAACAGGATAATCGGCAGCAGCAGGACCGACGCGATGGCCACCGGCCCGTAGCGGACCCACAGTTCCAGACACAGTTCTGTGAACGAATCGGGACGCAGGGAAACGGCCGTCCAGGCCAGCAGGATGAACGCCAGCGTGAACTGAATTACGAGCCAATGAATGAGCGTTCGATAGATCAAAGTCCCTTGAACTTCGCCATCGATGTACTTCTTGCCGCGACGGATCTCGGACATCTTACTCGCCTTCCGTAAGTGCTTGCGTTGTGGACACGCAGCGGGGTGCTGGCCGTCAAACGTTTCGATTCGCGACGCTCTTGGTAGGGCCGCCCCGCAGCAAAACAGGGGTTCCCAGCGGGAATCCCTAGAGCGATCGTCACGTAGGTGTAGCGTCATTTTCGTCACTTGACGCGAAGATTGACAACGCCGGCGACGCTAGACGTACGTGCAACTTGCACTAATGGAATCTACGTTGCGAATGCCGATTGGGGGGAGGCCCCGCAAAGAAAGTGCCCCCAGAAAAGGCGGCTCAGGACACATCGCGCCAAGTCTAACTACTTGATCGCAATTGTCTGCTGTAACGGTCGTAAGATCTGCTCTACGACGTAGTTGTCCACCATGTTCCGGCTCACATCGGCCAAATGACGCATCGCCGAAACGTAGCTCTCGTTCGCATCCAGGCTGCCGTAGCGGCGTGCCGTAAAGTAGACACTCAGCTGCTCTTCCGGAAAATCGCCGGTGCGGACGTGATAAGCGCTCGTCCGCGCCTCAAAACTCAAACGACACTGAATGCGGCACTCGCTGTCCAACGCCAACTGCAAAGCCGGTTCATTCCCCAGGACGGTGACTCCGGGAATTTCCGTGAGCCGTTCCAGGGCCGGTGAAATCCCGAGCGCTTCGAGCAGCAATTCGTTGTGATTGCCCCGATACGTGAAATCGAACCCGTACATCACGTTCAGCGATTCGCAGTCCAGCGGCGACACGGTCAGCGCGTAGGGGCAGACGTCCAGGACGGCCTCATGCTGTTCCAACGCCAGTTCGAACGATTCTGGATTCACCTGACCCGAGCTGATCCGCCGCGACTCGACCGTGCACCAGCGATAGCTGCCGCGATCCTTGTCCTCTTCCAAAACGAACTCGCCTGGGTCGCGATTGTAGAAATTCCGCATGGAAGGATATTTCTTCTGAATCTGCTCAAAGAAGTGCAATACCGCCTCGCGACTTTGCGGCAAATCCATTTCGGTATTCAGATTCATATTGATATAATGATCGTCGCAGAGAGTGCGGTAGCAAGTCATGGCGAGTTCCTTCTTTGCGAGAAAAGAATGGGCGTCATGCCCTCAGGGACGAGGCTGCTTCGTGGTGCCTGTTTTGTCCAGTATAGAACGGGCCCCGAGACCCTGTCAAAGCCGTGCTTTTTACTGGCAGGAATGCTAACATCACGGGGACAAACAGAATCGGAACGAAGTTATGGTCAACCATTCCGCCAGCGTTTTTCGTACAAAGTTAGGCTGGACCGCCTTATACCTTATCCAGAACGAAGTTAGCGACCTGGTCTTCGGGTATGAGTCGGCCGATGCCGCCCTTTCTGCCCTGCAACGCCGCCGCGGGATTATTAACCAACTTAATACTACCCCGCGCTCGCTGATGCGGCAAATCTGCGATTTCGCCGCTGGACATGTTGTGGACCTGCGGGACGTGCCGGTCTACCTGGGAAAGACAACGCGCTTTCAGCGAAATGTCATCGATCAGTGCCGGGCGATTCCCTACGGCGCGACAGCCTCCTACGGCGAATTGGCGGCATGCGCCGGCTATCCTCGAGCAGCTCGGGCGGTGGGCAGTGTCATGAGCCGCAATCGAGTGCCATTGATCGTCCCGTGCCATCGCGTGATCACTGCCGCCGGCAAGCTCGGCAACTATTCCGGACCGCAGGGCGTCCAGACCAAAAAAAAGTTGCTGGCCATGGAGTGCCGGGCGCAACTTCCGCCATCCCGCACCAACGCCGCTTCCACATCTTGATTTGTCCGGCATTACGTCGAACCAGGAATTCCCCATGCCCTGTGAACAACTCTTCGGAATCATGACGCGCCTCCGCCCGCCGCGGCTTGGGCAAGCGCTGATCGGGATCATTCTGTTATCCCGGATGGCGTTCGGCGGGACGCTCGAAACGATTCGCGTCAGTGACGACGGCACCCATTTCGTCCGTGGTTCGGCTGGCGAGCGATTTGTGGTGTGGGGCGTGAACTACGACCACGATTCCGAGGGAAGGTTACTCGACGAGTACTGGATGGAGAAGTGGGACACCGTCGTCCAGGATTTCGGCGAAATCAAGGAGCTCGGCGCCAACTGCGTCCGGATTCATCTGCAAGTTGGCAAACTAATGGACGCGGCGGACAGGCCGAACGTCGCCGCCCTCGAACAACTTGGCAAGCTGGTGCAGTTGGCGGAAGAGACGGGACTTTATCTGGATGTGACGGGCCTGGCTTGTTACCACAAGAAGAACATCCCCGCCTGGTACGACGCGTTAGGCGAGCAGGACCGGTGGGCGGTGCAGGCCGCCTTCTGGGAAGCGGTCGCCGAGGCTTGCCACGACAGCCCGGCGATTTTTTGCTACGACTTGATGAACGAACCCATTCTCCCCGGCTCGGAACCGGCAACCGAATGGCTCGCCGGAGACCTCGCCGGTAAACACTTCGTGCAGCGCTTGACGCTGGACCTCCTGGGCCGTTCGCGCGAGCAGGTTGCGGAGGCCTGGGCGGAAAAGATGGTAGCGGCCATTCGCCGGAATGATCGACAA
>CALBSZ010000767.1 GCA_937967665.1 uncultured Planctomycetaceae bacterium
CGATCTCAAGCCGAGCAACGTGCTGTTGACGTCGCAGGGAACGGCCAAGATCACGGACTTCGGGCTCTCCAAGCAACTCTTCAGCCACTCGCAGCACACGGCCACCGGGGCGATGGTCGGGACCCCCAGTTACATGGCTCCCGAGCAGATGGAAGCCTCGCACGCGGTCGATCATCGCGCCGACATTTATTCACTGGGCGTTGTTTTCTATGAAATGCTGACCGGCCAAATCCCAGCCGGCCACTTCGATCCGCCATCGAAGAAAGTTCAGATAGATATAAGGTTGGATGACGTTGTGCTGCGTTCGCTCGCCCGCGAGCCGGAACGCCGATATCAACAGGCCAGCGAAGTCAGGACGGACGTCGAGGCTGTTTCACGGAGTCCAGAAACTGGCGTTCCGAACGCTATCGCTGACACAGGGAGTTCCTTGGAGCAAAACCTGGACAGTCATCCCCGATTCCGCCCCGCTGCGTTGGTCGGCGCGTGCTTACTGGTCGCGTGTTTTGGAGCCGTCGCTGTGCTGCTCTGGAAACTGGCCGAGGGACATGCACCTATCACGGGATGGGTGATCTTTTCCAGTGTCTCAGCCCTCGTATTGGGCAGCGCATCGTCAATTGCCGGATTCATTGCAATCAGCCAGATCAGACATTCCCGCGGGCGCATGATTGGATTGGGGCTGGCGTTCACCGACGTCGTCGGATTCCCGACAATGTTGATCAATGGCGCCGCCATTGTGCTGACGGTGTGGGCGGCGTCAATCGATGACGTGTTCATCGCGCCGGCCCTGTTGGGAATTATTCCGGTGCTACTGCTGGTGGATGCCCTGGTTCTCCGTTCGCTTTGGTCTCGCGTGACCCTGGACGAATTGCCCGCCACGAAAGCCGTCGAAAAATTCTCGCGCAAGGCAATTGCTGGAGCCTGTTTGATTCCCCTCTTCGTCGCGGCGCTGGCCATCGTCACGCCTTACGGGTTCGAGCCGATTACGTATTCAGAGTTTACTCCTTCGGAAACCGACGCCTCGTCGCTGGCCGACGGCACCATGCAAACGCCGGGACTGATTGTCTACCTGCTGACGTGCCTGCCTGTCGTCGTCGTGCCGTTTGCCACAACCATTCTGGGCGTTGTTGCCTTGAGCGACATTCGACGTTCGGCAGGCCGGCTGACCGGATTTGGCCTCGCGTTCTTTGACGCCGTCGTTTTTCCGATATTGCTGATAAACGGGTTGATTTCTCTCATGTGTCTCAGCGTGTCATCCACGATGACTCCAGGAGCACCGCCCCATCAGGTCTATCCACCAGCCTTGTCGATTGCCGTGATCCTGTCAATGATTCTGGATTGGCTTGTGCTTCGCCGGTTGTGGCACGGCCTGACGTCTCCGTCCAATGTGGACGGCCCGGAATCATCCAGTCCGATTTTATCCCGCCCACCCGTTCGCACGACCGTGCAGTGGTCTCTGCTGCTGGCGCTGTTGATTGGCGGATCGTGGCTGATGTGGGTCGCCATGCGCGACCTGATGCGGAATCGGTCAACGCCGCGTCTACCCGGCGAACAGTCCGAACTTCTTGGCCAGTCCATCGTTCAGGCCGCTGAGAAGGGAGACTTTGAGACCGTTGCGAAACTTCTCGCCGACGGAGCCGACCCGAAACAGCCGAGCAACAATGCGAGATCACCCTTGTGGTATGCCGTTCAATTCGGTGACGACTATGCCGTGGGGAAATTGCTGAAGGCCGGGGCTGATCCGAAAATTGTCGTCCACGACGGAATAACGCCGCTGATGCTGGCCAGTGCGATGGGACATGCGGAAATCGTGCAATTGCTGATCGACTCCGGTGCGAATGTCAACGCGCGGGAAGGCGGGCTAGGCGGGATGTTGCAAGTGAAGACGAAACCGGATCTCGAGCAGCCCGATTTCTATTACATGCGACATCCGAAACAGACCGCTCTGTTCGGCGCGATCCGCTACAAGCACGAGAATGTCGTCCGGCTGCTGCTCGAAGCCGGAGCCGACCCGCGGTTGGCCAACAGTAGCGGTGAATCGGCGCTCGATCACGACGACAAAGTGAATTACGGTAACTTCGGACACTTGCTACGTCCGGCGGCGCAAAAGGTCGCCGATGCTGCGGGCGAAGAATACGAGCCGCGGTGGTCGATTTCGCTAGAGGGAGCTGCGCTGGCGGGCGACGTCCCCGAAATCAAAGAATTGCTCGCTCAGGATGTGGACGTCGACGGCCGCAACCCAGCAATGGGCACAACGGCACTAATGTCCGCCGCGGAAAACGGACACCCGCGAGCCATGCTGCTGCTGATCATGAACGGGGCAGACGAAAAGGCAACCGACAATACCGGCCGCACGCCGTTGATGTACGCCGCCAAAGCCGGACAGACGCGGGCCGTCGAATTGCTGAAGCATCTTGCCAATGTTTCGTATCGCGACGAATCTCAGGCATTTGTCCGGCGGATCGATGCCGAACTGTTTCCCGACGACTATGACTTCGACGGTCTGAAGCTCGACATTGCGATCGACGCTCAGGACGACAAGGGCGAAACCGCGCTGATGAAAGCCGCCGCAGGAGGTCATTACGAAGCAGCGCAGATACTCCTCGAACCGTCGCCGCCGACGGACGCAACGTTAATCGACAAATCCGGCCGCACGGCGCTGGTTCATGCGATCGAAAACGGGCAGAAGGAATTCCTGCTGCGATCGATGAACGATCCCAATGCACCGAAGGTCTACAGAAGCCTGGTCGCGCTGCCTTCGATCATGAATTTCGAGGTTCTGCAGATCGAGTTAGCCGGCCTGAATGGCCTGGAGTTGCTTATTGCCGCAAACGATTACGACTTCGAGGAAGTTGTTACGGCACTGCGTAAAAAACTGCAAGCGATGATCGATCACGACACTCGGCGGATCCCCGAAGCGGATCCGGAGGAACTGCCGTATCTTTATCGGAATCGCGGCGAAGTCTGGCGGCTGCTGGGCGAAGACGAGAAGGCCGACGCCGACTTTGCAGAATACGAGAAATTGGAGCCGCTGCCGGGAAACTTGGCGGGCGAATTGCTGGTGGCTGCCGCGGCTGGGAATCTGCAACGCGTGAAATCACTCATCCAGAAGGATCACGTCTCTTCGGCGGTCACTGACGCTGAAGGCCGGACGGCGCTGATGCTGGCCGCAGCCAAAGGGCATGCTGACTGCGTGAGGTATTTGAGCGACGCACAGGTTCTCTTCAAGTACGCGAAGACGACCGGCCAGTTTGATCCGGCACAAAAGGATAAGGTCGGCCGCACGGCGTTCATGCACGCGGTTCTGGCCGGGCAGAGCGATCTGATCAAAGACCCCTGCCGTCTTGACAGCCGTTACCCGAGAAACGCGTACGATGTACTTCCTTATTTCTGCAGTTCTCACGTGTTGAGCCAGCGCGATGTTCATGGAAAGACGGCGCTGCAGCTTGCCGAAGAAGCCGGTCACGACGAAATCGCTGCCGCCATCCGCAAGGCCTGCGACGACACGATGCGCAGGCTGACAACGTGGCTGGTCGAAAACACCATGACGAACAACTCGCACCTTCCCCTGCTGCATCGCGCGCAGTGCCTGGAAGCTCTTGGTGAAACCGACCTCGCCACTATCGAACGCCAGTGGCACGATTGGTTCAGAGACTCCGGCTTCAGTGCCAGAAAGGGACACATCGTTTCACTGCTGGAAGCGTCGAAGGCTGGCAACGTGGATCGAGTCAAAGCCGTGCTGGTGGAGGACATCACACCGCCGGTCGATCCCAACGTGAAGGGTCCGGACGGTGAAACGGCACTGATGAAAGCGGCGGCGGCAGGACAGGAGCGGACGGCCATTGTTCTATTGCTCCGAGGCGCCAATGAACAGGAACGCGACAAGCTCGGCCGAACGCCGCTGATGCACGCCGCGGCCAGCGGACAAGCGGACGTTGTCAAGTTGCTGCTCGATCTGGAGAAAATCCACTACGACGAGGAGTTGCAGTTCCGCATCACGCGGCTGGACAGCGTTCTGTCTTCGGACACGGACTTCTCGAAGATGCGTTTTGACTGTGGTCCCGCGCTGCAGGACGAGCAAGGTGAAACGGCGCTGATCAAAGCGGCCAAAGGCGGTCATACCGACGTCGTTTTGGCTCTGACGCATTTCACCATCCGTTCACGGGCGGCCACCCGCGATAAGTCCGGCCGTTCGGCGCTGATGCACGCTGTTGAAGCGGGACACAAAGAACTGCTGAAGGCCGTCGCCAAGCGAGGTGCGCATTCCGTTCATCAGGGAGGTGTCGGTGCGTTTTCGTATCCGTCCCCGTTCTTTTACAGCGACTCCACCAATGGTCCTTCCGGCGAGCCCGTTATCGGAAACCTGACGGTACTGCAATACCTCGAAAAGCACGGCATGACCGAGACCGTCACCATTCTGCGTGAGCGGATTCAACGAATGATCGCCGTATGCACGAAAGCGATCGAAGAGCCTGAGAAGCCGGACTATGTGCCGCTGGCATTTCAGATGAGGGCCAGATTCTGGCGGGAGATGGGCGAGATCGAAAAAGCTGCTGCTGATGAACAAGCGGCCCAGAAAATCGAAGCGGCCACCGATGAATGATCCATCGAGCGATCGCACATGCAGAACGACACCTGACAATCTTCTGACCCGGCAGAATGCCGCATGCGTGCGGCGAGTGCGCAAGTGACCTACGCTAGCAGGAACGGCCCACGAAAACGGTGTCAGTTGGAGCAGATCGACACTTGTTATCCAACGGACAGGCCAGCATGTGGTATGCGGCACAAATCGCGATCACCAGATCGCTCAATCAACGTCTTTGCTTTTGGCTGCGACGCCGTTCCAGGAAGTTGGTACGATGGCCGATTCGTGAAATGTCATCTTCGTGACAACTCCCTCGACGATATGAAACGAAATGACGGCCGTGTACTTGCCTGTTGTGCTGTCGTAATCGCCAATCGGTAAATGAATCTGTCCGGAGAACCACGTGGCGGTGACTGGGAATTCTTGTTGGTGATCTTCCTGTTCTTCACACGTCGTCCATCGATGCGGCCAGTGATTCGCCTGAGTTTCAGTTTCGAGTCCGTGATTTCCCACGTGGCCTGATAGCCGGCCGAATTTGCCGTTGACGAAAAATCGAAGTGCGGCGGCTTCACCTGGCCCTTTCCAATCCTTCCATCGCCCTAGTCCTAATCGCCCAGCATCGGAA
>CALBSZ010000768.1 GCA_937967665.1 uncultured Planctomycetaceae bacterium
AGTTCCGCAGCCGCTTTGGCATTCCCATTTCCGACGAGGACGTTGCCAACGCACCCTTCTACACACTGCCGGAAGACAGTACCGAAATGAAGTACATGAAGGAGCGGCGAGAGGCGCTCGGCGGCCCCGTCCCCAGCCGGCCGCTGGTCCATCCCGAGACGCAGGTACCGCGGTTGGAGGACTACCGCAAGTTGATCGACCGCGACACGGGCAAGGACATTTCGACGACGATGGGATTTGTTCGCCTGCTCGAGAAACTCTGCAAAGACAAGGTCGTCGGCAAGTACGTGGTCCCCATTGTACCGGATGAATCGCGGACCTTCGGCATGGAAGGCATGTTCCGCCAGGTCGGCATTTATGCTCACCAAGGACAATTGTACGAACCGGTCGACCGCGAACAGCTGATGTATTACAAGGAAGCGCAGGACGGCCAGATCCTGGAAGAGGGCATCACGGAAGCCGGGTCCATGTCGTCCTTCGTGGCGGCGGGAACGGCTTACAGCCAGCACGGCATCAACATGATCCCGTTCTTCATCTACTATTCGATGTTCGGCTTCCAGCGCATCGGCGATCTGGTCTGGGCCGCCGCCGACTGCCGCGCCAAGGGCTTCATGATCGGCGGCACGGCCGGACGCACGACGCTCAACGGCGAAGGACTGCAGCACCAGGACGGTCACAGCATCCTGAACGCGATCGCCTATCCTACGGTCCGCGCCTACGATCCGGCCTATTCCTACGAAACCGCGGTCATCGTCTTGGACGGCATGCGGCGCTTGTACGAAGAGGGCGATACGGCAATTTACTATATCACGGTGGAGAACGAAAACTATCCGATGCCGGCGATGCCCGAGGGCGTGGAAGAGGGCATCATTCAGGGCATGTACAAGGTGTCGACGGTTGTCGCCGATGACCAGCAGCATAAAGTGACGTTGTTCGGTAGCGGCGCGATTTTGAATCATGCCATGAAGTCGCAGCAGATATTGGCCGAAAACTACGGAATTGGCAGCGATGTCTGGAGCGTCACCAGCTACAATCAGTTGCGCCGCGAAGCGCACGCTTGTGAACGCTGGAACATGCTCCATCCGACCGAACCCCCGCGGCAAAGCTACGTGGAAAAGATGCTGGCCGACGAGAACGGCGTCTTCGTCGCCGCTTCCGACTACGTCCGCGCTGTGCCGGAACAATTGACTCCGTGGATTCCCGGAGACTATTTCGTTCTGGGAACCGACGGCATGGGACGCAGCGAATCGCGGGAGGCTCTGCGGCGACACTTCGAGATCGATGCGGAGTTCATTACCGTGGCCACGTTGTATCAGCTTTCGGAGCGCGGCGAACTTGAGCGGGAAACCGTAGCGCAAGCAATCAAAGACTTGGGGATCGATCCCGAAAAGGCCGACCCCTACTTCGCATAAAACAGAAGACGGAAAAAAAGAACATGGCAATCGAAGTCACGGTCCCGGACCTCGGCGACGGCATTGACGGCGGCGACGTGCTGGAAGTGCTGGTGAGCGAAGGGGATAGTATCAAACAGGATCAGGGAATCCTGGAACTGGAAACGGACAAAGCGACCGTTGAAGTTCCCAGTACGCACGCGGGAACGGTCACCAAGGTTCATGTGCAAGCCGGCGACTCGGTCAAGGTTGGCGGTGTCATCCTGACGATGGAAGCCGGCGCCGCGGCATCTCCGCCGCCGGAAAAACCCGAAGAACCGGCCGAAGAGCCGGCGGACGAACCGGTCGACGAACCGGAGTCGCCACCCGCCGCGGAACCGGTTGTCGAGCAGGCTCCGGCACCGGCTGCCAAGTCCCCCGCACCGCCTCGGCCGACCCAGCCCGTTACCGGACCGCCGACTCGGGTGGAACCCACGCCGGTCTCGGTCGACCATTCGTCCGGAAGCATTCCGGCCGGCCCCGCCGTGCGGCGTTTTGCCCGTGAAGTGGGTGTTGAACTAGCTGGCATACAGGGCAGCGGAGTAGGTGGTCGGATCACGCGTGAAGACGTACTGACGCAAGTGCGCGAAATCAACCAGAGCGCCAAAGCCAGCAACGCAAACGCCGCGGCCAGGCCACGCAATGAAACGCCTGCGGCCGCGGCCCCACCGGCGGCCACGGAAGACCTGCCGGAAATCCAGTTGCCCGGCGAATCGTCGTCGGACGACTGGGGGCCCATTCGCATCGAACGTATGCCCAAAATCCGCAAGACGATTGCGGCGCAAATGCAGAAGTCCTGGGAATCGGTCCCGCGAGTGACAAACTTCGACGATGCGGACATTACCGATCTGGAGGTGATTCGTCAAAACAGCAAGGCGGATTACGCGGCGCGGAACATCAAGTTGACCACGTTGCCGTTCCTGATCAAGGCGGTGGCGACCGCGCTGCGCACCAATCCAGGTTTGAACGCCGCGTTGGATATGGAGCACGAGCAGGTAATTTACAGGGATTACATTAATATCGGCATCGCCGTCGATACGGAAAAGGGCCTGATGGTGCCGGCCCTGCGTGCGGCCGATCAGTTGTCGGTGGCGCAGATCGCTTCGACGCTCGCTAAGCTGGCCGAGAAAGTGCGCAACAACGATTTCAGCATCGCCGATCTTCGCGGCAGCACGTTCACCATCAGCAACCTTGGCGCGATCGGCGGTACGTATTCGACGCCAATCGTCAACGTGCCCGAAGTGGCGATCCTGCTGGCCGGCCGCGCGCGGAAGATGCCCGTGGTGATCAAGGACGAAATCAAAGTCCGCTTGATGATGCCGCTGAGTCTGTCGTACGATCATCGACTGGTCGACGGCGGCGCGGCCGCGCGGTTCCTGAACGACGTCATCGGCTATCTGGGCACGCCCAGCCGCCTGCTCATGGCGCCCTGAGGCGTCGTTGGATCGTGAATGTGCGGTTGAACGCGGAACGAGTCGTCCTGATTCGATCGCGCCAGGTTTGCGGACACCCGCGGGAATACAAGCACGCAGCGCGAGCAAGTGTGTGCGGACGTATGTGACACCCGTATGCCATTCATACTCGTAGGACGGCCGATCATGGCGCTGTCCAGCTACACTTGCTCAATGTTCGCGCTGTGGAAAGCACGACGAACTTCCAAGTCCATCGCTGCCATTCGTTTTCGACGGATGGAGTTGTCCGGCGTACCTCATGATGGTCTTGAAATACGTTCTAAGCAGGGCTTCGTCAGGCCCTGGGCGAGCGTTGGCAGTAGGGGCAAATCGTCGGGTTGGACGCCGGTTCGGGGTCGTCCGATCGAAACGCCGTCGTCGCGCGATAGCCGCAGTTCGGGCAACGGTGTTCCCAGGCATCGATGACCAGTTCGTCGCGTTCAAAATGATTGTACCGGCAGGCAACTTCGTGAGCCCCGCATTTCGGGCAATCGCCGACCGCGGCCTGAATGTCCCTTTCCATGTCAACGTTTTCCTATCGAGCGACTCCCGGTTGCCATGGTCGCGCCGACGTCGTGTGCTTCGTCGCCGGTTCAGAATCCTCGAGCGGCCTGGATGTCGAGGAAGTCGCGGAGGTGATAATCGATGCCGACATAATCGAGCGTTCTGCAGAGGCCGCGGAGGGCGACACCCAGGCCATCGGGTCCGCTAAAGCCGCCGAACTGCCCGCCCCCTTTCACATGCGGTTCCAAATCCAGGAAGACGCCGGGAATCCCGCGTCGCTTCAATTTGCGTTCCAGTTGTGGCAACATTTCCTTGAAATCACGGAGTATCGCTTCGTGGCCGCTGTCTCCCATGTCCGCGGGAACAAAATGTTTGAGCGCCTCTTCGTTCACGTGTCCCAATCGTCCGATCGGTTCAGGATGCCGAAAGTCCTTAATGTGCATCCAGCCCAGCCCGCGCTTCATTTTCAGGTATTGCGCAAACACATCGTCCGTGGAAAAACCCTGGCAAACGATATTGGCGCCGTCGAAGATCAGCATCAACGCGGGATGATTAACCTGGCGATGGATTTCGGCCAGCAGGTCGCCGGTCTGACCAACCAGGTTCGCTTCCACTTCCAGTCCGAATGTCAAATCGCTGCGATGGCACGTTTCGGCAATCTGCCCCAATTGATCGACTACCTGCGGCAGGTGATCGGCCGGGTCGGTGCCGCGCGGGTGATAGAACGAAAACCCGCGGATCAACTTGGTTTCGAAGGCATGAGCCAGTTCGCAGGCCTTGTTGACATCCTTGTCCAAGTACTTGGCGAAGGGGATGTACTGGTTGGACGACTTGTCATCGACGTCCAGCAACTTGACTTTCCCGATCGGCGAACCGATGGAGGAAATGCTCAACCCATACTCGTCTTCCAGGTGGCGGATTTTGGTGATTTCCGACTTGGTCAGCTGCATCACGTTCTTGATGCCGTTCCCGGCGTCGATGAAACGAATCGTATAGAACTGCAGTCCTACGGCGGCGAAGGCGGCGAACTGCTGCACCGCCGTTTTCTCGTTCGCTGCTTCGTCGGCGAAGCCGGAAAGGATGACGCGTGGTCTATCGGCCATGTGTATCTTCCTGTTTGCTTTCTAGTTTGAGTTACGAGCTGAGTTGCGAAGCGGCGGGTCGGTCCAGATAGATCGTGGTCTGTTGGTGCTGCTGCAAGATGGAAGCGGGAACCAGCGGTGTCACGGGTCCTTCGACCGCCCCTTTCACCGCCGCTGCTTTTCGTTCATCGGGAACGGTGCAGACAATTCTTGCCGACTTCAAGATCTGTTTTACGGACATGGAAATGGCCTGTTTCGGCACATCATCCAGAGTGGGGAACCAGCCTTCGCCCAGTTGCTGTCGCCGGCAGGCTTCGTCCAGATCGACGACCAGATAAGGTTGTTCGGTTTCAAAGTCGGCGGGCGGATCATTGAAGGCCAGGTGACCATTTTCGCCAATACCGATGAAAGCGACGTCTACGGGGTGGTTTTGAATCAAGTCGCTCAGGCGGCGGCATTCGCCCTGGCAATCGTCTTCGGCGTTGATGTAATGAAAAGCTGCTGGAGCCCCTGGTAACTCCTCCACAAAGCGTTCCTTCAGGTATTTGCGGAACGACGCGGGATGGGACAGCGGCATGCCGGCGTATTCATCCAGGTGAAAGCAGTGCACCCGACTCCAGTCGATGCCCTCTTGCTTGACCAGCGCGCCCAACATCTCGAACTGCGATGCCCCGGTGGCCAGGATGATGTTGGCCGACCCGCGGGCCGCCAGCGCGTCACGAATGCAGGCGGCGCCGTCGGCCGCGGCTTTCCCGCCCATTTCCTGTTTTGTTTCGCTGATGTCTACTCGCATCTATTCCTCCGCCACGTTGGAACCTATAACATCGGAACGACTCGCACGTGGTTGCTGCCGACGATCCCGAACTATTCTAGCGTCGGTCCGCCAGTGACCATACGAGCGGCGCGTCCTAAGAGCATGCAGCGAATTCGGTTGGATTGCAAGGGGACGCGACACCAGACGCTATAATGCAGCCCGCCGAACGCAGTCCCCCGAGATCGATCATGAACATCACCCCTGAAGAATTGATGGAACTGGCCATTGCCAAGACGCGGCAAGGCATTGCCGCCGGGCAGAGCCCGTTTGGCTGCGCCATCGCGCTGAACGATCAGGTCATCGCGTGCTGCCACAATACCGTCCTGGCTACCACCGACATCACGGCGCACGCGGAAATCAATGCGCTGCGCGAAGCCTGCCAGGAGATGGGCGATATCCTGCTGGAGCGAGCGATGGTTGCCGCCACGTGTGAACCATGTCCGATGTGCATGTCGGCCCTTCATTGGGCGCGCGTCGATACGGTCTACTACGGCGCGACCATCGAAGATGCCGAAGTCGCTGGCTTCAACGAGCTGTCGCTGCCGGCGGCGGACATCGTCAAAATGGGCCGCAGCAAGGTCATCTTAAAGGACAAGATGTTGCGCGATGCCTGCAAGCAGCTGTTTACCTCCTGGCTGGAAGACCCGAATCGCATCGCTTACTAAACAGCTTTGCGCCAAGTTGCGCATGACGCGTCGTACGATTCGTACGATTCGGGGTCGGGAGTCTTTTTCGGCGATGGGGCACTGAAATGGAAGAGTCTACGACCGAAAAAGACTCCCGACCCCTTTAGTGCCGACCGGCAAGATTGTTGTCGGGGGGTACACGTGGGACGGTGCCACTTATGATTTTGCTGTTGCTCGCTACAATCCCGATGGAACTCTGGATAATTCATTCGATGGCGATGGTACGGTCACGACTCCCCTATCGTCGACGAATGGTCGAGAAGGCGGCCTGACACTTCAGCCGGATGGCAAAATCCTAGTTGCCGGTAGCACATACAACGGAACCGATCACGATTTCGCTTTGGTTCGCTACAATCCGGGCGGAAGTCTTGACGCGAGCTTTGGAACAAATGGCAAGTTGATCACCGGCCTCGGTTCGTCAGACGAAGAGGCATTGGCCATCGCGATTCAACCAGACGGAAACATTGTTGCGGCCGGTTATACTACATTCAATGAAAACACTGGCGAAACGCAGAGCGGCATTGAGTTTCGCGTGCGCACCAACAACGCCGTGGAGATCGTTGAAAGAGTCGCGGGACAGGCCCCTGTCGTGTTGGCACAAGTTCCGTTTGAGATTTCTGCTGGTGACGGCTTCGACTACGAAATATTTGACGACGGTGAAAACTTGGTATTCACGGTGACCCGAGTTAGCGACGGTGCAACGGTAACCGTCAGTGAATCATCAACGCTTGAGTACGCAAAGAACCATGTTGTGATTCATAATGGAATCTCATCGAAAACCTTGCCAACTTTCAGCTACTTAGACGACTTTCGCTTAACGACCGGACAAATTGGCCACACGCTTGTGCTGGAAAGCGGTGAATCTGCCTCCGGACGTGACTTCGGCAATCGAGCGTTGCCGGGCGAAGCTCCGATCGTGGATTTGAATGGGCCGGCGACGGCAACGAATATTACCGCTAATCTTGTCGAAAACGATCCGCCGGTGGCCATTGCCACTGTTGATGCGACGGTTACAGACGCCGACACGCAATATCTAAATTCAATTACCGCCACCATCACAAACTTGGCGGACAGCGGCGACGAAATACTGTCGGTTGATACCAACGGGACTTCACTGTCTTCTGAGTTTTCCAATGGAAGGTTGACTATTCGCGGGCCGGCGAGTATTGCGGACTTTGAAACCGCGCTGCGAACGCTGACATATGCAAACACGTCCGAAAATCCAGCGATCGGACAACGAGTCATCCATGTCGTCGCCAACGATGGACGGCACGAAGGAGCCGCCGCGGTCGCAACTGTGGACGTCACGCGATCGAATGACCGGCCGGTGATTGTCGCTCCCGACACGGTCGATGCAGCTCGCGGGCGATTCACCTCGATCAATGTTGTGAGCGTGAACGATGTAGATCTGGCGTTTGTGCATCCCATCGACGTCACGCTGTCGGTCGATGTGGGGAATATCGAGTTGGCGACTTTGGCCGGGTTGACGCTGGTGAGTGGCGAGAATGGCGGAGCATCCATTCAGGTTCGTGGCGTGCTGCCCGATATCAATGCCGCCTTGGCCACGTTGGCTTATGTCGCGGGTGACTCGTTCACAGGGCCAGCAAATTTGACAATTGCGGCCGATGACCTGGGCAACTTCGGGCCGGAAGGAGTGCTTGTAGCCCAGCACGCAACGACCATAAACGTCACGACGCCTGGGGCAGCTTCAATTGCCAGCCGTCAGACGTTTTATAACGGTTCAAGTTTCGACGTTGCGGATCCCCCAGCATTTACCGGTGACGACCAGGCGATCGCCACCGACAAAGCCGCTCTCCTGCCAGGGGAGACGGCAAGTTTTGTGAATTACACGAGTTACGCTCATGGTCTGAACGGTGTTATCGTTGACATCCAGAACGTTGCTGCTCCGAGCTCGTTATCGTTGTCCGATTTCGAGTTCCATGTAGGCAATTCGGACGATAAGACCACGTGGGAATTGGCGCCGGCGCCGAGTTTGATCGTGCGGCCCTTTGATGGTGAAGCGGGCGCGGATCGGATTGTGTTGACTTGGATTGATGGCAGCATTACGAACCAATGGCTCGGAGTACGCGTGTTGGCTACTGCCAACACGGGTCTCGCAGCAGATGACGTCTTCTATTTCGGCAACGCCATCGGTGAGTCGGGCGATTCGCCGGCAAACGCATTGGTAAACGGCTTCGACTTCGCTGGAGTACGAGAGAACGCGACAAGTGACGCGGCAATCGGCAACGTCTATGATCACAATCGCGATGGATTGGTAGATGGCGCGGACCTGGCGATAGCTCGTGACCACGCCACGAATTTCGTGACTTCGCTCAGATTGTTGACTGCCCCTCAGCTTGCGCCGCCAATGTCCGAGTCGTTCGTCATCGTAAATCGTGTTGAAAGAATGGTACCCAGCTTCAAAGACTTGGATCGCAAGAGAACGTTTCTGCCGAGTGTTGAGAATCGCGCGTTGATGCGTGGCTTCGCCGGTTGGACAAGTCGGCTTGCCGCTGACGGCGCCTCGCTTGGTCAGTTCGAGAGTCGAGTGGCCGAGGTACCGCCACAATTTGCGTTTGACCTGGAGTCGATTATCGACGATCTGTTTGGCACGGATGAATACGAACAAGCCGCACGGTGAATTCTCCGACAGGGGTGGGAAAGTCCGGCTCAACCGGACGTCCCTACCCCTCTCCTGGAAGAAAACCACACGGTTGGCAATGCAGGGTCATAGAATCGTCACCATCGCAACCGGGTTCGACCTTGCCGGCTCGATCAACCCGCAGTCAGCGACTTTCGCGCGTCCAGGACGTATCGCGCGGCCATGTCTGTCGTTTCGGCGACGGCCGTGAGGTGGCCCATCTTGCGGCCGGCGCGGGGAACGCGTTTGCCGTACAGGTGCAGTTTGACATTCGGATTCTGGCAGGCCTGGGACCACTGCGGTTCCCCGCGTTCCCACAGATCTCCCAGCAGGTTTGCCATGGCTGCCGGCCGTAGTTGCTCGACTGACCCGAGGGGCAGTCCGCAGACGGCGCGGACCTGCTGTTCGAATTGGCAGCTGACGTGTGCGTTAATGGTCAGATGTCCGGAATTGTGGGGGCGCGGCGCCAGTTCGTTAATCAGCAACTGTCCGTCGCGAGTAAGGAAAAATTCCACGCACAACACCCCCACCACGTCCAGTTCGCGCAAGATGTGACGCGCGAATTCAGTGGCGGTATCGAAAATGGTTTTCGAGATGTCGGCGGGCGAAATGGACACGTCCAGGATGTGATTGGCATGGATGTTCGTGATCGGCGCGTAG
>CALBSZ010000769.1 GCA_937967665.1 uncultured Planctomycetaceae bacterium
GGTGGTGAACCGGGACGCGGTGGTTTCGAAGGAATCGGTCTCGGTATGGAAATGCGCGGTGCCGATGGCATGGACGGCAGGGGGTTTGGCGGTGGCGTGCGGTTACCGGAACCCGCGGTTACGAATGAATTGTTCAATACTTTGGTGGCTGACAACTTCAGTTCTGCCGCGGGACCCGACATCTTTGGTAGTTCCACCAACAGCGAGTTCAACTTCATTGGCGACGGAACCGGCTCGAACATTCCCAACATGGTCAATGGCAATCAGGTGGGTAACGAGGGGGCGTCGCTAAACCCGCAGCTCGGAGCACTCCGCGACAACGGCGGTTTCACGCTGACGCACGCCTTGCTGCCGGGCAGTCGAGCCATCGATACGGGAGACCCGATGGGCTGCCAGGACATCACCGGCAGCCTGACCACGGACCAACGCGGTTCCGTGCGGCCCGCGGACGGCAACGGCGACATGAACGCGGTCTGTGACATCGGCGCGTTTGAATTCGCCCCCGTGTTGATCGAATTCGATTCAGCGGCCGCCATGGATCAGGAAGACAGCGGCGGCAACCTTCCCTTGATTCTGGTGAGTGCTGATTTGACGGCGGAACAAACGGTCGACCTTGTTGTTACCGGCGGTAGTGCCACGGCGGGCACCGACTTCACCAATTCCGTGACGCTGACGATTCCCGCCGGCGCGTATGATGGTACGCTGAGTACGGCGATTCCGATTTCTTCCGTTGTCGGCATTACCGCCGATATGCTCGTGGAATTGGATGAGACCATCGAATTCACGCTGACAATCCGCAGCAGTGGAATCGGACTCGGCGATGTAAGCCGCGACGGCCAGACGACCGACGTCCACACCTACACGATTGACGACGATGACTTTGCGACCCTCAGCATCGACGACGTAACGCAGAATGAATCCGACGGTGTCACCACGTTTCGTTTCGCTGTCACGTTGATCGGCGAAGTGGATACGGAGGTTCAAGTCGACTATGACACGGCCGACGGCTTGGCGAAAACCGGCGACGGCGACTACGTGGCCGATACCGGCAACTCCATCACTTTCGCCGCCAATGCGGGCGCCGCGCCGCAAACGGTTACCATCGACATTGCGGTCAATGGCGACGACAAAGTGGAACTGGACGAAGACTTTTTCGTGAACTTGACCAATATCCTCGCCGGCGATCGTGACGTGTCCTTCCTGGATTCGCAGGGCATGGGAACGATTCTCAACGATGACGCGGCAACCTTGTCCATCGACGACGTGTCGATGGACGAAGGAGACGACGGCACAACGACGTTCCTCTTCACAGTGACGCTGGACGCGGAAGTGGATGTGGCCGTGGACGTCGACTACGACACGATCGACCAAACAGCGTTCGCATTCGACGGCGACTATACGGCAAACACGGGCAACTCGCTGAACTTCACCGGCGCGACGGCCGGCGAGACACGGACGATCTCCATTACCGTAAACGGCGACCGCAAAGTTGAACTTGACGAGACATTCCGCGTCGATCTCTCGAACATCGTGGCCGGCGGCCGCGATGTGACGTTCGGAACAGCTCAGGGCGTGGGAACGATTCTCAACGACGATGACGCAACGCTGTCCATCGACGACGTGACGCAAGCGGAAGGCGATAGCGGCGCAATCGTGTTTACGTTCACCGTAACGCTGGATGCGGAAGTCGACAATGTCGACGGCGGAACGGACGCGGCGTTCGAAGTTGACTTCGCCACGGCTGACAACACGGCGACCGTGGGCGATGGCGACTACGTGGCGAATACGGGAACACTGAGTTTTGCTGGCGGGGCAGGAGAAACGCAAACGATTGCTATTCAAGTCTCCGGCGACACGAAAGTGGAAGTCGACGAGACGTTTTTCGTGAACCTGTCGAACATCGCGGCAGGCATGCTCGACGTGACGTTTGGCGATGCACAAGGAACGGGGACGATAACCAACGACGATCGCGTCGACATTGCCGGTCGCGTGTTTGAGGACCTGGATGCGGATGGGACCGACGACGCCGGGAGCGATCCAGCGCTGGATGATGTGGTGATTGAGCTCTATCGGGATGGCGGTGACGGCCAGTTCGGCAGCGATGGAAGCGGCGCCGATGCGGGCACGGGCGCCAATGGCGACGACGACAAGCTGGTAGACACCGAAACGACTGCTGGCGGCAATTTCCGCTTCAGCATGCTCGACGCGGGCACCTACTTCGTTGTTCAGCAACTGGACGGCCTGGTGCTTACCACGGACGACCCGTTTTTCGTCGTCACGACGACGGGGGCATCGGCCGACATCACGGGACTCGAGTTCGGTGATGCGATTCCCGGCTCCATCCACGGTTTCAAGTACGAAGATGTGGATGCCGACGGGAACTACGATCCGGCGGTCGACGTGCCGGCTGCTGGCGTCGTCTTCAATTTGACCGGCACGGATGGCCAAGGTAACGACGTCTCGGCAACGGCGAATTCGGACGCTGACGGCAACGTGGACTTTACCGGACTGGTTCCGGGAAACTATACGTTGGCGGAAACCGTTCCGGCAGGGTGGCTTTCCACCACCAGCACCTCGCGATCCTTGACGTTGGCCAGTGGCGAGGAGCACGTTGCCCAGGGCGGGCAGGCGCAACTGTCGGCAAACGACCGGCAGCACGAAGTGGTTGTCGGGACCGACTTGGAGTTCGGCAATACGATTCTGGCTTCGATTCACGGCTTTAAGTTCGAGGACAACGACGCCAACGGAATCTACAACGAGAATATCGACTTGCCACTGGCGGGTGTCTCGTTCGACTTGACTGGCACGGACGGCATGGGGAACGACGTCGCATTAACTGCCATCACCGACGGCAATGGTTTCTTTGACTTCAGCGCTCTCATCGCCGGTGATTACACGGTTACCGAAATCGTTCCTGACGGCTTTGTTGCGACAACGCCCACGACGTTTAATGTGACTCTCCAAAGCGGCGAAGAATGGGTCGCCTTTGCCGGCCAGGCAGACTTGCAGCCCGGCGATCCTCGCCGCGAAGTCGTCGTGGGCAGCGACCTCATGTTTGGCAATACAGTGCCTGGTTCGATACATGGCTTTAAATACGAGGACGTCGACGCCAACAGCGCCTACGATCCGGCGGTCGATCGATTGGTGGCGGGAGTGACGTTTGATTTGACCGGTACCGATGGTCAGGGCAATACCGTAAACCTTAGCGTGATAACGAACAATGCTGGGGAATTCGCGTTCACGGGTCTTCTTGCCGGAAGTTATACCGTGACCGAAACCGTTCCGACGGGTTGGGTTACCACGACGGCCACTTCCTACTCCAATCCGCTCGTCAGCCGCCAGGAACTGGTCGCCTATGCCGGTCAGGCCGGGCTGTCGCCGAGTGACCCCAGGCTCGAGGTGGTCGTGGGTTCCGACTTGGAGTTCGGCAATACGATTCCCGGTTCGATTCACGCCTTCAAGTTTGAAGACGTCGACGGCAACGGAGTTCATGACCCCGCGGTCGACAATCCCCTGCCTGGAGTAGCATTCACGCTGACCGGTACGGACCAGCAGGGAAATGCCATCAACAGACAGGCCGCGTCGAACGCTGCGGGCAGCGTCGATTTCACCGGGCTGCTGGCCGGGGACTACACGCTGACCGAGACGGTTCCCGCAGGGACGATTGCCACCACGCCGGCTAGCGCGAGGGTGGTCACGCTCAGCGGCGAAGAACACGTCGCGCACGCGGGGCAAGCGGGGTTGTCGCCTGGTGATCCGCAGTCCGAGGTGCTGGCCGGCAGCGACCTGGAATTCGGCAATTTTGTCCTGACGACGTTGCGTGGCTACAAGTTCGAGGATCTGAACGATAACGGAGTGGATGACGGCGAACCGCGTTTGAGTGGCTGGACGATCCATCTGGACCTGGATTCGAACGGCAGCATTGACAGGACCGCGGTGACAGCCGCGGACGGCAGTTATTCCTTTGACAACATCGGCCCCGGAACGCACGAACTGTCAGAAGTACAGCAAACCCTCTACCGGCAAACCGTCCCTGCCGCAGGTACGTACTCGATCACTCCGCGCAGCGGCGAGGTGGTTGCGGGATTGGCTTTCGGCAACTACGAGGATCCGCTGCTCGCCGGCCAGATCGGCGGCCAGAAATTCAGTGACTTGAACGGCAATGGGATCGTCGATCCGGAAGACCAGCCGCTGGCGGGTTGGACGATCTTCCTTGACGACAACAATAACGGATTGCTCGACAGCAACGAACGATTTGAAATCACTGACGAAAACGGCGCGTACTTATTTCAAGCGCTGACACCGGGCGATTACTCCCTGCGTGAAGTACTGCAACCCGGTTTTGAACCCACGTCGCCCGGTGGTCGTTTCGGGCGCACCGATACGTTGCCGGTCGGGATTGCTCCCCGTCACATTGCGGTCGGCGACATCGATGGCAACGACACGATGGACGCGGTGGTTGCCGCCGACATCACGAATTCGCTCGTCGTGCTGGACAACGACGACGCAGAGTTGAGCACGCGCGAAACGATTCCGCTCGGCGCGCGACCCCAGTTTTCCGCGCTGGCCGACCTCGACGGGAACGGTTCGCTGGACATCATTGCGACCACCATTGGCGATTCCAATCACTCCGGCGGCGATTCCAATGTCGTTGCGGTACTGCTCAGCGACGGTGCCGGCGGTTTTGCCGCGGCGACACACCTTATTGCTGGGGACGGTCCGCTGGACGCCGTGGTGAGCGACCTGGATGGCGACCTCGATCTCGATCTGGCCGTCGTGAACTTTCGTTCGAACGACGTGTCGATCTTCGTCAACGACGGCGCGGGCAACCTGGCACTCGGCCAGACCGTGGCGGTCGGCCGGCAGCCAACGTCGGTGGCCGCCGCGGACTTCAACCAGGATGGTTTTCACGACCTGGCGGTCGCGAACTTCGCCGACGATTCCATTTCCATCCTGCTGAATGATGGCCAGGGATTATTTGTGGAACAGGGGCGCCTCTTCGGCGCGGGCGGTCCTGGCTACCTGGTGGCCGACGATTTCGACAATGATTTGAATCCCGACCTGGCTGTGGCCAACCTCTTGGCCGACAGCGTCGAAATCCACCTGGGATCCGGCGATGGTTCGTTCCGCCTGTCCGGTGACTGGCAAGTTGGCGCGCGCCCCGCGGCCATCGCGACGGGTGACTTCAACAACGACGGCAACCGCGACCTGGCGGTGGTGAATTCCGAGTCCAACGACGTCGATATCCTGTTCGGCGATGGCGCGGGGGGAGTCGTTGCATCCGCCACGGTCTCGGTCGGGCGCGTGCCGGAATCGATCGTGTCGGCCGACGTCGACAACGACGGCGATTCGGACCTGATCGTCGCCGAACTGCTTGGCAGTGTTACCGTGATCTACAACGAATCCAGCGTTGCGTCCATCACGTTGACTCCGGGAGAACAGATTAGCGGCGTGAACTTTTTGAACCAACCGATCGGCGCCGCGCCGCAACCTTTACCGGAAGGCGAAGCGGCACAGTTGCATAACTATCACAACCCGTTGGACGTGGATCACAGCCAGGTGGTGGAGCCGCTGGATGCCCTGCTGGTAATTAATGATATCAACAAGAACGGTTCTCACCCCGTCGCGCGTCCCCAAGGCGGCGAAGGTGAAGCGGAACCCGCCTACGCGGATGTCAACGGCGATGGTATCGTCAGCCCACTCGACGCCCTGCTGATCATCAACGCACTCAACAACCGCAGTCTGACAACCGCGACGCTGGTCGTTGAAGCCGCCGAGCTTGATGGGGCGGAGGCCGAGTCCTCGCCGACCGCGGCGAAGACGACCTTGGCTGCGACAAGTGCCCCGGACGTCATCCTTTTGCCGGTCCTGGAATCGTTGCAACAAAGACGCTCGACCGGAGAGGACCCGATTCGATCATCGCTGGAAGAGATCTTGGATCAGATTGCGGCGGATGTGCTGGCCGGGTGGTAAGACTCGCACGCAGCGCGGCGAAATCAAGCGATCGACTCCGGGCCATCGGCTCCGGCCCCCGATCGTTGCGACTTGCCGTACGCTTCGCGAAAATTCGCTTCCGCAATCATGGACTCTAAGGATTCGTCGTCTTCGTCCGCGCCGCGAAGGACGTCGTCGAAGACCGGCATCGGGTCGACCATCTTCCAGGCCGGCAGGTTGGCCAGGATGCAACTGACCAGGTAGCCGCTGCGCAGCATGTAGACGATGTAGCCTACGGAAAGCCCGGCCGTCACGCCCAGCGCGGAACGTTCCACATTGGCGGAAATTTTCATGTCTTTCTCCACCACCTGTTCGATTTCCTCCATGTCTTTCCAGAATGCGCTGTTCTTGTCAGTCAAGAACGTCAGTTCTGTGTGCGTGATGGAGACGAGTCCGTCGAGCGTTAGCTTGCCGACCGTGGTGGCTTCTTGAAGCATGGGCGATTCGTCCCTGCGTGCGTCACTGTTTGTTGACCGTGTCTTGGTCAGGGTGTCCAGTTCGAATGTCGAGATCGAGGAGAGGTCCTGAAGCGGAATGTCAATTTCGAGTCCGCCGAAACCGCTCACCCGTTCGCCGCTGTTTTCCACGGGCAGTTCGGCGAATTCCGGCGATCCGCCTCCACTTTCCAGACGGCGGTCGCTCGAGTTCAACTCGTCCCGACCTGTATCCGCGTCCGTTCCGCCGCCGGGACGTGCCTCGTTTTCTGGAGCTTGAACTTCGCCATTGCCCGGCTCCGGCGGCTCGTCACCATTTGCCGGCGGCGGTGGCGCGGGTGTGACGGCCCCGACCGTAATCTCGATCGACACGGCAACCGGAACGCTCGGGTCCAGACCATCGTGGGCTGAATAGCTGAACGTGTCGGTCCCGACGTACGCGGCGTTCGGAGTGTAGAAGAAAGAGCCGTCGGCGTTTAACGTCACCGATCCGTGAGTCGGCATCGTGACCAGCACGGCGGTCAGCGAGCTGCCTTCGATGTCCGAGTCGTTGTTTAGTACTCCGTTTGCTTCGACGTTGAGCACCTGCCCCACGTTGGCCGTGTAGGCATCCGCGGCGGCGACGGGCACGTCGTTAACAGCACTTACGTTCAAGGTGACCGTGACGGGCGCAGAATGCACGCTTCCATCAAAGGCCCGATAGTGAAACGTATCGACGCCGAAGAAGTTTGCTACCGGTGTGTAGTCGAAGGAACCATTTGCATGGAAGACCAACATGCCGTGATCAGGTCCACTGACCAGGACCGCGGTAAGCGCGTCTGCTTCGGCATCGGAATCGTTGGCAAGAAGCCCCGGTGCCGTCACGCTCAGCGTCGTGTCTTCAGCAAGCGCAAAACTCTCCGCCTCGGCCACGGGAGCGTCATTTTGCGAAATGACGTTGACCATCCTGGAAACCGCGTTACTTGGCTTTGTGCCATAGTTCACTACAAAGCGAATCTTTCGTGGGTTCGTGCTCGGATCTTCCGAAGTGTTTTCGTAAGTTACCGTTTGCAGTACTGAAGCATAGTTGGCCAAGGTGTCGCCACCGGTTAGCGTCAGCGTGCCCGTGGCCGGATTCCACGTACTGCTGATGGCGCCTGCGTCCACCGCCGTCAGAACGTCCTGGCCGCTGACGAAGTTGCTGCTGACCGTGACGGTGGCCGATGTCAGTACCGGGTCGTCCAGATCGCCAACGACGATACTCTCCGCCACGGTCATCTTGCCGTCCCCTTCCGTGTAGGACAATGGCGACGTGACCATGCCGCTAAGCACTGGCGGGTCATTCACCGGATGAACCGTGATCGACACCAAGGCGACATTGGAATCTGAGTTGCCGTCATTGACCTTGTAAGTGAAAGTGTCCACGCCAAAGAAGTTGGCTACCGGCACGTAGGTGAAGGAACCATTTGGGTGCAATACAAACGACAGGGCCTGCGACGGGCCGCCGCCAACCTGGAATGCGGTCAAGGAATCGCCCTCCGCGTCCGCATCGTTAAGGAGCACTCCGTTGGCGCTTTCCGCCGCGGCGAAGGTCACCAGCGAATCGGTCATGGAAAGGTGCTGCGCGGCGATCCAGGACGCCGAGCGTGCGGCGGTGGACAGCTGGATTTCATCCAACAGGCCGTCGAACGTGCGGTCCGTCGCGCCGGACCGATTGCCAATTGCCAGGTCGAGTCCGGCGTCGGAGGCGGCGGATCCAATGGGCGTGGTGGATTCCGTGACGCCTACCGCCGTGCCGTCGATATAGACAGTAGGATCATCGGACGTCGAACTGCTGTCGTAGACCAGTGCCACGAATTGCGGAGTAGACAGGGAAATGGAATTCAAAGGCGTGCGCCACGCGCCCGTTGCCAACGAGAACCCACTTTCAAAGAGCAATCGCTGGCCAGCGGCGTCGAGCTGCAATGCCCAACCGGCGGAAGCGAGTGTCGCATTGGACTTATCTAGAATGCGGCCATAGCCGGCTTCTCCCCAGCCATCAGGATTGATCCAGGCGGAAATCGTGCTGCCGCCCGCAAACAGGTTGTTGATGCTGGAGTCGGAATTGATTCGGATGCGGTCGTTGTTGCCATCGAACAGCTGTCCGTCGGCGATCACTCCGAGCGCGTCGGCCGAGCCAAAATTATTCCCGTGATTGCCGTTGCCGCTGGAGTCCAGGAAGTCGTCGTTCAAGTGGGATACCAGTTGGAAGCTGTTGGACCACACGCCTGCCGCGTTTTGGTTGTCCAACGCCAGCGGGTTGTCGTAGTACATCCAGATGAAGTCGCTGTTTGACGACGCGTCGATCTGCGGGACTTTTACCCAGACGTAAGACGATCCGGACTCGTTCCACGATTCAATTTCATAGTCCAACGGCGCGCCGTCCGCATCGGTAAACCGCAGGTCTTCCCCCGCGTCGCGGACGCGGGCGTAATCAATGCGAGTGCCATCGAGGACGATCAAGACGGGAAAGTCGACGAGGTTTTCGGGTTGCAGGCTGTTGTCGAAGATCAGCTTGCGACGCTGCTTCCAATTGCCGTCAAACCAGTTCAACGCCGTGCTCAGCGAGCCATCCTCATACAGCTCAAAGCCGTCGTTCACCGCGACGGGAGGAACATTCGTCGCGGCTGCCGTAACGCTCATCGAGAACTCGGACGTATTGCCGGACGGATCGGTAGCGGTGGCACTCACGCGATCGCCGGGATTCACACTGACTCCCAGCAGGACCTCGTTGAGCGCTGCGTCACCGGAACCGGTAGTCATGACGGAGGCCGAACCCAGATGAACCTGGCCTTCGCCGAATCCGGAAGGATCCGCCGTGGGGCTGGAATAGAAGTCGACGAGGTAGCTGGTAAATGACTTGCTGGATAGCGTTCCCGTGATCGTGGTGTCGGTTCCGTCCGAGGAAACCGAGGACAGTAAAGGGAAATTCTGCAAGCGATTGGGACCGTTGTCGCCGTCGCCCGAGTCGTTGGTGGTGACGCCATCGTTCGCCAGATCGATGCCCAGACCATTGTTCGAGTGGATCGAATTGCCGCGAACCGTGACCCCGGTGGTGGAACCGCCCTCAACAACCAGTCCCCCCAGGCCGTTATGGGCGATCACATTGGCTTCTGCCGCCGCCAGGCCGCCAATGGGTGTCGTGGCAGCGCCGTTGGCAATCCGGATTCCAAAATCGCCGTTGCCCAGGTTGTCGCCTCCCGAGTTTGTCCCGATCACGTTGCCCAGAACCTGATTGCCCGATGTCGCGGAAGTTTCAATTTGAATGCCGTCGCTGGCATTCGACGCGATCAGGTTCCCGGCACCGATTGCATTGCCGCCGATCGTGTTATTCGTGGCTCCCGACGAAATGGATACGCCATCGTTGGTGTTCCCCAGCGAACTGGTACCGGCGGCGTTCACGCCGATATAGTTTCCCTGCACCACATTGCCGGATGTATTGGCGTCGCGGATGCGAATGCCGCTGCCCGTATTCGCCGAAATCACATTGCGGTCGCTGACCGTTGTCCCGCCGACCATGTTGTTCCGCGCGCCGGCGTTCAGGACAACCCCGTCGCCTGCATTGGAAAGCTGCGAGGAACCGTCAAAATTGACGCCGATGTAGCTGCCCGCCACGGTATTGTTGTCGGTGCCGGAATCACGTATCACCATGCCCGCCGCGCCGTTGCCTGCGATCACGTTGTGCGTCGTGGCTCCCATGCCGCCTACCGAGTTGTTCGCGGCCCCGGACGCAATCTGAACGCCGCCCAACGCATTGCCGATGGCCGAAGAACCCCCGGCGTCGACGCCAATGTGGTTACCGTAGAGCCGGTTGTTTCCGGATCCCGTGTCCTTGATCACGACACCAAAGCCATTGTTCCCGGAAATCACGTTCTTCCCGGCGGACATGGACATGTCGCCGATGACGTTCAGGCCGGCCTGGTTTTCGATCTGCAGTCCATTCAACGGCTTTCCGGTCCCGGCCGCGCCCGCACTGCTCACCCCAATCCGATGGCCCAGCACCGTATTGCTGAGGGCGCCGCTGCCCGTGATGACGATGCCGTTGCCGTCGTTCCCGGAAATGGTGTTGCCAGCGCCCATTGCGAGTCCACCAATCGTGTTGCTGGCACTCGCCACGCGCAGTCCGTCGAGTGCATTTCCCAGATCGCCGGAACCATTGGCGGTGGTGCCGATCAAATTCCCTTGCACGGTATTGTCGTCGCCGCTGCCGGACGTACCGTGAATCCAGATCCCGTGGGCCGTGTTTCCCGATATCACGTTGTCGCGCACCGTGTTACCCTGGCCGCCGTTGATTTGCACGCCATGGTCGTTGCCGTGCGTCGAGTTGCCTGTTGCATCGGTGCCGATGTAGTTGAGTTCCACGACGTTGTTGTCGGAGACGATTTCCATGCCGTTGCTCGAAAAGCCGCCGATCACAAAGCCGCGGATCACGCTGCCGCCGGCGCCGCTGCTCAGCTTGAAGCCGTTGCCGGTCGCGAGCGAACCATCGATTTCGATGCGAGGAACCCCTGCGTACCCGTTCTGAGTTGTGGCATCCAGGACGACGGTATCCGTAATGTCAGGTAACGCGAAAAGCAGAGAAATCGTGTGGAGTCCGGTTCCCGGGATGTCGAAATGGATCGCGTCGGGCGTCGCACCGTTGGGTGTGCCATTGGCAGCCAGAATCGCTTCCCGCAGCGAGATCGCTCCATCCAGTCCCTTGTTGCCAAGTAACGACCCGATCGAAGTCGTATCGCCGTCCACGACATCGTTGGTTGTATCCACCTTCAGAACCGAATCACTCGGCTTGATCGCGATGCCCCCTACCGCCCATTTGCTGCTCGTCGCGACCGTCCAGGAAGTGACAACCGAGGCCGCACCCGGTTCCGTCGATCCCGCCCCATTGGCATACGAAACATACGCGTCCCATTGCTCTGACTGCCCCAATCCGGGAACCAGGTCCCAGTCATTGTCGTCATCCAACGCGGCGACGCCGAAGACCAGTTCGCCGCTGCCCGACAAAACGGTGGTCGACAGGCTGCCGGAATCGCCTTGGGCCGATTCAAAACTGCCCAATGCAGAGACCTGATCGACGCCGTTGAACGTGGTGACGCCAATCGTGGCTCCATCGTGGTCCGTATCGCTGTAATTGACGACGACGTTGTGCGTGCCCGTTGCCGGCGCCACGAGCGACCAGATTTCCACCCGGGCGGATTCTGAATCCGCATTGTCTCTGGCTCCCATCAGCGCCAACGGCGTACCGTTGTAGGTGACCGAGTTTACCCTCTCCTCGTCGTTGTGCCCAAAGGAAATGCCTACCAGCATCAACCGGTCACTGCCGGAAGTCGTGTGCGCGAAACTATCGCTGCTCGCGCCAGCTGGCGTTGTGTCCACCGTCGTGGCGTTGACGGTGACGTCCAACAAGTATCCCCAATTCGCCTGCACGTAGTCGCCGAAGACGATGGCGGTTTCGATCTCCCCTGTCTGGTATTCCAATTCCCAGTCGCCGCCCAACGCCGCATGGCCCGTATCGTCGACACTCGCCGCCACATCGCAACCGCAGAGGTCGCTGAGGGCGGCGGTGAGCGCGCGGCCTTCCGCTTGTGCCGCCACGTCGCAGCCGTACAGCAGGATGTCCGCGCCGTCGCGCAACGCCGTGTTCCAACCAGCGATCGATTCCGCAAACCGGTCCAGATTGTTCAGGCCCAGCGAGACGTCGCCCAGGTTGACGCGGCCTTCGCTGCCGTGAGAAATCACGTGGACGGCATCCACACCGCTTCGCGCTGCCAGCGCCCGGCTGATCTTGCCGATGCCGTTTTCCTGCGGGCCGATCAACACAACTTCAAACCGGGCCTGTGAATCCAAGCCGTCCCGCAGGTCCCGCACCAGCAACTCGTAGTCGGCAACCGCAGTGTCCACGAAAACCAGTTCGCGGCGAGTTACCTCGGGGGCCGTTTGGTCCAAGATATCCGCGGCAAGTTCTGAGACGCCGTTCTCAGCAGCGGACAGACTGTCCGCTCCGGGCTCAGTGCCTTCAACCGCGATGTTGTCACGCCCTTCAGTCGAGAACACGAAGTGATCTTCCAGATCCGCCGCCAGGTCGCTGTGAAAACGTGTTGGCGAATCGGGGATCGCGCCGAGTCCCTCGGCGAGGGCCGCAAGCCCGGAATGAGCTGCCCCGCCGTTCGAAACGTCGTGTGCCTCCGGATCTGCGGTATCGATGGCGCCGTCCGGCTCCACGCTTCCCAGCGGCGACCCGCTATACATTACTCGACCTTCGAGTCGTTCCGCGCAAAATCCGCGGCCGGGGACTGGATTGACGGGCAAGCCGAAGCGATCAGCGCAGAGACGCCCGAGCGCTTTCCAGGGGAACTTGGATCGTCTTGCTCTGTTTGGTCTGCTCGTCACGTTGCTTCCGGCACTGTCGCTTCCGAGGTTGAAATGCCACGTAGACGAACATTCGCGAATGTCGCCACCACGCACATTGGGCGCACGTTTCCCTACCAGAATGTAGCTTTCGGCAACGCAAACGGTGGCAGAATGACAACTTCCAGCACGATTAGCGGGGATTATTCACTTAGATAGGTCAAATTCGCGTAAGTGATTGGTGGGCCA
>CALBSZ010000770.1 GCA_937967665.1 uncultured Planctomycetaceae bacterium
GAAGTACGCCAGCGCCGCGGCGCCGCCGGAATTCAAGTGCGCGGGACTGTAGCCAACGATCAATTGAAACAAAGCCGCGGCGTCCTCACCGCGGTATTTCTGGCAGGCGATCTGGACGCGCTCCGCCGATTCAGGCGAACGTGCAATGGCTTGCCGCAGCGCGTCGAAATGGGCGGACCAGGACGCGCGTTGAAGAACGTCGGTCAGGACACTGTTTTCGTCAAAGAAACTGTCGAAAAAATCAAGCTGGCTGAGACAGCGAACCGCCAGCGAACGCACATCGGCGCTCTTGTTTTCGGTTTGTTCCAGCAGCGATAGTTGCACGTCGCGCTGTGTCGTGATCATAGGTGCCAGGCGGTCCCAGGCATCCTGGTCGATCGGATCGACATCCCTAGCGCTGATCCATTTGGGAAGTACGATTCCAGGCACGCGCTGGTCCGGTTGGGACTCCAGCAGCACCTGCACTTCTCCCGCGTTGACCACAACGGGAACCGTGGGATCTGCGGAGTCTTCGGTCCACTGGCATTGCTCTGTGGTACAAAACACTTGAATCACGGTTTCGGCGGACGCTTGTACGGGGTTCACTCCCGGCGGAAGAAAACGAGAGACTTCAATCGCGACCGCGGAGTTTTCGTCGCGGAACTGCAGCGTGCCCGCACGCCGCCCCGCCTGCAGGTGAAGCCTGGCATTGGCCACGCCGATTGGCAGGACGACCGCGCGTCCGTAATCCAATTTCATGGACGGCGTGTCCTGCCCTTGACGCGGCGCCATGTGAGCGGAAGTAGCGCCCACAAAGTACAATTGCAACCCTGGCGTCAGCAGGATTTGACCCTGGCAGGGAGGCAAGTTCAGCAGGTGGTCCTGTGATGTCAGCACGTCGCGCGTCGCGATCCGCTGCCAGGTTCCGTTGGCAGGTACGTGACGCAAGAGCACTTCATTCTCAGAACTGAATCTTCCCACATCCATGAGGACTGGAGTCGCGGCCGGTGCAGGTGGCGGTTCCGTTGCGGGAACTTCGGCGGGTGCCGCGGGCTCGCCGTTGCTCTCCGCCGCCGTCAATCCGTTTTCCGCCGCCGGTAGTCCGTTTTCCGCCTCCGGGACGTCAGGGGTTGGCGCGGTTGCGGTGTTGTTGGTTGCATTGCCAGGCGCAGCAAGCGCCACGTCGCCGGAGGCCGGCGCGGCGGGTAGCGGGTTCGCCGCATCGGCCGGGTTGCCGACAAGGGGAACTTCCGGCGCTGGTGGAGCTGGTTCGCTGGCCGGTTCTGCCGCGACGGCCGGATTCTCCGGAATGGCCGTATTCGCTGGAACGGCTGTTTCACTTTCGCCCGGCAGCGTATCCGGCGCTGTGGCGGCCGGTTCGGCAGGGGCTGCAGCATCGGTCTCCGTCGCATTGGTCTCCGGTTGGTCCGGCGCTGCTGCCAGATCTTCCGTGACAGCGACCTCCGTATTCATGCCGAGCATCTTGCGAAACGTATTCGGACCGATCGCCAACAGGGCAACCAGCATGATCGCGAACGCACTGCCGGCGATGACGGCGAAACGCCTGAACTTGCTCTTCTCCCCTGCCCGCAAGTACTCCGGGACTTCTTGGGCATGGGGACGTGTTGGCTTATCGGCCGAGCCTTTTTCGGAGTGTTGCGATGCCGGCAACGGTTTGGCTTGGGGCAGCGGTTTCTCGGGACCGCTGAAAGTCGTCCGCGGCGCGGCGGCTGCGTCCAATTCTGATTCCACTTCCGCTTGAAACACGCCCACGCGATAGATGCGTTCGCGGACCTCGCGGTTCACGTCGGCCGGTTCGCCCAGCACCAGCGTCAAAATTTGATGGCAGGCGGCAACCTCCGCCAGGTGCGCGTCCGACTCGGGTTCCAAGCAGACCTTTTCGAAATCGGGGACTCGTTTCTGCGGTAAGACATTGTCCAGGTATTCGGCAACCGTGTTGGGGTCGAGTCCCTTTCCCGTGAGTGCCGGTGCGGGGAGCCGAATTTTTCTCGTTGCATTGCGAATGCGGTGGACGAGTCCGCTAGCATATTCGCTTTCCTCGATTTTCTTCCGAATTTCTTCCGCATCCGCCGGTTCCAGGACGTCGTCCAGGTACGCCAGCATCGTCCGTAAGGTGAGTCGCATGTTATCGCTCGCAGTTAGAAGGTCGGGGAAATCTTGCCGTGCACAGGGAATAGTGGCGAGTGACGCGCGGAACCGTACGTCGCGGCCGAGATTTTTTTCGAAAAAACCGCGCCTACCAGGTTACCTCTTCAGGCGAAACAGGTTCTGTGTTCTCGTGAACCTGCACGATTTCGCCCGAACGGAGATGGACGATGCGATGGGCCACTTGAGCGAGCGCGGCGTTGTGCGTGATGATCACCACGGTCATGCCCAGGTCGCGGTTCAGGTCGACCAGCAGCCTCAGTACCAGCTTGCCGGTTTCGAAATCCAGGGCGCCGGTCGGTTCGTCACACAGCAGCAGCTTCGGGTTCTTGGCGATGGCACGGGCGATGGCCACTCGCTGCTGTTCTCCTCCCGACATCTGCGCCGGGAAATGATGCGCTCGCTCGGTCAAACCGACTCGCTCCAAAACCTCGTCCACATCCAACGGGTCTTGCGCGATCTCGGTCGCCACCAGCACGTTTTCGCGCGCGGTGAGGTTCGGAACCAGATTGTAAAACTGGAAGACAAAACCCACCTCATTGCGGCGATAGGCCGTCAACTGCTTGGATGTGGCTGCGGAAATCTGCTGATCGCGATAACGGATTTCGCCTTCCGTGGGGGAATCGAGACCGCCAATCAAATTCAAGATCGTCGATTTTCCCGAGCCGCTGGGGCCGACCACCGCCAGAATCTCGCCGGCTTGAACGTCCAGATCCACGTCCCGCAGCACGACCACAGATACCTCGCCCATGCGGAACGTGCGACCGACCTTCGTCAGTCTCAAAATCACATCGGTGCCTGGTTTCCCGGTCGTCAAGGTCGTGTTCCGAGTTGTTGAAATGGCGTGCCGCGGGACAGGGCGTTCGATATCGGTTACGTTCGCAGATCGGTTCCGAATCCGTCTATTGTAGCACGATTCATTCGTGCTGCTTCGGCTGGTCGAAGCGCGCCGTACCAGGTCAGCTTGCGGTGATTGTTTCGCGATCGCCTTGAAGCCAGCAGGCTTCGTCACGGGCACTGGCCGCCAGGCGCAGCGCCGGGCAGCTCGGCGGCACGCTAAACGGCCTGGGAACGGGAGTCGGAATCCCAGTTCGCGCTGCAAAACGCTTTGCCCAGATCGCCGTGAATCCGGCACACGGCGGCCTGCAACCACGGTGACGATGGTGCCGTTTATGCCGGCCATGTACCTGTCAATTGAGAATTTCTCAAATCCGGAGCAGAAATGCTTCACGCGGAAAAGAGCTGGATTTTGCGTGACATTCGGGTCGCTGAACCGGCCCTTAGGAATGGAGGCGGTTCTGCAATTGGCAGTGAGCGAGAAGAGTGGACGGAACCAATGCGGGTATCTCGACGTCGAAGACAAGCGAAAGCAGTCGACAAGTTTTTCTTGTGAAATCCAACTTTGAGATTACCATGAGAAGTAACTGCACATCCCGACTCCTTTCCTAAGCGGTTGCACATTTCGTGCGCGCCACGATGGCTTCCTTGATTCGCATCACAGGTTCCCCTACGGTGTTACACTCCCTCATTGGCAAACTGAAGTCACGGAAACGCGCGCTGCCAGGTCGTTCCAGCCAGGGGCGATGCATTCGATTCGAAACCCTCGAGGGGCGGCAGCTGCTGGCGACGCTCACCGTCGGTTCCGGCGAGCAGTTCTCGACCATCCAGCAGGCAGTCAACAACGCCCGGCCGGGCGACACCGTCCAGATTTCGACGGGTACCTTCTCCGAAGGAGTCAATCTGAGTCTCATGGGCAGCGCGGTCAGTAGTACTCGCGGCGACCTGACGATTCGCGGTGCTGGTGCCAATACGATTATCGATCCGACGTCCGGTCCGGCGATCTCCAATGCCTCGGCGTTCACCGGTGATTTGATCATTGAGAACCTGCGCATGTTCGCTCGGCGGAATACGGCCGCCAGTGAAAAAGGGCTCATCCTGAACGACTATCACGGCGACCTGCGAATCGCCAACGCGTCGATCGAGTCGGCGTTCGACGGCGGGGCCGAAATCATCAACTCGACGGGTACGTTTACCTTCGATACGGTGGAGATCGCGAATATTGGCGACAGCGTCACGGATCACGGCATCGTTTTCTCCGGCAACAATGGTGCCGTCGCGTTTATCCTGGACAGCACCGTAAAAGACGCCTCGGGCGACGGGATCGTGGTGCAGAATACGGGTAGCACGCAGTTTTCGCTGAATATCCTGGACAGCAACATCTCCGGCGATGCGGTTGGTTTTGTCACCACGAATCACGGCCTGAACATTACCAACAGCGACAATGCGAGGCTCGACCTGTCCGTCGTCAATTCCGATTTGGACGACCTGGATGAAGCCGCGATCAAGTTGACGCTGCAAGGCAATTCGGTATTGTCCGGGCGCGTGAACGATAACAACATCTTGAATATTGACGAGGCCAATGCGGTCGACGTGCGCGCCAGCAATACGGCTCAATTGGCCTTGCGATTTTTCGATAATACCGTGACGAGCACAAAGCGGGCGGGCTTCTTTTTGAATGCTGCCGACACCGCGAAAGTCAACGCGATGTTGGACAATGTGCTGTTCACGAACATCGGCGATCAATCGTCGGACGAAGCCTTGGTGATCACCAGCGCGGCTGGCTCGAATGCCGTCATGAATGTCCTCTTGCACGATAACGAGTTCGTTAACAATGCCGGTAACTCGATCCACGTCGAGGGGCAAGGCAATAGCACTTACAACGTGGCGATCACCAACAACACGTTTGCCAACGTCAACTCACTGGCCGGGGACGAGGCGGCGGTATTCATCGAAAAGGCCTCGGCGTCAACCACCGCGAAGTTCCATCTCACCATCGCCTCCAACCACGTCAACGACACACTGGCCGGCGGGTACTTGCTCGAACAACGCGGCAGTGGTGTTTTTCAAGTCGCGGGCACCGGGGCCAGTGTCGAAGCATTCCTGGCCTCGACCGACGCGACAACGGAAACGATTGTGGTCAACGGTGGACCGACGCTGGTAGCGCCGGGCAGTTTCGATGCGACGGTCCCGTTGATGATCGAGGGGACCATTTTTGTCGATGTCAATAGTGACGGCGTCCAGCAGCCCGGCGAACCCGGCACGCGTGCCACGGCGGAAGGAGTCGAACCACAACCGGGACCGCACGGTGTCCGATTGGAGTTGACGGGAACCGAAACGGTGGGCGGCAAGGCGGTGAATCGGACAATCTTTACCGATGACGACGGCCGCTACGAATTCCCAGGCTTGTTCGCCGGCAACTATACGGTCACGGTCTTTCCGCCCGCTGGCTTTTCACCCACCTTTCAAGACGTCGGCAGCAATGACGCGCGGGATAGCGATTTCAATTCCAATCGGCAGGCGACACGGACGCTCACCGCTCGCAACGACGCACGCAATGTCGACGCAGGTATCACGGATCAGCCGATTCATTTCTGGCAGAACCCTGACGACCAATTCGACGTCAACGACGATACCATTCTGACTCCGTTTGATGCGCTGCTGGTCATCAACGCACTGAACGGCGAGCCCGGCCCCGGCCCGCTGCCCATCCCACCGGTGGCCCCGAACACGCCGCCGCCGTTTGTCGATGTCTCTGGCGATGATAGCCTCTTTCCGATCGATGCGTTGTTGGTCATTAACAAGCTGAACGAACAGTCGGCCGGCGAAGGCGAATGGTCACTGGTATTGGCAGGCAGCCAGGCGGACGACCGCCACGGCGACGATGACGTGCAGATTGCCCGCGACGAGACTGTCGCGACGATTGCCCCGCAGCCTGGTGTGACTTTGCGAAGCGTCGATCCCAAGGTGGCCACTCTGTCTGCAAAACCTGCTCGCTCCACCGCGGACGACGGCGCTTTGGAATCGCTGATTGCCCTGCTGGCTGCCGACCAGTAACCGTAGGCCAGGACCTGTCCTGGCGCGCTGCGTGTTTCTCTGCCAGGACAGGTCCGGGCCTACACTGATTGCCGCATTCCGCTCGATCCATTGCCGCGCTACAGGCGATTGGCTTTCAGTTCGTCGAGTGGATAGAACGTGTCCCGCCAGCGCAACCCGCCGTGCCACAGGTTCAGGATCATTGTTCGCCACTGAATGAAAACGATCAGTAATACCGCCAGGGGAAAGCCAAACACCGTGGACCTCCGCAGGTTCGCCCAGCGCGCCAAGTCGTAGCAAAGCAGCAGCAAGGCCGCCACGACACCCAGGTATACGCAGCGCGTGATTCCGGTGGTCACGAAGATCGCGACGAAGGGAAAGGCGTTGAACGCTAAAGCCACCGCGGACGACCAGACCACAGTAAACACGGAATACTCGACCCCCGAAAAGCTGTTCTTTTCCAGGCCCACGATCACTTCGCCGACGGAGTTGTACCAGGGGACTTCAATGTGATCGAAGGCCGCGACCAGTTCCTGCCGGTATCCGCTTTGCTTGACCAGCTTTCCGAATTTCAAATCGTCATCGGGGCGCATACGAATCGGCTCGTGCCGTCCGATTTCCTCGTAGACCTCGGCGCGTATCAGATTGAAACCGCCGATCCCGATGTACGCGCGGCTGTGGGGATTCTTCGCGCGCCAGGGTTTGAAATACGCCCACAGGTAGACAAAGAACAAAATGCAAAAACTCTCCAGGAACCAGGTTGGCATGCGGACCCTGAAAATCATGGGCAAGTGGTCCAGTTCCCGGCGCTCGGCGTGGCCGACAGCCCGGCGCAGCGTATCGGGTTGCATGACGACGTCGGCGTCGCTGAACAGCAGCCATTCGCCGCTGCCACGCTCCGAACCGCATTGCAGGGCATGGGTCTTGCCCAGCCAGCCGGAAGGCAATTCCGTGAGATGGACGACGTTGAGTTTGACGTTGTCACGCGCGAGTTCGTCCAGGATCGCCCCGGTTTCATCGGTGGAGCGATCGTTGACGACGATCAATTCGTAATCGTCGTAGTCCAGTGTCAGCCACGAAGCGACGGCGGCGGCAATATCCCGCTGTTCGTTTCGAGCAGCAACAACAATGGAAACGCTGGGGGCCGTGGAACGCTCGACCGGTTCCACGTCACGCAGGTTGACCACATGCCGATTTCCCCACCAGATCTGGAGGTTGAGAAAAAGCGTCACGGCGAGATTCAAAATGGCCAGGGCGAGCAGAAATGTTGCCATGGTAACGCCATTCGGAAATTCAGCAAATCGTTGCACGCCCTTCCGCACGGGGAAACACAGGCCACGAACCGGAAGCTGCTGTAGGACGCAGATCAAGACCAAGAGTGCCTGGGGTTGAGCGCAGCGAACCCCCAGTTTTTCCCAGTGGTTTCAATGCTGGGGGCTCGCGGTGCTCGACCCCAGCCACCCTAAATCGACTTTCCAGCAGCCTCCTGCGGCTACAGGTTACACAGTACTACTGCACGAACTCAGACACGCGATTTCGAACCAAAGTGGCGTTGTTCAACTATTGCATTCGCTGCCGGACCTGATTGATGTCGTCGCGCAATTCGCCGCTGATGCTGGCGTCGACCTTCCCCGAAAGTTCCTCGGCCGCGTCGAGCAAAGCTTTGGCGGCGGCATAATTCTGGGCGCCGGCCTGCTTGCTGCCAAGATTGACAAGAGCGAACGCCTTGCTTAAGTTGTCATCAATCTGGTCGGCGGCGGCTTTGGCTTCGTCGAGCACCACGGGAGCATCCGGTGACGACATCTTGCGCAACGCGTCGCCGATTTCAGCGAGCGCGTCGGAGCGATGGCGATGATCCGCGATCGTGGCGGCCAGTTCGCGGGTCGTGGACATCACGCGTTCGCTTTCGGCAGGCAGCTCGCAGCGAAAATAGCCGATACTGACACGCAGCAGCGCGTCCACGCGGTAACGCGTTTCGCTTATGCCGCCCGCATCCGATTCGGCTTCTTCCAGATACGCTTTGGCGGCGTCGGCGTTCCCCAGCCTGGCGTAGGATACGGACATGTCCACCAGATTGGGCACTTTGGCCTGCGCGCTTTCGATTTCCTTAATCGTGTCGCGTACGGCCTTCAGCGTGTCTTTCGCTTCCGTGCTGGCGTTGAACTTCACTTGTTCGTAGGCCACTCCGTTCAGCGCGTTGGCACGCGAAGCGGGGTCGGCGATCTGTCCGGCGGCTAGTGAAGCAGAAGCCAGCGACTTGTTGGCGCCGCCGGTATCCCCTGCCGTTTTTTGTTTGCCGGCAACTTCCAGCAACTTGATGACCTTCGCGTCCGGACTGGTGATTTGCATCGCTTGCTGGTACTGCGCGTCGAGCGTTGGGCCGGTGTTGGAGGAACCACCGCCGCAGCCCGTCATACCAAGTGCCGTTAGAATCATCCAACCAAGGGCGTATTTTTTCATCTTCTCATTACTCCTGGGGAGAATTCCCCGCAAACGCTTCCTCATGACGGAGGGAGCACATTAGAACGTGAACTGGACTTGCTTGAGGCGTTTTTCCGTTTCGGCCATGAGTGCATCTTCGGCCGCTTCGTCAGCCGCCTCGTAAGTGACGGAGAAGCGCAGGAAGGGGCCCGCGTCGTCCCAAGGTACGGTGACGATCGACTGCTGGGTAATCAGGAACTGGCTGGCAGCCTCGGCGTTCGCGAACGTATCGCCGCCCGCGATTCCCGTGGGCGATTTCGTATACAAGAAGTACGAACCGCCCGGAACTCGGCATTGGAAGCCGCAGCGGTTCAACACTGCCACTAGTTTCTCCAAACGCCGGCGATACTTGGCGTTGATACGCTGGGGGATCGATTCGTCATCCAGGGCCGCCGCGGCCGCTTTTTGAATGGCAATGAACTGGCCGGAATCGCAATTGTCCTTGACGTCGGCGAAGGCCTGGACCAGCAGCGGATGGCCGCAAACCCAGCCGATACGCCAACCGATCATGTCGAAACCCTTCGACAACGAATGGACTTCGACACCCACGTCCCGAGCGCCCGGAATCGACAAGAAGCTCAACGGTTCCCCCTCGAAGGTCAGCATGATGTGGGCCGCGTCCTGGACCACCACGAGTTGATTCGCCTGGGCAAAGGCGACTACTTTCTCGAAGAAGTCGCGCGTCGCCACTTTTCCTGTCGGGCTGTTCGGGTAGTTCAGCACGAGCAACTTGGCTTTGCCTAACACATCGGCAGGGATGCCGTCCAAATCGGGAAAGAAATCGTTTTCGGCCAACAGGGGCAACTTGAAGACGCTGCCACCGTAGTATTGTGTATGAGTTCCCGCCACAGGATAGCCGGGAACGGTCATCAGCGTGATATCCCCCGGATCGATGAAGCAGGCCGGCAGCATGGCCAAGGCGGTCTTCGAACCGATGCAGTGATTCACTTCGGTCTTGGGGTCGAGGGTAACGCCGAAATTGTGCTGCATGAACCGCGCAGCGGCTTCCTTGAAGGCAGCGATCCCGTTGTCCGCGTAACCGCGGTTTTCAGGGCGGTTGATCTCCTCAGCCATCCGCAAGCGGACCGCTTCCGGAGCCATGTTGTCGTTTTCGCCGATACCGAAATCCAGCAAGTCGCGATCGGGGTAATCCGCCAGCGCGGCCCGCTTGGCACGCTTGATCTTTTCGAACTTGTAAATATCCGTGCCCTTGCCGTACTGGGCGCCGCCCAGCCGCGCGGCAAAATTTTGTTGAAAATACGGGTCGCTCATCAGATCACTCGGCGAATACAAGAAATTACCAGTCCCACAAACTACCGCGCAGCGTAAAGCTGGGCAAGGATAGGTGACGGCGGTGCTGCAATTCGAATGTCGCTGAGCCGGCGCGAATTGTGTCCAAACCGATCTGGACAGGGGGCGGGCCTTCTGCGAAACTCCCGCCGCTTTTCGGCGGGTCGCGATTTCAGATGCGCTTGCCGCGCCGCTCTTTTCTCACCAACTAGCAAGGAGATACATCGTGAAAACCACGCTGTTCCTCGCAGCCTTGTGTGGCCTCGGATCGATGCAACTTGGAAATATCGCTCAGGCCCAGCAAGGGGCTCCGATTGTCGATCCTTTCAAGAATCAGGCGGCCAAAACCAGCTATACCAACAGCCGCCCGGAGGAACCAGAGAAGGGGTTCCACATTCCGATGCCGAAGCTCTCGTTCAGCATGCCCAAGTTTCATCTGGAAATGCCCAAGCTGCCCAAGTTCAGCAGCCCGTTTCCACCTCGTCAACCCGGAACGCCGACCATGACGCAGAAGATCGGCGGCCACTGGAAGGAGTTCCTGGCGAAATCGAAATCGACGTTGATGCCGTGGACCAACCCTGCGCCCGCGCGAAGCTTTCCCGATTGGCAGACGAGTCGCGGGGTGGCGCAGCGGCAGAAAACCGAGAAGCCGCCGTTCTACAAGTCGTTGATTCCGAAGCCGAGCGAACCGGAACCCTCCGCGCCCAAGTCGGTAAACGAATTTCTTTCGCTACCGCGTCCCGAGTATTAACATTCTGCTGAGCGCGGGAACCCGCGGGCGGAGCCGCGGGGCCACGAGCAAATACTCCTCTGCCGCTCGTGTTGCGGAACGGCAAGTCCCAATGACTGGCATGCGGCTTGAACGCGGATCCTCTAGCGGCCCTCTCCTGCTCGTCCCACTGTCGAAATCCGACTATAATGAGGGACTTGTGCCGGAACTTCCTCCGCTTTCCAGAATGTTGCCATGCCCATCAAAGTCAGTTGCCAGTGTGGCCAGAGTTTCGCTGCCAACGATCAGTTAGCAGGCAAACGCGTCAAATGCCCCAAGTGCGGGAACGCGATTGCCATCCCCGCACCGAAACAGCCGGCGAAGCCCCCGACAGCTCCATCCCAACGGCCGTCCGCCGCGCAAAAGCCCCGGCAGGCATCGCAAAATCCGCCCGCCCCGTCCGGCGGCTCATCGCTTTCTGATTTGTTTGACGAGGCGGGTGTGACGGCAAAAGTCGAAGGCCGGCATTGCCCCGAGTGTGGCAGCGACATGGCAGCGAACGCGGTCGTTTGCATCCACTGCGGCTTTCACCGGGAACTGGGTCGCAAGCTGGCCGGCGTCGCCCAGGACGAATTCGCCAGTGACGCTCACAGCAGCATCGCGGCGGAAACGTTACGCCGCGCGGCCGCCGCACTCGAGAAGTCCGAGGAAGAAGCGCCGGTCGCGGATCACAAAGACGACAATCCATGGATGGCCTGGTTGTTTCTCCTGTTCATTCCGGGAATTTTGATTTTTGTATTCTTTGCCGTGTTCGGGATCGGAGGAAATGCGCTTTCCGGTGTGCAACTGGCGATGAAGGCTCTGTTTGCCGGCGAACTGCTGCTGGCCTACGCCGCCTCCATGGATACGATTGCGCTCAGTCTGGGCTTCCTTTCCTGGATCTTCGTTTCCGTGGCGGCTTTACAGAAAAGCAAAATTCACGGTGTCGCATGTTTGCTCACCTGTGTTTACGCGCCGATATATGGACTCATTAACTGGAGTACGTGCAAGCAAGGGATGTCGCTGTGGGTCGCCTCGTGGCACGTCAGCGTGCTTGGCGCGTGCAGCGTCATTGCCTTCGCCCTGTTTGGTGCGGGAAGCGTCCTGGCAGGACTGGGATTTTTTGTTCTGTACGCCGGCCTGGCCACGCTTCATACGGGCTGGTTGCTGACCACGCTGGCCGCCTATGAGAACGAAAAGGAGCTGGTTCACGGTCTGATATCGACGCTGATTTTTCCCTACGCCTACGTCTACGGCCTGTTGAATTTTGCCGCATTGAAGACGCAAGTCATTATTTTGCTGGTGGGTACGGCGATTACGATTGGTGGTGCCGTTGCGGTCGGCGTGGGCTACGCGGCCGACGTCAGCATGCTGGAGTTCTACCAGCAGCAGAAGACACCCCCGCAATCGCTGTTCGAGCCGACTTACGACGACGAGTAACCGCGGGGATCATTCCGCGTACTTCGCCTGGTACTTTTCCCACAGCCGTACCTGGCGGTTGGACAAGTCGACGCGGCGCCCCTGTACAAAGGCGTGCGTAATGGACGTGGCCGTTTCCAGTGGATCGCCGTCGCAGACGAACAGCGTGGCATGCTTGCCAGCTTCCAGCGTGCCGATCTGCTTTTGCAACCCGAACATTTCGGCGGGATATTGGGTGATGGCCTTGAGTGCCACGTCGCGGGGCAAACCATAGGCGACGGCGGTGGAGGCGTGATACGGCAAGTTGCGCACGTTGGACGCGGCGAACGGGCCGGAACCGGCGATGCAAAACTTCACGCCGGCCTCGTGCAACCTGGCAGCCACCGTGTAACCGGCGTGCACGTCGTCACTGCGCCGCGCCGGCAAACGATAAACGCCGGCAATTATTACGGGGACGTCGTGCTTCTTGAGCAACTCGACGCAATGCGGGGCATCGTAGCCGCCATAAATCATCAAGCGCGCCTGCTGTTGTTCGGCAAACGCCACCGCGGCGTAGATCTGCGCCAGATCGTTGGCTTCGACGACGAGCGGAACTTGCCGTTCGAAAACGGATCGCATGGCTTCCCAGCGCAGGTCGACGGGATGGTCGTCCGGGGCCTGGCGGCGAGCAACGTGGTAGGCCCGCGCGTCCTCGAACGTTTGTCGCAGGACTTGCAGCGATTCGTCCCGGCGGGAGTTCTGGAATTCGGCGCTGTGGGGGTCGTTTCGGTCGCGGCGCGATGTCATGTAAGGCCAGACAACATGCAGGCCCGCGCGCGGCTTTAAAGTCAAGTCCTCGTACGTCCAGCCATCCAGTTGCAAGACGGCCGATTGACCGCTCAGCAACCCGCCCGCCGGCGCGGCCAGTGCCAACAGGACTCCGTTGCTGCGGGCGACCGGGATCAGTTCGCTGCCGGGATTGACGGCAACTTGCGCCAACACATTCGGGTTGATGCGGCCGGTCTCCCGGCTGTCGACGGTCGCGCGAACGGCGTCAATCTCCACCAGACCCAACCGCGTGTAAGCATCAAAGAATCCGGGATAGAAGTGCTGGGCGGTGATATC
>CALBSZ010000771.1 GCA_937967665.1 uncultured Planctomycetaceae bacterium
TCAACAATCTCGACGATGCTCAAACCGGTGGCGACGGCGCCAATATTCTCGTGCTCACGTATGACGTCGAGCTGATCAGCACGGTCGAACCGGATCGCCATCTGGTTAATACCGGCGAATTGGACTCTTCCAGGTGCCAGTAGCTCATCATCGCGTGTTTTTTCGAAAGTGGTAGTAAATTGATTTTCAGCGGTTGCAAGTTGAACGCTAACGCGATCAAGCGTCTCATTCGAGACAAGCAAATCTTCCCGCCCATCGTTATTGATGTCAAATACGCCAAGATTCACGTTCTGACCGATTCGTTGGTAGTTCTGCAGGCTTCCAGCCCCGTTTCCAAGCAACACGAGAATGTCGCCGTACTCGTTTCCTACTAAGAAGTCAGTGTTGGTATCGTCGTTTAGATCATGCGGTCGAATTCCAGCCGAGAATCCTCCAGCTTCGATTACGTGTGATGGCTCACCCAGTTGCAAACCGTCAGTGACATCTAAGTAGATAACCAAATCACCGTTGTCAGCATTCATTAAGACAAAATCTGGAATGGTGTTCTCGTTCAGGTTGGAGGCGGTCACATTTGCTGGAGCGAACGAAAGGTATGTCGTTAACGGAGCTGCATAACCGCCGGTTGATGTGCCGAAGAGAACGGCCACTGCGCGGCGACTTTCGTCAGAAACAATAATGTCCAGTCTCTCATCGGCGTTGATGTCGAATACGGCGATGCCGTTTGTGTTTCCTAATCCTTGTCGACGTGCCTGCTTCTCGTCGACGTAACTGATGCTGAGGGTGGCTGGCAGGTTCGAAATCGAGAAGATTCCGTCTCCATCGTTCTTGAGTACGCTTACAGTGCCTGCATGTCCGCCAGCAAGTACCATGTCAAAGTCGCCGTCTTGATCAAGATCAGCTACCGTTACCTCCGCAGCTTCGCTACCTGCATCATAGACCCGCATGCTTTCATATTGCGGCGCCCGGAATTATCTAGCCGGCATAGCCGGCAGTAGTTTTGATTAAATTGTCCGCGTAGAACCCCGCGTGCATCCCGCTCTTTACCCCGCTTCGGTAGATTCTATCTGGAACCCCGCCTCTTTTTCTTGGCTTGGCGGGCAGCAAGGGCGCATGAAAAAAGGAGGAACGAGGTCGTTTTTGCTCACGCGACCCTCGATCCTCCCCCAAAAAACTGACATTAGTATCGAACTTCCGAAGCCTACGACTGTAGATGAAGTTGAAGCACATAACCGGGCCGTGCGTCGGCGGAGTGGAGATGTCAGCGAGAACCGCAACGGCAAGTTTACGTTGGCAATGCCGTTTGCTGTCGAAGGACCAATTACGATTGCAACTGCGGGTGGTTCGCACCAGTTTCCCGGCGTCCCGTTTAATGATCCACCCTTCGTTGAATTAAGCGGTGTTGAAGCGACTCCCGATGCGGGAGTTCCTGTCGACTCCAATATGCCAGCCGCGAACACTGGTCAAACGATTACCCTTGTCGGTCGTGGCTTTACGGACGACACCTTGGTTCAATTCGACGCCGTAGACAGCGAAGGAGTAGCTGGAACGGTCAGTCGCACTGGCACGGTAAGTGATGAAGGCACTCGTTTGACAGTGGTCGTTCCGGCACTCGCTCAGACAGGTACGGTTACGGTTGTCGGTACTAATGCCACCGTTCCAATTCAAATCGTTCCTACGTTGCGTTCGGTTGGTGGTGCAATAGCAGATGGGAATCAAGTCATTCTCGAGGGAACCGGACTCGTGGAAGGCGATTTAGCCATCAGTATCGACGGTCAAGCCGTAACATCGCATGACGTGACGGCCTGGGTTGACGGAAACGATCCGCTTCCCAACAACAATGACGATGGTGCCATCGCAACGAATAAACTCGCTCTGTTACCTGGTGAGACAACAACGTTTGCCAACTACACCAGTTACGTTCACGGCATCAATGGCCTGATGATTGACATTGCGGGACTGGCCAGTCCCGGCACGCTTTCAACAACTGATTTCGAGTTTCGAGTTGGCAATAGTCCCAATACCGCAGCATGGCCGACGCTGACTGTCGCTCCTAGTATCGATGTTCGCCCTGCCTCAGGCATTGGAGACAGTGACCGGGTTACTTTGATCTGGCCGAATGGAACGATCGTTAACGAATGGTTACAGGTGACAGTACTGGCCACACCGAACTCAGGTTTGTTAGCGAATGATGTGTTCTATTTCGGGAATGCCATCGGCGAGACAGGCAATTCCGCTCTGAACACCTTCATAGATGCCTTCGACTTCGCCTCGGTCAGAGATAATCCTAAAGGAATGGGTGATCCAGCGACTATCACAAATGCACGAGACATCAACCGGGACCGCCTCGTTGACGGTACCGACCTAGCCCGTGTCCGCGACAATCAAACTAACTTTATTACTGCCCTCCTTCGCCTCGAAACCAACATCGCCCCTCCACCAGTGTTAGTAGGACTTCAGCGTGTTGAACGGGATGAAACTCGCACGAGCGAGGAAGGCGGTGACAATTCGTTTCCCACCATTTTGCTTTCTACCCCCCGACGCGATTTGGATCAAACGTTTGATCGCATGCGAGATCGAGCCAATGCCGATGACACGTTACGACACTTCAACGAGGACGACTGGAATATGCTATTGGCTGAACTAACGTTCGACTTCGCGAATTCAGAGGACCAAACTGTGTTCGGCGGATCCGAATAGCACCCATTAGATCGAGCGCGCAAGATCGTGACATTGGGGACACTTAATCGTCATCTCTTGCACCTCAGTCGTAATGACTACGCACGTACAGCTCCTGGGGAAGCGGCGATCGACGTGATGGTGGCGTAACCAGCGTTGGACACGAATGTGGCCGGGAAGGTAACATTGCTGCCTTCAGGAGCGACGTGCCGCACTCCGCGGCCAACGGTGGTAATATCACCGGGCGGCGCGGAAGTGGATTTGGGACGGGCGCCTCATGGCCGAGCTGACGTGCGATAGAACTGCCATATCAAAAACGGAATCTTCCGTTTATCGACAGTATCGTCTTGCGACATTCCGCGATTTCCTGAGAAAGAGTGATAATGAATGCGACGACTTGCAACAGCATTTTCTCGATGTATACTGCTGACAATACCTTGAAAAACAGGCGTGTTCTGCGGGGTTTTGGCGTTTAAAAAAGGCAAGCGTTTTCTCTTTTCGCAATGCAGAGGTCGAGGGTTCGACTCCCTTCGGCTCCACTCCAGAAAACCCGTGAAAACGTTGGCGTTTCGAGTTTTTTTGTCGGTTCTCAAGTCGTATTGTCAATTCAAGGAGGGTGTTCTGCTCGCGTCTCGACAACGCAACGAGCGATACGGTCGTGGTCGCCATGCCGTGACCCTGAAGTAAAACGGGCAAGGTGGGCGGCATACGATCACTCATGTGCCGGTTTCCGAATTCTATCGAACAGGTTCTCGCCTAACCGCAGTTGTTCTTGCACGTTTTCAAGTGGGTTTTTCATGGGTGCTTGGGGCTACAATTCGTTCGAGAATGACGACGCGATGATGTGGTCAGATGATTGTGTATCCAGTCGCCATCCCGCCGCGTTTGTTGAGCGTTCACTGACCAAGATCACCTCGTCTCCCGACGCGATTGACTCACGCCGAGCGATTGCGGCGGCGGAATTGGTCGCCACGGCGCGGGGCCACCGTGCCCGCGAGTTCCCGGAGGACCTGCGCGTTTGGCTCGACGACTCCAATTTCAAACCCACTGCCAGGATGCGTGCCCTCGCGACAGCGGCCGTAACACGCATTCGCGACGAGTCGGAATTGCGAGAACTTTGGCAGGGGGATTCGGCGTGGTTGCAAAGCTGTCGGCGATTGCTTCAACGCCTGGACCGACCCCCACGGATCGGGACCCGGCGGGCACGTGCACTGAAACCAGAGAAGAAAGACAAGACGAAAGAAAGCCCAGCCTCGATTCTCCGCTACATTCGAGAGAACGGCGGGTTTGTTGTCCTCCTGAACCGCAAGCCGAATAACGCCGGGTTCGACAGACAATGCCTTCTTCCGAAAGAGATGCTTGAAGCGATCGGCCGCTTGCCGAGCCTCGAGGAAGTGACGATTCTTGGCACGCCTCGCGGCGTGAATATCAGCGCCTCCTGGATGAAACCGTTGCTCAACCTTCCCAACCTGCGACGCGTCCAATTCTCGCAGTGCAAACTCGGGCCCCATCACTTCCGTGTCCTTGGCGAGATCAAGAACCTGTGGTTACTTGACGTGTCTTCATGCAGCGGCGTCACCGACCGTGGCCTGGAATATCTATCCGGCTGCAGCGCACTGGAGATTCTGGATGTCGGCAACACGAGCGTCACAAGCCGCGGAATCAAGAAGTTGCAAAAACGCCTGCCAAGACTGGACGACATCAGGGATTAACAGAATCTGACTCCGTTTCGATTTGGCCAGTGCGAACACGGTTGTTGTCGATACAATCGTTCGCGGTCAGGCCCTTGTCCCGCTGGCGTGAGTCCGCAGGAGGAAACCCATTCACATTCATGCCAGCAGTATGTCTTTAACCGGCGAGTGATCTTCCACTCCTGTCAGGCGCATGTCGAGTCCCTGGAAGCGATAGCTGAGACGGCGATGGTCGATGCCCAGGCAATGCAGCAGGGTGGCGTTGAAATCGTGGATGTGGACGGGGTTCTCCGTGACGTTGTAGCTGAAGTCGTCGGTCGCCCCGTACTCGATGCCGGGCTTCGTACCGCCTCCGGCCAGCCAGATGGTGAAGCAGCGCGGATGATGATCGCGCCCGTAGTTTTGCCGAGTCAGCTTGCCCTGGCAGTAGACCGTGCGACCGAACTCGCCACCCCACACGACCAGGGTGTCGTCCAGCATGCCGCGCTGCTTGAGATCCTGGACCAGGGCCCAGCTGGCCTGGTCGACGTCGCGGCATTGATTCGGCAAGTCGCCCGCGATGTTCCCATGCTGGTCCCAGCCGCGATGGAAGATCTGCACAAACCGGACATCGCGTTCGGCCATGCGCCGCGCCAGCAGGCAGCTGGCGGCAAACGTCCCCGGCTTCGTCGCTTCGGGTCCGTACATATCCAGCACGCTCTGCGGTTCGTCGGAAATATCCATCAGCTCGGGAACCGAAGACTGCATCTTGAAGGCCATCTCGTACTGATCAATACGGGTTTGCGTATCCGGGTCTCCGATCTGTGCCGCCGTCTCTTGATTCAACTTCTTGAGGCTGTCGAGCATCCTGCGGCGCAGTGGTCCGTCGATGCCGCTCGGATTGGACAGGAACAGCACGGGATCGCCGCTTCGTCGAAGCGAAACGCCCGCATGTTTGCTGGGCAGGAACCCCGATCCCCACAGTCGGTTGTACAAGGCTTGCGCCTGAGAACGGCCTGTCCACGACGGGGTCATTACGACAAACGTGGGCAGGTTCTGGTTCAGCGAACCGAGCCCGTAGCTCAACCAGGCTCCCAGGCTGGCACGGCCGGGCAACTGATGGCCGGTTGTAAAGTACGTGATGGCCGGATCGTGATTGATGGCCTCCGTGTGCAGCGACCTGACGATCGCGAGGTCGTCGACCATCTTGGCCGTATGTGGCAGCAGTTCGCTGACCCAGGTCCCGTTGGCGCCGTACTGCTGGAACTTGAATTTGGAGGGCGCCAGCGGGAAACGCTTTTGGCCGGACGTCATGGTCGTCAGCCGTTGCCCGTTGCGAATCGATTCGGGCAAATCCTTATCGAACATCTCGTCGAGTTTCGGTTTGTAGTCGAGCGTATCGATTTGTGACGGGGCGCCGGCCATGAACAGGTAGATCGCTCGCTTGGCCGTGGGCGCAAAGTGGGGCAGTCCGGGCAACCCGCCCAACGCCTCGGCGCCCTGAGCGCCCGCTGTTGGAAGCATTGAAGCGAGTGCGGCCGCGCCGAGTCCCATGGCGCCCTGCGCGAAGAAATGGCGGCGCGTCGTCGTATTTGCGTATTCAATCAAAGGATCCATTTCTTTGCTCCCGTCGACTGCTTATCGTAGGCCAGGACCTGTCCTGGCACCGAGTCTTCAGTGCCAGGACAGGTCCTGGCCTACACGAAATATCTGTGCCAGGATCTGGATATCTGTGCCAGGATCTGGCCTGGCCTACACGGACTAGTTCTTCATGATCACTTCGTCCAGATTCAATACGGTGCTGGCGGCGATCGTCAGCGCCGCAACCTCGGTCGTATCCAAGGCGCTATCGGGGACGGACTCGCCGATCTTCACGAGGTTTGCGGCGGCATCCGGATTCGCGGCGAACGCGTGGTGGGCGTCCTCAAACAACTGCACGAGTTCCGCGAGTTCATCGGCGTTTGGTTTTCGCGCCGTCCCCAGACGAAACATCGTGGCGACGCGATCCTCCAGGGCGTCGCCCCCTTCGCGCAGAACCCGTTCCGCCAGGGCCCGCGCGGCTTCCACGTATTGCGGATCGTTCATGAGCAGCAAAGCTTGCAGGGGAGTATTCGTGCGTTCGCGGCGCATGCTGCACGTCTCGCGGGACGGTCCGTCAAACGTGCTCATCTGCGGCGGCGGCGCCGTGCGTTTGATAAAAGTGTAGAGCGTGCGGCGATGAACTTTGTCGTGCCCTTTGTCTTGCTTGAAGCGAACCGTATTGGACCCGCTGTAGCCGACGGCGAACCAGAGTCCGTCGGGTTGCGGCGGCTTCACGCTGGGTCCTCCCATACTGGTTTCCAGCAGCCCGCTGACGGCCAGCGCCTGGTCTCGCAGCATTTCGGCATCGAGTCGAAACCGCGGGCCGCGGGCATACAAACGGTTGTTGGGATCGACTTCCAGCAACTCGGGCGTGACGTCAGACGTCTGGCGATAGGTGCGGGACATCACCAGGTTCTTCATGAATCGTTTCACATCCCAGCCGTTTTCCCGAAAATCGACGGCCAGCCAATCGAGCAGTTCGGGATGGCTGGGCGGTTCGCCCTGCGAACCGAAGTCTTCGGACGTCTTCACCAGCACGACCCCGAACACTTGCTGCCACATTCGGTTGACTGCCACGCGTGCGGTGAGCGGATGTGCATCATCGACCAGCCACTGCGCGAGTCCCAGGCGGTTCAGCGGCGCGCCGTCGGGCAGCGGAGGCAGCACAGCCGGCGTCGCGCGGGGAACTTCTTCCCGGCGTTGATCGTATTCGCCGCGGTGCAGCACATACGCCGGTTTCGGCTGCGCTCGTTCACGGAATACGAGGGTCGTGGAGGTGCCTTTGCGGAGTTTCGCGATCTGCTGTCGTGCGTCGTCGACCTGCTGGTGAAGCGGTTGGAATACGTCCCGGGTCTCGGCGTAGGCATGTTCAATGAAGTAGTCGCGCAGTTGCTGTTGCTGCGCTTCGGTACGCTGTTTCGGATCGCTCTGAATGATGTTTTTTAGTTCGTTCGGGAGTCCCGCGCCCTTTGCGGCGCGCTGGTCGCTTTCCCATGCCAGCAGCGAATCGTAGGTGGCGCTTTGACCGTGCAACGAGACGATTCCGGCGCGGTCCCAATAGGTCGTGCCGTCGAACTGGGTGAAGGCCCAGCCGTTTATCTTCGCGCCCGCTGGCAGCCCCACGAGCTGTGCCGGCACTTCCAAGCGAATCCATTTTCCGGTTTCGGGCAATTCGCCCAGGTGCCGGCGACTGGCCTGGTTGTCCACGCCCCAGGAAATATGGTTTCCGCCCCAATAGGCACGATGATCCCATGTCCCGTCGTTCCATTGCAGCATGATTTGCTTCGGTGGATTCTTGGGATCCAGATAGACGTAAGCAAACAAGGTATCGCCTTCGTGCACGTCCAGCGGAGTGGGCGCGCCGCTAAAGAAGTGCTGGCCGAGTCCACTTGCGGTCCGCGTGGAGGCTTTCTCGCCACTGTAAACCGGGGCTGGGGCGGTGACAAACTTCCAGCCCCCTTCCGCCTTGGCGCCGGCGGGCGCTGCATCTTCAATCCATACAAACTCTTGCGGCTGCGGGGCACTCACTTCCGGAGGCGCTGCCGGTTCGACATACGAAGTCTGTGCCACCAGCTGCTGGATCTCCCGCTGCTTTTCCTCGATCAGCGATTCCAGCCGCGCGATCTCCATCTTCTGTGCCGGGGTCGTGACGGCGATCACCGGCGCCGGGTCTTTCTTGTTGCCGTCCAGCGGCGCGCCGTCCAGGTTATTGAAAAACGCGAAGAGCGAGTAAAAGTCCTTCATTGTGAGCGGGTCGTACTTGTGATCATGGCAACGCGTGCAATCCAGCGTCAAACCCATGAACACCGTCCCGGTTGTCACGACACGGTCGACGACATTCCGCACATACACTTCTTCGGCGATCGAACCGCCCTCGGCCGTGGTCACATGGCAGCGATTAAACCCACTGGCGATCTGCTGGTCCTCGGTCGCCTCGGGCAACAGATCGCCGGCTAATTGTTCAATAGTAAAACGATCGTAGGGCATGTTGTCGTTGAAGGCCTGAACGACCCAATCCCGATAGGGCCACATTTCGCGATAGTTGTCCAAATGCAGGCCGTGTGTGTCCCCGTAGCGGGCGGCGTCGAGCCAGTAGCGAGCCATGTGTTCGCCGTACCGTGGAGACTTTAACAGCCGGTCCACAACCCGCTCGTAGGCCATCGTTGAGTCGTCGGCCAGGAAGTCGTCGATTTCGGTCAGCGTGGGAGGCAGGCCGGTGAGGTCGAACGTCACCCTGCGGATCAACGTGGTCTTGGCGGCCTCCGCCGAGGGCTGCAACCCCTTGGACTCGAGAGTGGCCAGGATGAAGTCGTCGAGCGGACTTGCCGGCCAGTCCCTGTTCTTCACGGTGGGCAAGGGCGGCCTGGCCGGCGCAACAAACGACCAATGTTCGCTCCACTTCGCCCCTTGCTCGATCCAGCGCGTGATCAAGGCGATTTCCTCGGCGGACAATTTCTTGTTTGTGTCCTCCGGCGGCATTTTTTCGTCGGGATCGGTGCTGTTGATCCTGCGCACCAATTCGCTGGCACCGACCTCGCCCGCGACGATCGGATGGGCACCGGAATCCGCTTCCGCAAACGCGCTGGCCTGCTGGTCCAGCCGAAATCCGCCGGCTCGTTTCGATTCGTCCGGCCCGTGACAGGCGTAGCAGTTGTTGGACAGCAGCGGACGGATGTCGCGGTTGTAGTTGATCTCGTCGGCCACCACCGCCAGCGGAGCAAGCCCGAGGAGCAGTACGGAGATCAGCGCTTTGGAATGCATCGTCGAAGGACCTCGTGCGGCGGGAAGATTGGGGCGTGGTTCACTCGCCCTATTCTATCAAATCGGCACGTGAAATGCGAGATTTCGTTTACGGCCACGACATACGCCGGCTATAATTCGAGTCGAATTTTACCAATCCCCCGCCGTTTTTTGAGAGATTTCTGTGCCCCGCTTCCTGCTTGCGACGCTGCTGTTGAGTCCCTTGGCGACGATTCGTGCCGAAGACGTTCACGACCATCCGGTCCACTCGGACTTTCAGAGCAAACCGACCGTCGTCCGCGTTCTTGTTCCGGACACTTACGCGGAAAGAACGGACAACCGCCGATTCCAAGTCCTGTACTTATTGCCGGTCGAGGCGGGGGAGAGCAGGCACTGGGGCGACGCGCTGGCGGAAGTGAAACAGCTCGACTTGCACAACAAGCACGAGCTCATTTGCGTCTATCCGACATTCTCGCATCTACCGTGGTATGCCGACCATCCCACGGATCCCGGCATTCAGCAGGAATCGTACTTCCTGCAGGATGTCGTGCCGCTGATCGACCGCAGCTACGCGACGCAGGCCTCGCCGCAGGGACGCCTGCTGGTCGGATTCAGCAAGTCGGGCTGGGGTGCGTTCAGCCTGCTGCTGCGTCATTCGCAGCGTTTTGGTCGCGCCGCCGCCTGGGACGCGCCCCTGGAAATGGCCGCGCCGAACCGCTACGGGATGGAGCCGATCTTCGGGACGCAGGAGAATTTCGAAGCCTACCGCATTTCGTCTTTGCTGGCGGAGGTTGACGTCGAGGCCTTTTCCAGCACGCCTCGGCTCATTCACCTGGGCTACGACAACTTTCGCACACATCATTTGAAAACGGAAGAGCGACTCGTAGAACGCCAGATCCCGCACCTCTTCCACGATGGTCCACGGCGCAAGCACCACTGGGAGAGTGGCTGGCTGGCAACCGCCGTGTGGCTGTTGACGCAAACGTCGTACTCGTCCGTGCAGCGACAGCAGGCAACCGCTTCGGGATCGGCCCCGTAAGGAAGCGAGATCGTGGTTCGTGAGCTTTGAAACGGGAGGGGACGGAGCCTTGCAGATGGTGCGTTCCCTGGCGGGAGCCCAGGGAACGAGTGGGAAGCGGCCCATGGCCGTCCGCAACCTGGCGCTATCAGATGAGGAACGACTCCAATGTCCCAATCGTGTTCCGCGAGCGTCGTTACCCCTGCCCGCTACGACGGCGCCGAAACGAAGGCCAGCCAATAGAAGACCCAGCCCGTGACGGCAGTGCCTGTCATGCCCAGGGCCGCCAGCTTGGCCCAAAACATATGCGTTGGGCTGTAGTCGTTCGGGGCCACCGGATGCGGGAACTTGCGGAGACCCTGGACGATCACGTAAACCCAGAGCACGGCCGTCGGTACCGCAAAACAGAGGTGGACCAGCAGGCTGACGCCCACGGTGCATTGCCATTTTCTGGCCAGGTCGAAGTACGGAGACGGTCCGGCCCGCTCTTCCCAGTTCGTGATGAACTGCATGTCCAATTCAAAAAGAGTGACCGCGACCAGCAACAACAGCCCCAGCAGTAGCTGCACTCGCTTGTGAAGCGCATAACGCTGCTGGTACTTGACCAAATAAATGCTCCACAACATCACGGGCACGATCACGAACATTGCCAGGAAGACAATGTCCAGCATGATCGAACCGCGGGAAGGCAGAAAGCCATCGATTCCGGAAAACTTCTGGGCCAATATTCGCATGCTGCAGCAAGTATTTAGGTGGACGGATGGACATTCGTGACCGCGTCACGGGATGTGCGATTTTACCCGAATGCGGGATGGATGCGAGGCGGCAACGTTCACTTCCGCTTCCACGTCTCCAACCTCCCCAGGGAGGCTTGCTGTGCCGTCATCCTGCCATTTTCGACCAGGGAATCCATTCAAACCGCAAGGATTTCCAAGCGATGTGCCGATAACCCTACAGTGCGTTCGCCCTGGATCTCCCTCGTTCCCTTCCCATTGCCCCATGACTTCCCTTGCCCAAGCCCTCGAATCTGGTGTCCAGCATCACCGCGCAGGAGAACTCGAACAAGCGGAACGGATATACCAGCAGATCCTGGAACTGGCACCGCAACAGGCGGACCCGCTACATTTACTGGGAGTGATCGCGCATCAACAAGGGCGATATAACGAAGCGATTTCCCTGATCGAACAGGCGCTGGAACTGAATCCGGAAGCCACCGAGTACCAGGTCAATCTCGGCGCCGCATACCGGGCAGTCGGAAAACTTGCCGAGGCCGCGAATTGCCTGCAGCAGTCCTTGCGTCTGGCGCCGGGATCCGTGCCAGCGCTCACGAATCTCGGCAATGTCTACATCGAAACGGGCGAGTACCAGGCGGCGGTCGACTGCTACCAGCGTGCCGTGCAAACGGACCCGACACACCTGAATGCCGTTTTGAACCTGGGTATTGCCCTGCGGCTGTCAGGATTCATCCACGAGGCGATTCTCAAATTCCAACACGTCCTCACCGTGCAGCCCACGTCGGCCGAAGCGTTGTTGAACCTGGGCATCGCGATGACGCAGTTGGGAAAGCTGGATACTGCCGCGGCCTGCTACAGGCAGTGCCTGAAATTATCCCCGCGGCTTGACGACGCGGCAGCGAATCTGGCGGCGCTGCGAGCGCAGCAAGGTGACTTCTCGCAGGCCTGGCGATTGGTCCGTGAAGTGCTCGAACACAACCCGCATCACGGCACTTCCTACGCCGTCTTATCGCAGTTGCATTCCAGCGCGTTTACCGAGGCCGACGCGAAACAACTGGAAGTATCGCTCGACCGTAACCGCGTGCCGCATAGTCAGCAGTCAGCGGCCCACTTCAGCCTCGGCCGCTACTACGAACGCGACGAGGACTACGGCCAAGCCTGGTCGCATTTCGAGCTGGCCAATCAGCGACGGCACGCGCGGTTCGACCCGGCCGTCCACCGCAAGTTTGTCGGCGACCTCATCGAGACCTTTCAAGCCAACGTGTTTCGACAATCAAATGACAGTAGCGATTCGACGCGGCCCGTCTTCGTGGTCGGCATGCCGCGGACCGGAACGTCGTTGGTCGAACAAATCGTCAGCAGCCACCCCGACGCCTACGGCTGCGGCGAATTGGACGAAATGGAAAGAATCAGCAAGTCGATTTCCCAGGCCCATCCTTCGTCCAAATACCCGCAAGCCTGCCTGCACCTGAGCGACGAGCAGTTGGCACAGTACGCATCGCGGTATCTGGGGCGAGTGAACATGCTGAATGACGCGTCGCGGCGAGCCGTGGACAAGCTGCCTGACAATTTCCTGCACCTGGGATTGATCGCCATGCTGTTTCCCCAGGCCAAAGTGATTCACTGCCGCCGGCACCCGCTGGACACCTGCCTGTCCTGTTACACCCAGAATTTCCAATTCGTCAGCTACTCCTGCGACCTGCAACACCTGGCCATGTACTTTGCCGAGTACCGCCGGTTGATGCGTCACTGGCGGGAAGTTCTGCCCTTGGACATCCTGGACGTCGACTATGAAAGCGTCGTGCGCTGCCCTGAAGTCGAGATTCGCAGGTTGATCGACTTCTGCGGTCTGGCTTGGGACGACCGCTGCCTGGCATTCCACGAAACCTCGCGAGAAGTTCGCACGCCCAGCTGCTGGCAGGTCCGGCAACCGATCTATCACCGCAGCATCGGCCGCTGGAAGCAATACAGCGAGCGGCTCCAGCCATTGGTAGCAACCCTCCGCCGCCTCGGAGTCGCCGTCGACGATGACTGACCCTGTCGCAGCACGACTCCGCTCGGGGCACCCGCCACGCAACGGTGCAAGAACTTGCGAGGGTAGAGCCAGCAGCGGCACACACGCGAAGACATTCTGCCCCTAACCCGCCTTGC
>CALBSZ010000772.1 GCA_937967665.1 uncultured Planctomycetaceae bacterium
CGGTTCGTCCCGAAACACGCGGGGTCTGGAGAGCGCCGTGGAGGTAAAGCGTGTAGATGTCGGTGGTGGCCTGCGAAAAAGGGGACAGGCACGGCGACGCGACCTCATTGTCGAGCTGGTAACCGTTTGGATCGCCGAGCCAGTCCCCTTTTTTCGCGACCGTGCGCTGTAGTGCTAGGTTGATCTTGGGAACCCGAAAGGTCAAAGTGGTGTCAACAAAAGGTCAAAACGGGGCCAAGCAAACACGCCCGAAGCAGTGTAACACATAGCAGGATAATCACTTGCAAATTGGTAGCTTACATGGCCGTCGATCCGGTGGTTGGGGGTTCGAGTCGCGGATCCCTGTTACTCCGGCAGTCTCACCCAAGAAGTGGTTACCGTATTCTCTTACCCAAAAAGGGCCAACCATGAACACAAGGCATCATCCCACTACTATTTGGTTTTGGGGTTCCATAGCGCTGGCAAGCGCCGTCTCCTCGTTCGCCAGTGGGATCGAAACTAAGGACCTACCTGTCCGTATCTACGTATTGGTCGGGCAATCCAATATGCAGGGCAAGGGAACTATTGAAGGAGAAGGCTCCAATACGCTACGTCATTTGGTGCAAAATGATATCAAGAGGGAATTCCAGTTTCTCGTTGCAGAGGACGGAGAATGGCGGGAGCGTTCGGATGTCTGGATCCATTACGACTCGGGCCCCGGCAATATCAGGTACGGCGGACTGAAGCCAGGCTATGGATCACACGGCGGCGTGATCGGGCCGGAACTGGGCTTTGGGCATGCCATGGGAGATGCCTACGAGGGCCAGACGCTTCTCATCAAGGCCTGCTGGGGAGGCAAGAGTCTGGGGCATAACTTCCTGCCACCCAGCGTCGGCAAGTATCCGAAACCCGTCGAACCGAGCGACCCGGGTTTCTACTATCACGAGATTCTCCGCATCGTGAACGACGTGACGGAGAACATCGACACTTACTTCCCAGAGTACCACGATCAGGGCATCGAGATCGCGGGCCTCTGCTACCACCAAGGATGGAATGACCAGTACGGCGGGCTGGATGAGAAATACGAAGAGAACATGGTCGCTTTCATCAATGACATCCGCAGCATCGAACACGGACTTGGCGTTCCCGGACTCCCCATCGTCATCGCAACCAGCGGCATGATTGAAAAAGAGTCGCCGATCAAGCAGGGCCAACTCGCCATGGGCGATACGGAAAAGTATCCGCAGTTTGCCGGAAACGTCGCTGTCGTCGACACGGAGAAACCGTACGGTGCCCAAAATATGGAGTTCAAGTTCTACACTGAAAAGTCGCCCGACAAGGTGGGCTACCATTGGAACAACCATGCACGGAGCTATTTGAACATCGGCCGGGCCATGGCCGCTGAGATGAAGACGCTTGCCAAACCGACTCTGCCTTCCCGACTGGCAGCGGTTGGTACATCTGAGGGTGTCCGGCTGACGTGGCAGCTAGGAACCGAAACACCCAGCAGCGTCACACTGCTGAGAAATGGCACCGAGTTGGAAGCAAAGCTGTCCGCCACCCAGACAACTTTTATCGACGCGACGGCTCTGCCGGGCAAGCATGGCTACGAGCTCCTATGGAATATGCCCTCATCCCACAAACGGAAGCTCGGCGCTACTTGCGACACCTCGGTTGCGGAGCTCAACGCATACCGCAGCATGAAAGGCGTGATGCTCAGTTGGGAAGCCAGAGGCAGGTATGACGGATTCCAGATTCTGCGCGATGGCAACATAATCGCGGATGCCATTCCTGGCGAGATGCGTAGTTACCAGGACCAGCAGGCACCTGCGAAGGGAATGGTCCACTACGCCATCGAGCCGACTACCGGCAAAACGACTCCAGCCGCGCTGACCGTCAACCTGGGTCCTGCCGATCCTGGCAACGCGTTGGTCTACGAGCCCTTCGATTATCCTGCGGATGCGGATGAGCCTCAAAGCCTGCTCGGCGAGCGCGGCGCCGCTGGCACTCGGGGAGCATACTACTATTTAGGCGACACGAAGCTCGAGCGGGCTCCAGCGGCCATCGGAGGTGGATTGAGCTATGGTGCCCTACCCGTGACCGGTAATCGCGGCAGCAGCCATCGCTGGAGTCCAGGCTGTGCCATCGCCCTGGATGACAGCCTCAAGAGAGCTGGTCTGCTGGAAGACGGAGCCACACTGTGGATCAGCTACGTGTTCTACATCACCAAGGAAATCGAACATCGTCAGGGTGGAGGAACGGTGTTGCTCTGCACCGAAGACCTCAAGGAAGGGGTGGGGTTTCAGACTAACAATGAGTATCGGACGGCGGTAGTCATGGATGGCGAGTTGAAGGGAGTTCGTATTACCTCTGCCCGAAGTGAAACGCCCACTCTCGTCGTGGGCAAGATCGTATGGGGTAAGGATGGCGAAAACGACAGCTTCGTCCCCTATATTTCCGGACATGATCTCAAGCAACCCGAAGAGCATGGCCGTCGCTCCGCACCGTTCAACATTGAGCAGAAAAAACTCAGTCTCCTTGTCCTCCAGGGCGAGGGCCAGTTCGATGAAATCCGTGTTGGCCCGACTTATGAATCCGTGATCGGTGGCGGCAAGAAGACGAAATAACACAGCACTTACCAGTCGCGAGGGCTTCACGACAGATCCGCAGGAGTTTCCGCGAATGCTGATATCGGGACGGCAGCGACAGGCGTGACTGTATTCTTGTAAGCGCAGCTCGCCGGACGTCGTGTCCGCCCTGCCCTGCTCGGACTAAGTCACGGGCGCAATCGAAATTGTTGCCGCCGCAGCCGTCGTGATTTCCCCATGGCGGCAATTCGTTGGCTGGGGGCTGATGTTGATGTTGATGTTGATGCTGCCCGTGAACATCTACGCCGCAGTGAATCATGTTGGCATGGCCGGGCACGCATGGGGCCAATCTATCTGCTGATTCGAGTGCCGCTTCCATTGGTCTTGATTGGATGGATTTGGTGGTTTGCGGCGCGGTTTGATAACCGACACTTGCGAAGCCAAACGTGACTGACGACAATACTGTGGTATTCCCGGAACACTAACAGGAGCCCGACATGATCCGCTGCAGCTTTGCATTCGCCCTGGCAGCCGCCATCTGCCTGCCAATCAACGCCACCGCCCGTGAACCACAACTGGCCCACATGGTCTACTTCAAACTCAAGGAACCTACAGGTGACAACAAAGAGAAGCTCGTGGTCGCCTGCAAGGAATATCTTTCAGGCCATGAAGGAACCGTGTACTTCTCGGTCGGCGTGTTGGCAAAAGACTTGGATCGAGATGTAAACGACCTCGACTTCGACGTGTCGCTGAATCTGGTGTTTCGCAACAAGGCGGCGCACGACACATATCAGACACATCCCCGCCACCTGAAATTCATCGAGGAGAACAAAGAGTCTTGGGCCGGTGTGCGGGTATTCGATTCTTATCTCGCCGCACCGCTGCAAGACGAGAAGGTGGCGAAGCGTATCCCGCTACCGGATCCGGCTGCATCGTTTGCAGGTATGATTCGGGGCGTCGTCGTCGAAAAGAGAGAAAGTCAAGTTATATTCAAAGTCGCCAGGGTCACGAAGGAATGGAAGCACAGCAAAGCGGACGACGCCGAGGCCATGATCGGCAAAAGCGTACTGGTGGTGCCGGGGAATCACGATTCGATCCGCCGCTTCGTAGCAAAGCTGGAACGTGGCGAAGAATTGTCGCTGGACGTAGCGCACAAGGATGGCGAAGCGCTGACGATTCTGGAACTGACGGAAGATCAAAGGGAGCGGGTTAAGGAGTAGATCGTTACCGCGGCTCAGCATGCTCGGGCGTCGTTGGCACAAATGCAAACTTATCGTCGTCGCCAAGCTGGCAGCGAGTCATGTGGACGATCTCTTGCGTGCGGCCCCGGAAGTGTGCCACCGAAGGGAAGATGGCTCCAAGGCCGGTCACATCAAACGCGTCAACGCGACGATGTTCAAGCAAGTTCGCCAGTAAAGCCCTGGCAAGTGCCGCCTTTGCTTCGGTAGCCTGAAAGCCTTCATTTCACAAAACGTCGAACACCGAGTCGCGCCGATTCCGGGTTTCCTTCATCTGGTCAAGACAACGATTCTGGCGGATAATCGCTGCGGGCGACAAGAGTTGGCAATATCAAGGTACTGGAGGATGTTTTGACGATGGCAGGTCGGCGAGTTGCGGTGGTGACGGGCGCGGGATCGGGGATTGGCCGCGCTGTGGCGTGGGCGATGGTCGAGGCGGACTATGCGGTGGTCCTGGCTGGGCGACGGCGCGAAGCACTTGTCGAAACGCAGGAAGGCAGCCGGGATCGTGAACGCGTGCTGGTGCTGCCGACGGATGTGACGCGGGAGGAAGCGGTCCGCGAGTTATTCCAGCAGACAATCGCACGGTTTGGTCGCGTGGACGTATTGTTCAACAATGCGGGAATTGGCGCCCCGCCGGTTCCCATGGAAGATTTGACGCTCGAACAGTGGCAGGCGGTAGTCAACGTCAACTTGACCGGAACGTTTCTGTGTACGCAAGCGGCCATTCGCGTCATGAAACAGCAACGTCCCATGGGCGGGCGGATCATCAACAACGGGTCCATATCGGCGTACGTTCCGCGGCCGCTATCGGCGCCGTACACGGCTACCAAGCATGCCGTGGCGGGATTGACCAAGTCCACATCGCTGGACTGTCGCAAGTACAACATCGCTTGCGGTCAGATTGATATTGGCAATGCCGAAACGGAAATGGCGGCGAAGATGAAGAGTGGCGTGTTGCAGGCCAACGGGGAAATGGCCGTCGAACCAACGTTCGATGTGCGGCACGTGGCCGAGGCGGTTTTGCACATGGCCAACTTGCCGCTCGACGCCAACATCCAGTCCCTGACGATTACCGCGACGACGATGCCCTATGTCGGCCGCGGTTGATTCAGGATGCCATTCTCTAGCGGGTATGATGATGCAGCGTCAAATTCACATCAGCGATTGGTCGGTCAGCGCAATCGGATCACACTTGATTTCACACTCGGTCCAAGCACGAGAGTTGTTCGCGAATGACGACTCATACGCTTGCGGGTCGTGCTCATTCTGCTCCGTCAGCGGCCCTTTTTTTGGGAGCGTTCTTGATCCCGCCGGCTCGGCCGATAGCCACTACATCCCGGTCAGTTCAACAATACGGACTGGCCGTTGAGTATCGGGAATCTGCATGGTCGTTACTTCCATCTGCCAAGGTTGATTCCTTAACCAGTCGAAGAACTCCCGGCTCATTGCGCGGCTCGGTTCGCCCAACAACACTTTGCCGCCCGCTTTCAAGTGTTCTCGCCAGAACCGATCCAGGTAAGGCAAGTCGTCTCGATCGTAGAGGATGTCCGAGCCGATGATCAGGTCGAACTTTTCATCCAGATGATCCGCGCGCCAATTCACGCGTGCGACGCGCGTCTGCTCGCGCCATGGCCACGTGTTCAATTCGGCGAACAGGAGCGCGGGCGGCGCGTAATCCGCCAGCAGTACATGGGCACCTCGCGCGGCGGCGACGGCACCGGTCAGTCCCAATCCACAACCCAAGTCCAGTACGTCGCGTCCTGCCAATTCGAGTGCCGCCAGATGAACCGCCATGCCATGGGCAGTATCCCAGGCCTCGGCCCAATAGGGCTGCCAGGCGAGTTCTTCGTGGGAGCCCAGGAGCGTTGCATCGTCCAGGATGTCATCCGGATTGGCCACGCGGGTGAAGTCGACTTCCAGATCGCCGAAGCGGCATCGCGCGGTGGACGTCGGGTACTCTTGCTGGATCTGGTCGAGCAGGGTTTGGCGTGATACGGTCATCGTGGCGGACGTCCCGACTTGTTGGCGATTCCTTTTAGCGCCTCGCCGGCCACGGAGGCCAGGGCGTGCAACAGGGCCTGCGAGGTTTCGCTGCCAAGCAGTGCCTCGGCGTCGGACGCCACCTTGTCAGACCAGCCTGGCCGGAATTGCAGATGCCGCCGGATGGCGCGCAGCAGGTCATGCCTGCTGACAGCGCCGGCGAAGAACAAGTCGACATGGCGGGACGGTTCGAATTCGTCGTCGAAAAAACAGC
>CALBSZ010000773.1 GCA_937967665.1 uncultured Planctomycetaceae bacterium
CGACGGCGTCCAGGCCGGAGCCAAGGAAGTTTCTGATCGTCGCCCCCTCCGGCAAGCCGGACAACGTGCCCGTTACCGCTCCGCTACTCCGTTTGTTGACGATCACGAATTGTTCGCCGCCGGTGGGCACGTAGCCGCCGATCGTCGACAGGTTCAGGTTCGTTCCGTCCAGCGTAACGCTGCCGTTGACGTCAAGTTGATCGTGGAAGCCGCTGCCGCTGCCTGGGATAGGACCGCCAAATTCGATGTTAAAATCGAAGTTTGTCGACTGGGCATACAACCCGGCGACTTGAAAGACGCCGGCGTCCGCCGGCATGTCGCCAGGATCGAAGGTCGAGGAAATCACGTTGACATTTGCTGTTGCGGTGCCATCGCCGAAAAACGACAGGGATCGCAAGTCCAGATTCCCGCCGCCCACGATCTCGCCGGAGTCTGTGTTCGTAAACGAGTTGCCCTCGACGGACAGTCGGATTAGCGGAGCAATATGGAGCGTCCCTGAATTGTCGTAGACACCCGATGACTTGGTCAGCGAAGTGGTGGTGTTGACGTTGATCGTGCCGTTGTTGGTCAGATGCGCCGAAATAAATCGTTCACCGAGGTTCGGTTCCGCGGTGATCACGCCGTCGGTGGCGTTGATTAGTGTCCCGCCGGCGGTGACCGTCAGGTAGGTGTCCCGCGCCACGGGACAACATCCGGCGTTGTTGGTCAGCACGATGGTGCCGTGATTCGTGAAACCGCCCACGTTCGTCAGTGTCGAGTCCACGAACGCCGTGGCGGCAACGGTGACGTGTTGTCCGGCCGCGATGTCGCCGCTGATCGTGTTGGAGGAACCGGTAAAGTAGAACGCGCCGGTGCCTGTCGAACCGGGACCGATGTGGAGCGCCGAAGCGCTCAGCGAAATGGCGTTTCCGCTGATCGAACCGCCGTCGAAATGGAATGTGTCATCGGCCAGCACGATACTCCCAAGACCACTCACCGTTAGGCTGCCCGCGGCTTGCGTGAAGACGCCATTCGATCCGAAATCGAGCGCGGACGTGACGTTCACCGTGTTGTTGTTCACGAACGTTGCATTGCTGCGGGATAGCGTGGTCGGATGGTTGATGTTGACCGTCCCGTCGTTGATCACATCGGCAGAAACGATCCGGTTCCCCAGGCCGGGGCTGGCCGTAATGACCCCGGATGCCGTATTTACCAAGTCGCCTCCGACAACCGTCAACTGCGCGTCCCGCGGCACAGGGCAGCACCCGGCCACGTTCTCCAGCAGAATCGTACCCATGTTGGTCAGCCCGTTGTCGGACCGCAATGTGGCGGCCGAGTTGGCGTCAGCTTGAATATTCACGTTTCCATTCTGCTGGAAGGAAGCGGTGGAAATGCGGGTCGTGCCGCCAAACACAACGATATCGCCGTCGCTGGTCAAGGAACTGCCGGCGCCTCCCGTCCACGTAGTGCCGTCCGAATGAACCGTCCCCTGGATGATGTTCGATGCACCGTCCACGGCGAATGTCCGGTCGGTAGTGGCAAACGTGGCATTGGCGGAGTCGAGCGTAAAGGAACCGAGTGCGTTGGCGGTCGTGACATTGGTATTGAGCGTTACGGTATAGTCCGCGCCGACCGCGTCGATGCAGACATTATCGCCGGGGGCGGGTACCGTGCCGGTATCCCACTTCGTGGCATCCGTCCAGTTCCCGCTCACCGCGGCTGCCCAGCAATTGGTGGCGTTCGCACTGCCGTTTTCATACCAGGCGATCATGTCATCGTTATCCGATGCGCTCAGGACGTCCAAATCGCCGTCGCTATCTATATCGGCTACGAAAACGCTTTGCGGACCATCTGTGGCCGTCGTGATCACATGTTCCGTGAATGTGAGAGAGTCGTTCTCGTACCATACGACGTCGTCACCGATCCGGAACGCGGCGACCACGTCCAAATCGCCGTCGCCATCCATGTCGGCAGTGTAGGTACTGCGCACAGCGTCGGCGTCCGAACCAATCAGCTGTTCGGTGAACGTTCCATTGCCGTCGTTGCGGTACCACACAACCAGATTGTTCAGCGACGACGTAGCAATGACATCCATGTCGCCGTCGCCATCCAGATCTGCCACTTCCACGCTGTAGGGACCGTTGAGGGTTGTCGTGATGGCGTTCTCCGTGAAGTTGAAGAGGCCATCGTTCCGGTACCAGGCAATCTTGTCGTCCAGTACCGACGCGCTGAGGATGTCCATATCACCATCGGAGTCCAAGTCCGCGGCCGCCACGGCCTGTGCCCGATTGGCATTTGTCGTGACCACGTGTTCCGCGAAACTCTGGCTGCCGTCGTTCTCGTACCAGGCAACCTTGTCGTCGACACGTGACGCACTCAGAACGTCCAGGTCGCCATCACCATCCATGTCGGCTACGAATAATCCTTGGACGCCGTCGCTCGCGGTACTGATCGGCAGTTCCGTGAAGTTCTCGCTGCCGTCGTTCTGGTACCAGGCGAGCTTGTCGTCGTTCCGCGAGCCGCTGAGCACATCCATGGCGCCGTCGCCGTCCAGGTCCGCAGCCACTACGTTCACCGCGCCGTCGGCGTCGGTGCTGATCGACCGCTTGGTAAAATTCTCGTTGCCGTCGTTCCGATACCAGGCGATTTCGTCATCGTCAAAGGAGGCGCCGAGCACGTCCATGTCGCCGTCGCCGTCGATATCGGCCGCCGAGACGCTCCACGCCCCGTTGGCACTTGATTCAATGACGTTCTGCCCGCCAAACGTGCCGCCGGTCAACTCGGGCGATTCAATCGTCACCTGGTAGTCCTCGACTTCACCGTCGATCGCCAATCCCCGGTGTCCCAGATCGCCCGTTGTACTCAGGCGAAATCGGGCGTAGGTGGTCCCGGAGATCGCGTTGCTGGGAACGTCGAAAAACAGATTGTTGGTTTGTTGTGTGACGTCGAGGCTATCCGCAATCTGTTCGCCCGGTCCGCCCCAATTGCCGTCGCCGTTGAAATCGATCCAGGCGTCCAGTTTGCCGTTTCCGTCGACGGGAACAAGAGCGCGCGCACGGAGTTGTCCGACTTGCATCGTGTTAAACGTCACGCCGTCTTCGTCCGCACCGTCGGCATCGGCCGAAGACGAATGGACACCGTCGACTTCCGCGTCGCGCTCGTCGCCCATTTGAATTCCAATCGTGCTGTGCCGCGCTCCATCTTCGCCGAGTGTCGTGGGATACGGTGCCGGCGCGTCGCCGAAATCGACACCCACGTCGTTTGGATTGGGGAACCAACCCACGATGGAGTCGTGGAAGAAGGAACTGAGTAAGTCCATGTCGCCGTCCTGGTCCATGTCCACGACCTGATGACTCAGCGGCTCGCCACCAAACTGAATCACGCGTTGCGTGAAGTTCAGGCTGCCGTCGTTTTCGTACCAGGCCAGGCCATCGAAGCCGGAACTCACCACATCCAAGTCGCCGTCACCATCGACATCCGCGGCGGAAACACGCGTCGGGACTTGAGCGGTCCCGGCCGGGTCGCTGACTTCGTGCGATGTCCATGTCCCCAAGGCCGGTGTGCCGTCGTTTTCCAGCCAGAATAGCGTGTCGTCAAACTGGTCGGCGATCAATACATCCGTGTCGCCGTCGCCATCCATGTCCACGGCAAATACATCGTCCGGAAAGTCGGCGCCCGTGAAAATTGTGTGGGCTTGAAACGTCAAGTTGCTCAGCAACTCGTACCATACGATCTCGTCCGAATCCGCGTTGGCGCTAATGACGTCCATGTCGCCGTCGGAATCCACATCGGCGGCAAACAGGCCCTGCGGATTGTCAGCCACCAGGCTGATGTCATGCTGAAAAAACACAAAACCACCCGACCGGTTTTCATACCACGTTACTCGGTCATCGAATCCCGTCACGGCCAGCACGTCCATGTCTCCATCGGCATCCACATCAGCCGCGTGGACGACAGAAAAAAAACTGGACTGCACGGCAATGTTGCGGACTGCCCATTCACCGGCGGCGGGTGTACCGCTGTTTTCGTACCAGGCCAGCCGACTGTCGGTACCATCCCGCGAGACGCCCACCACATCCAGGTCGCCATCGGCGTCCATGTCGGTCACCAAGACATTCCGGGCCCCGTCCGCCTCCATGGTACTCACGACCCGTTCGGTAAAGCCCTGATTGCCGTCGTTTTCCTGCCATATAATCCGGCCATCAAAGGGGCGCGAGGCAACAACGTCCATGTCGCCATCGCCATCGATGTCTGCGGCGACGGCGGCGGGAGCGTTGCCAAAGCTACCCGTCATGCTGATCGTGTTCACACTGCCAAAGTTGCCTGTAGCCGCCGCCGGCGCGGCGATCGTCACCTGGTAGTCCTCGACTTCGCCGTCCATGGCCGCACCGCCGGTGCCGTGATGCCCGACCGTGCTGATACGGAAGCGGGCGTACGTCTGCCCGGTGAGTGCCGTTGCCGGTACGGCAAACGTCAGTGGATGGGTGCCGATGGTCAGGAAGCGATTGGTAAAGATGTGTTCATCCGCGCCGGCCCACGAGCCATCTTGGTTGAAGTCAATCCAGGCATCCAAGGTGCCCGTCGACCCGACAACTTCGACCGTCGCGGTGGCGTCAAGCGCGCCGACTGGCAGCGTGCTGAAGGTTACACCGTCTTCATCGGAACCGTCGGCGTCGGCGGCTGGCGAGTGGGTACCGTCAGCCTCAGAATCGACAGTCTGCCCTAATTGCAACGCGCCACTCGTTCCATGCTCGGCGCCGTTCTCGGCCGTCGTGGTCGGATACGGCGCCGGCGCGTCACCAAAGTCGGAAGCGAGCAGGAGACGTTGCTCCAAGGGCTCGACAAGCAGTCGCAAATTCCGCTGCGGTCGAGCATTGCACAGAAAATGACGCGCTCTCCGTGAACGTCCTGAACGCCGCTGATCCATGATGGCACTCCTGGCTGGAAATGCGAGGCAGGCAGTGAGGGCGGTACGGAGCGTCGAGGCGCAACTTTCTGGCAAGCTCGACAGCCTCACGCGGCTGCTACCTCCAGTGGTCATTCGGTGGAACCAACTCAGATTATGCACGCTACCGCGAGGGGTTGCAAACAAATGTAGCGGTATCGAGAAAAGAAAAGAAGACTCGAATTCCGCAGCACGAACTACGCAATAGCATCGCCTGAATTTACCCATAACGCGAAATACAACCGCCATTGGACTTTCGGATTTTCGAATGGTGACGTTGGAACTTGTTTCGGTTGTCGGTATTCGTGCTTCGATTGTCCATTCCAGAAGTCACGGACCTCGCTTGTTTAGAAACTCATGTGATGGTCCCCGACATGAACCTCGCCAAGCGGAATCTGTGCGTTTGTGCACACTGAGCGTGCTGTAGTTGTTGCGGGGATACCAAATGAAGGGAGTCTCGCTTGATAGGCGGGAAGTCATGCCAAGCGGGCATACCCAGGATCCGCGTTCTTGAAGCCGGGTAACGGATGGGGGCAAGGAAGGGAACTGGTATCGTCATCCCCTTCTTGTCGTCGCTCGGAACCACGCTACATTGCTCGTCAGAAAGTTTCTCGAAGTGCGTACAAAGAGGCCGGAACCGCGAATTCCTATTCATTGGGGGTTGGCGGCGCGCGCGTTCCGAGCCATAACGCACACATTCGCAGAAACGCCCAATTGCAATAACACGAATGGGGACAGCTGGTCTACGATTTGCAACAGAATGAAGGTAGTGACAACACAGAAACAACGAAGGAGAATGCGTGATGCCGATGCGCTCTATGGCGGTGTTAATTGTAGTATTCGGATGTTTGTCGGGATTCGGTTGTGGCGCGAATGAACCGGCCTCGACCCCGTCCGAGCCGGCGGCAAGCCCCGTACCCGCAGCCGAGAATGCCGTTCAGCCAACGCCGCACGAGGAGCCTGCGGCGGAGGATGCGCCGCCGCAACCGCGCACCGAAGAAGCTTCGAGTAACAACTCAGCGCCGCCCGTCAACGACCCGAACGTGCCCGGCGACGAGCCGGACGCTGCCGCGGCAACGCTGCCAACCGAATCGGTAAAGCTCGGGGAACCCGCGCTGACATCCGGAATCCCAGGCGAGGGCAAGTTGACCGTCGAGCAGATTCAGGCTTGGATCGATCAACCCGCGAATCACGCCGTACTGGAAGTTGAACTGCCCCTGGGGCTGGCGGCGGGAGCGAGTCAAATGAAGATCCCCGCCGACAATCCACTGACGCGCGCCAAGATTGAGCTGGGCAGACAACTCTATTTCGACAAGCGTTTGTCGGCCGATAGCACGGTCAGCTGCGCGGACTGCCACCACCCCGACGAAGGCTACGCGCGGCACACGCAGTTCGGCGTCGGAATTGACGGTCAGGAAGGGGGCCGTAATTCACCCGCGAGCTATAATCGCATTCTCAGCGACGCGCAGTTCTGGGATGGTCGCGCGGCGTCGTTGGAAGAACAAGCGGTTGGTCCGATTGCCAACCCAATTGAAATGGGGAACACGCACGAGGCAGCCGTCGCCACGATAAAGAAGATTCCCGGTTATCAGATTCAGTTTGAGAAGATCTTTGCCGATGGTGTCACGATCGAGAACGTCGGCAAGGCCCTGGCCTCTTTCGAACGCGCGATTGTTACCGGCCCGTCACCTTACGACTACTATGAGCCTTTGCGTGCGATGCAACTTACGCTGAAAGACCTGCTGGAAGATCTCGAAGGTTTTGAAGAGGATAATCCTGACTTGTACGACGAGTACAAGGCCAGGCTGGAGGCCAGCGAAGCGCATCCGATGTCGGAGAGTGCCCGGCGGGGTCGTGAAATCTTTTTTACCAACAAGGGAAGTTGTTCGGCTTGCCATGTTGGCGCCAATTTGACTGACGAAAAGTATCACAATTTG
>CALBSZ010000774.1 GCA_937967665.1 uncultured Planctomycetaceae bacterium
CTCCGCCTGGGTGCCGACGATCTCGCAGGCTCCGCCTGCCCACCGGACGGAGGCGGAGCCTCGCAGACAGGGCATTCCCTGGCGGGAGCCAGGGAACGAGAAGTGCGAGTGGACGGCAATATCCGCCAGCGGGGAACGAACAACTTGCCATGGAGGAGTCTGTGAACGACGAATATGTATCGCTGCCCAAACACGCCGCGGACGAACCGGGGATCGACAAGGTCCATAAGTACCTGCTGTTCGGCCTGTCGCTGCCGGAACGTGCCTTGCGATCCACGTCGGCGCTGCTGGGGGGCGCTTTGCGCGAATCCACCGCGCTCCTGATACCGCAGGCCTTCAAGTCTTCCAAGACCTACGGCATCTTCGTCCAGCAGATGCTGGACTTCATGGTCAATGACATCGGCGGCGCCGAGGCCCCCGATCCGATCGCCGCGACGACTTCGCGCGTCGAAAACTTCGTCGCGCGGAAAGCCGTCGGGAACTTTGTCGAACTGGCGGGACTGGCTACGTTGCACCTGTCTCCCCTGACGGTGCTGGCGGTGTTGAGCGACGTGGCCTATGGATCGCAGACCTACCTGAAAGCGCTGAGCGCGGAATTGAAGGAACGAGGAGTCATTGACGAAAGTTCCACAATCGATCATGCCTCCGATTTGCTGGACGCCGTCAGCAGTGCCTCCGGTGTGACCGCCTCGGCGTTTGATACGCCGCCGCTTTCCGTCAGCGGGCTGCGCGAAACCATCAACCAGACTCGGGCCGCCGTGTCCCGTATCGATCCGACCCGGCTCGCACCCCAGTCGGAAATACAACGGCTGTGGGACGAGATGCAGATAATCGCGAGGGAAGAAGAAGTGAGCTTGTTCGACGTCTCCGCCAACATGTCTATGTACACCATCAATCGTATCGGCAAGCTCGGCACGGGCGCCTTATCAACCGTTACCGTGGCCGGCAGCATGTTTGACCAGCACATCCTCGATCACTATTCGAATTCCCTGTCGGAAATCCACCGCAAGGGCTATTACCAGTCACTGCGCGACACCAGCAAGCCGTATTTCACCGCGGTCTGGAATAACTTTTCGACCGAGAAAACGACGGTGACAGAGGAAGTGCTATCGGGCCGCTTGTTCGAGAAAGCCTTGGCCGGCATGCGTGACTGGATCCACGGTCCCGAGACAACCGTGGCGGCCGACGCGACCGCGGCCGATTCGGCTACCTCGGGAGTTTCGCCCGATGCAACGGAACCGGAAGTCGAAGATCTGGACCGTCCCGCGGATGCGGGCGCTTGAGCCGGGATCCAGCAATCGTTGCCTAACTGGACAGCGCCAAGTTTTCGGCAACCCGCCAAGATACAAGCACGCAGCGCGAGCAAGTGTATCCGGTCGCAAGTTACCCACTCGCTGGCGCTTTTTGAAGTTGGGCTAAGACGTATTCTCCGCGGCTTTCGCAGGTCGGTTCTCCAGGCCCGACCGAAAAATCGTCGGAATCTGGCGCTGCCGGACTAATCAGTCCTCCAGGCCCAGGTGCTCCGAAGGTACCGCGCGGAGTATTTCTTCCGTGCTGGTGATACCTTGAGCGACCTTCAGGAGCGCGCCGCGGCGGAATTCAACCATCCCTGTCTTGGTTGCCAGGGCGTGGATTTCTTCCGCCGTCCGAGCTTCCGCGACAAAGTGGCGGATCTCGTGGGTCATGGTCATGACTTCGAATATCCCCGTGCGGCCGATGTAGCCGGCCTGAAAGCATTTTTCACACCCCGCCGGACCGTAGATGGCATTCCCCTCACCCGGTTCCAGCAGCGTGGTGACGTCGTCGAACGTCCCGCGTGCTTCGCTGATGTCGTACTCTACTTTGCAGTCGTCACACAGCATGCGGACAAGTCGTTGGGCGATCACGCCCAGCAGGCAGCCGGAAAAGAAATACGGTTGCGCGCCCAGCGCCAGCATGCTCTGGACGGCGCCGGCGGCAATGGGTGCGTGCAACGTGGCCAGGACCAGATGTCCACTGTTGGCCGCCCGCACGGCCGTGGTCGCCGTGAATTCATCGCGGATTTCGCCGATCATGATGACGTCGGGAGACTGTCTTAAAACGTTCTGCAACAGGTCCGGGAACTCAATGCCCAATTTGTGATGGACTTGGGACTGCCGCACGCCGGGCATGGCGTATTCAATGGGGTCTTCCAGCGTGTTGATCTTGCGCGTACCGTCGTTCAACTGGTGGATGCAGGCGTATTGCGTCGTGGTTTTTCCGGTGCCGGTCGGACCGGTTACCAGGATCAACCCGCTGGGATGACTCAGCATCCCTTGCACCGTCGCGATATCGCGAGACGACAATCCAAGATCATCCAGTTCGAGCAGTTCCTGGTCGCGGTCCCAGATGCGCAGGGTCATGTCTTCGCCGAACAGCGTGGCGATGGTATTAATCCGAATATCCAGCTTCCGCCCTTGCGTGTCGCAAAGCCAGCGGCCGTCCATGGGACGGCGATGTTCGGAGATATCCATGCCGGCCATCACTTTGACGAAGCTGATCAATTGCCGGCCCCGCTCGACCGGCAG
>CALBSZ010000775.1 GCA_937967665.1 uncultured Planctomycetaceae bacterium
AATTGGTCGGGAATTGGTCCGATTGGTCCGATTCTCCGCGGTTTTTCAGCGTCGTGTGGTCGGGAATTGGTCGGGAATTGGTCGGGAATTGGTCGGGAATTGGTCGGATTCTGGTCGGATTGGTCGTCAACTCGAGGCGCGACCGGGTAGTTAACAGATAGAGGGGCACGTTTTTGGCCCGAAAGGAGACCCGATGATCGACCAACGCTACCGCTACACATTTGAAGAGCACGTCCCCTCCGAGGAGATCGAGGCCTCGCTGCTGCTGGCCATCTTGGCGACGGAGAGCCTCCACGGTGAGTCGCAGACCCGTCTCGACGCGGCCCACTACTTCGATCCGGACAAGCGCGCCTGCGTCATCGACGCCGGCACGCCGGTCGGTCGGGATTTGAATCGCCTGTTCACGGGCTTCATCGCCCTTGGGTTCGTCCCAAGCGACGGCGATCTCCATCGCCGCTTTTGAAACTGCCATGCGGTACGCTGGCACGCAGTGCAAATCGAGCTGCTCTTCTAATCCGGGCATAGTCGTCTCCTTATTCTGGCGACAGCTCCACGTCGTCAATGTGCGTCTTGAATCGGTCGAACAGTTGCATCGACAGGTCGTCGTCGATGGCGATCGTGTGACCGTCGACGACCAGGTCCGCACCGATCAAGAAACGGTCTTCGTCCCACGTCTCTGGCTCGCCGGCGCACCCATATGATGCCCCAGCGGCGGGAATGTAAGTGACGTCGGCGCCGATGTCTATCGTCAACGTCGCTGCGCGAAAATGATCCGGCAGCAGCTCGCCTAGATCACCGATGTCGTCGAGGGCGTCCCAGCACGAAGGTAGTTGCGGGACAATGCTCGACCATTCTGTAATGCCAGCGTCGGAGCGGCGAAGAGCTATAAGCAGCTCGCCGCGCTGGCTATGCGTGCCGGTATTCATGGTCGTTAGGATGTCGGAGTCGCGTCGCACTCGAGTTGCCGAATAATGCTCGCCGCACATCGGCGTCGAAATAAGTCGCGGGGTGCGCTATCCATCTTGACCACCGTTCCGTTCAGCACACGGCGAGCGTAGTCAAGAAGAGCCGGGGCGCTTTCGGCTTGCCAGCACGTCACGTCTGCCGACTCCTCGGCGATCAAATCTTCGTCGGTGCATATTTGACCGGCTTGGGTAGTGTGCTCTGCCCACAGCCATATGGTCACGCCATCGTCGGGGCGTTCGATATCCACACCGCTTGCCTCGCGAATGACGTATTGCATCGTCTGAATAAACCCCTCTATCGCTAGCGCCTGCTTGAAGCGCCGGTGCTCCCGATGCGATCGTGCTACGATCGCCAGCATCGCCGCAGCGGTTTCGCACTTGATAAGCAAATCCGGAGCCGACGCCATAAGGCGAATGTTGTCGATCCGATCGTCGTCCGGAATGCCGCTGTCACAGTCATTTAGCGGTGTTGCCGTCGCAACAATGGAATCGTGCGACGGGTCGTCGAGATCATCCGGCGCTGACCCATCTTCAATCGCGGGATTGACGTAGTACACGGACATTCCATCGTTCGAGATTTTCCACGGAGAGGGTGTGTGTGCCATCGTGTCGTATCTCCTGTGCGTCGCGTTACGGGTTAAATGTCTTGGGGCGACCAGGCCGACGACGCTTCGGCTTGCCGATCCCCAACTGCTTGGCGACTCGTTGCAGACGACGCGATTGCCAGAGCAAATCCTCGATCAGCTGGGCTTTGCCGTAGCCTGGCTGGAGGTGATCAAGGCAGGCCCACGTTTCGTCGGAGAAATCAACCTGATGTCGCTTTGTCATGGTAGGCCTTGCGGGCGTTGCGATGTCGGAGACGCCAACGAGCAATACTTTACGGGGAGTATTTCGCCGCGTCAAGCTAAATATCTGTGTTTTTTTGAAATTCGCACAATCGCCCACGATCGCCCGTGTGGCCCGATCGCCGCCGGTGGCCTGACTAGCCGGGGTCCATCACAGCGGCCCACACGGGCGATCTCCGTAGCCGTCGCAGCCAGTGGTCGCTCAGCGACGACAGTCGCCGATCGCGCCCTCGCGTGTTGTTCAAACGCGCGCCACGACCACGGCGCCACGACGTGCGTCACGTAGATTGCGGAAATTGTCGAACTCGTAGGTCCTCGGGCCACTCGCTCGGGTCGCCGCCTTTGGGGTGGCTGTAACAGAGCGCGTATTTGTCGCGATCGTCGTGCTCCCCCAAGAGTTCGGGCTCGTCCGTTACGTTTGAGCCAAGTTGTTTGACGAAGCACGGCACGTCGGCCGCCTGGCATTGGCCAACGAGATCGCGCACCCATTGGATGTTGCACGGTCGCGCCTGCGGCCCCGACTCGCCGCCGACAATGATCCAGTGCGGCGGTCCCATGAGGCATCCCTCGCAGTGCTCGCCCTCTTCAAGTGGCGGTTCGCCACAACGGCACTTAAGCCACGTCGATAAATCAACTGGCCCGACGAGCGGCTCGACGCTGGCGAACAGGACGGGCGCGAGGTCGCGAAGCTTCAACAGCTCCGGCAGCCACCGCTCGCACGACGTTTGATCGGAGAACGACGTGCCGAGCCAGACGTTCCCGCGGTATCGCTCCGCCGTCGGGCCACCCTCTCTAATCACGGTCGGCCAGAGGTTCGCTACGTTCTCAGGTCGCTTCGTCAGGACGAGGAAGCGCAGCCACGGCATGGCGTCGACGTGGCAGAAGAAAAACCGGCGAATGTGTTCGGCGGTGGCTGGGACGGTCGACCAGTTCGATTTGCAGAACGTACAGCACCCATTGCAATCGCCTGCTCGGAAGTACACAAAGCATTCGTGGCACCAGAGGATGCGTTGCGCGTCGTGAGACAGCATCGCTCCCTGCCAATCCTCGAACAGATCGCAAAGGGAATCTGAAAACACGATAGCCGGCTCTCCGGCGACCTTCGCTTTTGCATTCCACCTGCTCAGCTGACGATAGGCGCCGTTGGCTGGGACGACGCGGGTGCCGCCTTGGTGCTCTTCGCCCCACTTGATGCCGTGCATTTTTACGGAGTAGTTCACCTCGGCGTAGCAGTGGGCGCAGCCGGGGTTGCCCGCCACCTTCGCGCAGCCCCGCCATGGATTAAACGTATAATCGGTCCATTCGATCGATGATTCTGCCACGGCTACTCTACCTTTCTGAATTCAACAACCCACACCCAAGGATTCGTGTACCACCCCATGCCTTTCGGAACGTAGATTCGATCCCACGTGATCGAGAAGCACTCGCGCGGTCCGACAGCGCGATCGGGCATGCCATATCGCTTGCGGGCAAACTCTCGGATCGAGTCGTCCTCGTTAGCGCGGAATGTCGCGCCCTCCGCCTCGGCGTCGTGTTCCGAAATGTCTTGCAATCGCTCGACACGCACGCCGGTAACTTCGAGCGTTATCCGTGATGACCATCGCGGCATGTGGATCGACGGGCGCCAGCGTGGTTTGCCAACTTCACCGCAGGCGCATTCACCGAGAATGTGGCAACACGCCGGCTCTTTACCGTTGGCATCGGCGTGATAGAGAAGGCCGCCATCGTGCAGGTCCGCTGGCCGCTCCTTTGGTATGGTGTCCAGGTGGCGCACGTCGTCGATGTAGAATCGCTCGCGCACCCACAGGCGATCGCCCGGCTGGCCGTATGGGCATCGGACGACATCATCGTCGCAGTCGGGATAGTCTGGGCCACACAGCAGAGAACCGTCGTCGCAGGCCATGTAGCCGAGGTGCGAGGCCTTGGGCTGCGGCTTAATCGGCCGCCGCGTCTGCGTCTTGCTGCCATCAAGGATCGCTCGAACGAGGGGGCCGGCGAAGATGATCGGGTGTTCTGTGACGTCATTCATCGGAGTCTCCTGCCGCCTGCGCGGCGACTTCGCGGGCTCTGCGAATCGCGTTCGCCGATCGCGATCGTCAATCCATGCGGCTCGTCGGCTTGGCCGGTGTGATCGCAACGACCCCACATTACGGCGGTTGAACGAAGCGAAGCGTCGATAGCGACAATTAACGTCATCGGTCGAAAACCTCCGTATGCGAAGCCGCCGCGCGCTCCAAAGCGCGGCGCACCAATGTCCGCCACCACCAACCGCCGCGGCGAAGTGTCGGGTAAACATCGCGCTCGCTCCGCGTCAGGTGTGGCAACACGTCGGCATCGGCTACGTCGTCGATGCCGACGGAACCCGATTGCGTCGCGGCTTCCCGTCGATACCGCTCGTGGCGTTCCCGCCGAGCGGTCGTCTCGCGAGCGATGGCTTGGCTGCGTGTCAGCGAATCCGCCGGCGCCGTTGCCGTTGGCTCGGTCCGATCGCGAAACGGAAACCCGACCGCCGGTTTTTGCTCGGGCCGGCAACCTTTGACGGCCGCATACAGGTTGCCCGGTGAGAGCTCGCCAGCGGCCGCCCGTGGGCCGTAATGCTCCAACTTGGCCTCGACGTCGGCGGGATGGCACCCGGTGTCCCGGGCGGCGTCCACGGCCGCCTGCGCGTACTCGACGCCCAAATCGCGCAACCGCTTTTCGATGTCGCGCCAACGATATTCGATGCGTTGATCTATCTCAGTCACTAGTGAAGGCCACCAACATTGTCCTTTGAAAAATGCAACTCCACGCCCTTAGTCTTTAGTCTCTCTAGCTTTACATCTCTTCTCTTACTCTTAACTCTTACTCTTACTCTTACTCCGTGTCGGTTCCGCCAATGACTCCGCGTTCGTTCCGCATACATTCCGCGTTCCTTCCGCATGGATTCCAGTGCGTGTCGTTCACCAAATCCGTGCGCCGTCCGTCATGTTTCCGGATTGAAAATACCTGGCTCGGTCACCTGCTTTCTAAGCGCGTCCAATCGGCGCCGCTTGGCGCTCTTGCCAAACCACTTGTCGAATTCCGGAATCGTGGCAGTCTCGCCTGCAATTCGCAGCCATGGTGTTTTAGCCATCGCCATGGCGAAGCCCGGTCGACCCGCGTGCTGATCAATGAACGCTACCAGAAACGCTGCTGGGTGCGTGTCTTCGCCAATGTGTTCGTCGAAGGCGCTCCACACGTCGAGCATGGTGCCCGCAACCGTCTGCGGCTCAATGCCGAGCTCAATCGCGATCGTGATCGCTTCCTTCGTTTTGGAAAGATACCGCTGGCAGAATATCCAGGGCTTATGCGTCGGTGCCCGCCATTGATTGGCCATTCGTACGCAGCTCCGTTCGACTCGATCCGTATCTATCTGAGAAAACTAGGTCCGTTGATAATCAACACTTCCGGAGCTTCTTTTCGTCTTGCGCCTCGCCCGTTCTGAGCGTGCAGGTGCTTGTGTCGCGTGTGATCAACGAAGGTCCAGCCGTCGTACAGCTTTCGTATCCGCTCGCAGTCGTAGCTGCTCACCACGATGCGTGCCTTGCGATAGGCGCGAAGAATTTCGGCCAAGCGACTGTGGTCGTCGCCGAACAGGCTGTCGGGTGCGTGCTCAAATTCATGCAGGTACTTCCCTCCGCGGCCGTTCTTGATCGCGCCCTTCGATCGAGTCTCCGCAGGGTAGGGCGGGTCGACGTAAATCGCCGTCTCCTTCACGTCCTCGAATCGATCGAGAATCTTGAAGGCGTCGCGATTCAGAATGACGACGTTGAGCAAACGAACGTGCCAGGCCGGTAGCGACTCGACTGCGTTTCGCCATCGAACGGTCGGGGAGCCGCCGTTTTTCGTCCAGCGAACTGCCATTTGGTAGTCGAGGCGAGCGGTACCTGCCGTGCCGTTTCGTCCCATCCATGACGCGAGGAAGTACCAGTAGGCACGATCAAAGTTCTGCGAGTAAATGGGACCCGTGGTGAGTGCCCCATCGATCTCGCAAAGCTCATTGGTCAAATACGCTTTCGCCTCTTCCAGTAGTCCCTCGCTGAACGGAGTTCCAATCAGTCGCCGATAGAGGTCTTCCGCGACACTCGGGTTGGCGATCACGCGTGCCAGATTGATCAGGTCGACATGCAGGTCGTTAACCGTTTCCTTCTGGCTTGGCTCCTTGGCGAACAGCACCGCCATTGAGCCGCAAAACGGCTCGAAATACTGAGTGTGCTTGCCCAGCTCCCGGGCGATCGCTGGTGCCATCGTGCGCTTGCCGCCGAACCAGGGTGCGATTGCCTTGATCTTCATCGCCGTTTCCTTTTCGATCTTCGTTCGTCTCGTTCCAGCCGCGCCGCCGGGTCGCGGCTGCTTTAGTCGCCGCCCTCGTCCGGAACATCGTCCGACTGCCCTCGGCAACGCGACCACCAGTAGATGCTGTGCGGCTCTCTCTTAGGCTGTGAGCCCCCGCAGCCAGGGCAATGGACATTGCTGGTCATGCTGCCAATATCTCCTGGCAAATGGCTTTCATCACGTTGGGGACAACAGCGTTACCGACTTGCCGAATACGTTCTGCCTTGGTTCCGTGGAGCATGTAGCCGTCGGGAAAACCCTGGGCAGCGGCCAACTCGGGAACGTCAAGCATCCTGAATCCAACGTCAACGACGGACAGGTCTTTCATCGTTTGCAAGAGATGCGTCATCGCCAGGCCGTGCCGTGGCTTTGCCGTAGCGGTGGATAGGGGCTCGTCGATCGAGTCCGCGCCGCCCGTTCCGTGGTACTTTGTCAGGAACGGGAGAACCAGGTTCGCGGCGTTTGTCGCCGTCACGGTCGGCAACGGCTCTTGGGTCGAGTGGGTGCGTGGTTCCTGCCCCTCGCGTTCTCCGTAGCGTGGCACCATGAAGGGGACGACAACCGAGTTGCCTGGCTTGGCGACGATCGTCGGCAGCGGAATCTCAACGCTACTCGACTTGTCGTCCCTTCGGTGATCGTGGACGTCGATCAGGTACGGGACGACTATCGAATGGTTCTCGCGGGCCGCGACAATGGTCGGAAGTGGCGCATCGATGCCCTTGGTCGCCCCTGGATTTCGACCCATCGCCTTGAGTTGAAACGGCACAGTGACTGCGTGATGTTCCGCACCCGCTGTGATTGTGGCCAGCGGCTCTTGAATCGAGCGGCCGGCCATATTCCGACGCAGCGTGACGATGAACGGGTCAGCGGCTTCTCCGACGAACTTTCGCAGACCGATCTCGATCCTCTTGAGCGTCTTGTCCGCGAGCGGCTTCTTGCGACCGAAGATGGACGGGGCTGGAATCGACCAGTCGATAATCTCGTGGGCGGCTCGCCAGTTCGATTTGTCGTGCGTTGGCTCAGGCCACTGGATCGGCGACGTGCAGCGACCTCGACGAGCGACAACGAACAGGCGATGGCGTTTCGTGGCGGCGCCGTAGTCGGCCGCGTTCAGAATCTTCCATTCGACGTGATAGCCAAGGGATTCAATCGCCCTAACCCACGCCTTGAAGGTTTTCCCCTTATGTCGCTTGTTGGGGCGGTGTTGTTTGGTGAGCGGTCCCCAGTCGACGAACTCGCGGACGTTCTCGACGACAATCCACTTCGGCCGCTTGGCTTCGGCCCAAATAACGACGTGCCAGGGCGTGGCTCGTTTCTGATCGTCGATCGGTCGGCCACCGCGCGCGATACTGTGGTGAGTGCATTCCGGGGACGCGAGCAACAAATCGAAATTAGGGATCGTTTTGTCGTTTCGCGGGTCGACGTCGTCGATGCGAGCGCAGATGTGGCGAGTGTCAGGATGATTGTCGCCATGCGACAGAACGGCCGTGCGCCAGTGATTCACCGCTAGCACGACGTCCACTCCGGCCTGAACGGCGCCGGTGGTCGAGCCGCCAGCTCCGCAAAATAGGTCGGCCGCTTTCATGTTCGATCCCTCAGTATTGTGCCCGTCGAGCGTTACTTCCCATTCGATTGATTCTCCCAATCGCGCGCAAGACGAATCCCGCGCGAGGAGTTCTTTTCAATGGCTATCCAGCCCTTCGCCTCTAACGCTCTCAAGTGGCACACGACGCCGTTACACGATGCGATGTCGAACTCTTGTGCGATCTCGCGTATCGTCGGCGGGCACATATCCTCAATGATCGTGCGTTCGATGAAGGAATAGATTTCGTGTTGGCGCTTTGTGAGCGTGTGTCGAGTCATCCGAATAACCTTCGTTGTCGAGACGGTTGCGCAATAGCCGTTAGCACGTGCGCCCAGCGGCCTGTGCGGGTTCGGCGTCGTTCGCCGTTGCGTGCGATAACGCGATAGTGATGTCGGAGTTCGCTGATGCGGGGTGAGACGGTGTTCGCGGGAAGGCCATTAAGCGCTGCCACGTCGTCGCTCGTCAAGCCGCGCTGCCCTGCGGCGCGAATATCTAGCAGCGCAATCAATCGCATGGCGCGGGCTTTCATAAATCACGAGACACTTTCTCAGCATGCCTCTCCCCATTGCCATCCTTATGGGGTTGGATACGCAGATGCTGCTAACGTGCGCCCTTCGTCGGGTTCTCTGGCCGCTTCAGCCGTGAGAATGTACACCTCGCGTCTTTTGGCGTGTTCGTGAACGTCCGGCCTCACGAACGCGTCTAGCGATTCCCAAGCAGTTTGTGGAATCACCAATAACCCGCCACGTCCGACTTGATCGGCACCGAGGTCGATCGCGATTCGCCACCGCTCACCATCGCTCAATTCGTGGTATGGAGTCTTCCCGCGCTCTGGATGTTGAAAGAACAGTCGCGGGTCACCATCTTCGGTTTCAAACTGTAGCGATTCGCATTGAACAGCGGCACTGATACTGCTGTCGACCGCTCCCGCGGAATAGCGGAGCTTGCCGATCTCTTCGTCTAGAAGTCTCTGTTGGTCGATATATTGAGCTGCGAGATCGAGTTGCTCCTTGGCATCACGGGCCTTGCCACCGAGCTGCACAGCGTTGTTTGCGTCCTCGATCGCTTTATCCGCTGCTCGCAACTCATCTTTGTCGACCGGCCTTACATCCTCCAAATTTTCGATGATTTCTTTGGCACGCGTAATTGACAACTCTCGTTCGTCCATGACGCTTAGGTCGTTTTCCATCTCCCGCAGTCTGGCTGTTTCAGCCTCGATCGCGTGTTCAGTCTCGGCTAACTTGTCGCGCAGCGCCTTGATGTTTTCGTTCTTGCTCTGGATATGCACGCGCAATGCATCATGCTTGTCCGCATCGTATTCATCTGTAATCGTCGCGAGTATGTGGTCCGCTTGTTTCTTGGCGTCTAATCGCTCTTGCGATTTATCGGCACGCTCCTTCAATGCAATCGCGGCGGCATTAGCTTCGGCGACGTCGTGCATCAGTTTTATGGTGTCGGTTTCGACTTCAAGGTCTACGCCCTTAGCGAATTCTCGGCATGCCTCTTCGCGGCCCTGGAGTCGATCGGCTTCCTCTTCTGCGTTTCGTGCTGCTTGTTCGTAGTTACGCTTTACGTTTCGTGCCATCAACAACAGGTCGTCGGCATCAAGCGATTCTTGGGCGATGAATTTGTCAGGATCGTACAAGGACGAATTCCGCAGAAATGCGTCAGGGTCCGCGACGGCACCTGTCAACCTAACTAGCGCTTTGATGCGTGCTCGATCGGCAGCTTTAGGGTCCTTAACATTGGGATCGACCAAATCCGCCAGATCGAACCGACCTTCAAGATTGAGCACTTCAAACTCGCCAGCATGCCTAGTTGTTTTTCCGATAGCGATATTAGCGCCGAATGCACTCAGCGAGCCTTTGCGTGCGCCGTCCTTAAGGGGCAGTGGTCCCTTGCCGCGGGCTGCCGACGCCACCGAATCCAAAAAAATCGACTTACCGGACCCATTCGGGCCACGCAAAACGGTAACGCCGTAGTCGTTCAGCCTGACCGTGAGACTGTCGATTGGTCCAAGGTTATTCGCCGTAATGCTCGGTTCGCTGCTGATAAAAAACTCATAGTGACCGTGGTTGAATGTACGTCGACGTCCGTTGTTTAATACCGCTCGACGCGGGTCCGTCCGCGTCGAGCGCCGGTACGTCCTGTCGGCGGCCTTGCCGAGTTACCGTCCTTGTGAAATCCTTTCAACGACACACCTAGTCGCTCGCGCGTTCCCCATCGCTCGCGACCAAGGATTTGATAATGTCCGCGTTGATCTTGCTCGCTTTGTCAAGCACGTCTTCGGGCACGTCGTCGCGACAACGAATCCATGAGTTGTATGCCTCGTTAACCGCTTCGAGCGATGTTGCTGCGCGTGCTTCCTCTTCGTAATCGCCGAGCAGTTGTTCCCAAGCGTCCGTCTCCGTGGGCGGCTCATCGGTCCCGACCCCGAACGCGTCCGCTACATGGTCCGCTCGGGAATCCGTGGGCGGCTCGTCCTTCGTCATCGGTTCCGTCGATGGCGTGACGGCGTTCGCTGGATCGTTTTCGAGAGCTACGTCGTCCGCTTCTATCGCCTTTTGCAGTTGCGACGTTGTGAAAGGGTCAAACGGCACGACGCGGCGCGCGAATGAGTCGCGAAATATCGTCTTCAGCGCCATCGTGTCGGGAAATTTCGTCCAGGGCGAGTACGGCCTCCCCCGAGCGCTAGACCAGCTCTCGCTGCACGAACGTGCTCGAACGATCGTGGCCGCCGTCACTACGTGGTGAGTGTCTCGCCGACCGTTGTTGTATTCGACGATTAAATATCCGCCCTTGATGCAATCAAGATTCGACACGTCGCGTTGATCATCGAACGGATCGAAGGAGTGATTGAGAATTTGCCCGGTGTCGGCGTCGTAGTCGTATTGATCGTCCTTGTGAACGAGACGCGCCCGAACTTCCGACACGTCCTCGTGACGCTCCATGAGCGCTTTATAGCCTTGCCAGGTCACCATTGCGGTGCATTCGTACTGTCCGCCGCTGTCTTTAATCTCGCGGGGAATCAACGCGACCTGGTCCAGCGTCGGCAGCAATGCCAACGTCGCGCATAGGTGCGAAATGTCGAAGAGACTTCGCGG
>CALBSZ010000776.1 GCA_937967665.1 uncultured Planctomycetaceae bacterium
GGACGCCCGCTTCAAGAAGGCGGAACGCGGCAAGTTCACCGCCAAGGGCTAACGTCCGCGACGGGTTCCCACCCAACGCCCCACGTTCGCCACGTCGGGGCGTTTTCTCGTTGGTTGGCGTACTGGGCGATCCACCACGCCGGTCGCCACACGGTGCAAACCTCGCGACCAGCCTATTGATGTTTTCGCGCGGGTGTGGCTCCTGTGTGTTGGTGGTCGGAAAGGCCGGCCCCAACCAAACCAATCGGAGGAAGACATGAAGACTTACTTTGTTGCGACGCTTGCACGATACGTGCTGGTCGACGCCGAGGACGAAACGCAGGCCCGCGAACTTGGCCGCCCCGCGCTGCACGATCTGTACGCGGACCTGCGCGAGCGGCTCGGTAAGGATGTGCCGATCGAAATCCGCACCGTGCGGGAGGCGACTGTCGAAGAGATCCAACTTTGGACTTGGCATCACGAAATGCTCGCAAAGGAGAAGCAGCGATGACATCGATTCCAAGACCGGGCCACCGAATCCGGTTGGTCGCCATGCAAGACGATCCCGATCCAATCCAGGCGGGATCGTTGGGGACCGTCGTTCACGTCGAGCGTCACGGTGGCGGTCGAGACGTGTGGCACCAGATCGATGTGGCCTGGGACAACGGGCGGACGTTGATGCTGGTGTCGCCGCCCGACGCGTTTGAGATCGTTGGTGCGCCGGACGGCACCGCCTGACGCGGACCACTTCGCCCAACACTCGCCGCCCTGTTGCGGCGTTTTCTCGTCGATTGCACATGCTTTACACCTCCGCTTCCGTCCCGCCGTGGGCCAACGTGGGCGACCAGTCGGGATCGAGATACCGCACCGGCTTTCCAGCGTCGCCGGCGATGCGAATCTCCGCCTGAACGCCCACGCTTTCGCGCCAACCGTCTAGCATCAGTACGACCACTTCGTCGCATCGTTCCAATTGGAAGCGGTCGAACGGCTCCCAGAATCGCCAGTCCGTTGGCAGTCCGTGTTCGCAGATGCAGTGGCCATGCGCGATGGGCGAAAACACGACGTGGCCAAGCCGCATTAGCTTCGCCGCCGCGCGGCATGCATCGCGAAAGCGCGCCTCGCGCACCGCAGCATCGGGATGCGAATACGGGCTGGCCAGGTAGATCATGCGCTGGCCTCCTGAACGACTGCTTCGACTCGCTCCGCTTTCTTGCCAGTGAACTGTTCGAATCGTTGTGCGATGACATCGCAATACAGCGGGTCAAGCTCCATCAGGAAGGCATTGCGCCCCGTCTGCTCGCAGCCGATCAGCGTGGAGCCGCTACCGCCGAACAGGTCGAGCACGTTTTCACCCGCGAGCGACGAGTACTGCAGCGCTCGCACGGTCAACTCGACAGGCTTCTCGGTCAGATGCACCATCGACTGCGGGTTGACCTTCTTCACCGACCAGACGTCAGGCACGTTGTTGGGGCCGAACCACCGATGCGCCGCGCCTTCCCGCCATCCATAAAAACACCACTCGTGGTCACCCATGAAATCCTTGCGGGTCAAAACGGGATGCATCTTGTGCCAGATGACGGCTTGCGAGAAATACAAACCGCACGCCTTGAACACCGGCGGGTAGTTCGCGACGTTCGCGTAACCGCCCCAGCAATAAAAGCCGTGGCCAGGTAGCAACACGCGGGCGATGTTGCCGAACCACGCGGCCAGCAGCCGGTCAAACTCCTCGTCCGAAACGAAGTCGTTCTCCAGCGGACGATCCTTGGCTCGCATCTTCTTCTGCGTTGGCTTTGACTTCTCCGGGTGACGGGCGACGTCGAACTTCTGGTGATGTTCGTTGCCGACCTTCGTCTTCCCGCGTGCAACGTCAAACGCCGCATTTCCCTGACCAGCCTTCAGCTTCTTGGCGGCCGCGTCGTTGGAGAACGAACTCAGGCCAGCAGCAATGGCATTGTTGCTGCGCGGTTCAACTTTGACATTGTAGGGAGGGTCGGTCGAAACCAGGTGAATGTCGGCGCCGTCCAAGAGGCGATCGACATGATCGGGATTCCCGCTGTCACCGCAGAGCAAGCGATGGTCACCGAGAATCCAAAGATCACCGGGTTTGGTGGTTGCTTCGTCAGGCGGTTCGGGCACTTCATCCGGATCGGTGAGACCATCCTTCACACCGGGATCGAGCAGCTTCGCCAGTTCATCCTGATCGAAGCCGAGCAGACCGAGGTCGTAGTCACTGGATTGCAGTTCGCCCAGTTCGATCGGCAGCAGATCGTAATTCCATTCCGCCAACTCGGCCGTCTTGTTGTCCGCGATTCGATACGCCTTGATCTGCTCGGGCGTCAGATCTTTGGCGACATGCACCGGCACCTTCTCCAGGCCCAGCTTGAGGGCCGCTTTGTACCGCGTGTGCCCGCAGACGATGACGAGTTCGGTATCAACCACGATCGGCTGGCGAAATCCAAACTCGCGGATCGAAGCCACAACGGCATCGACCGCATCGTCATTGATGCGAGGGTTGTTCGGGTACGGTTTGATGTCAGCGATGTTTTTCAGTTCGATCTTCATCGGCAGTCTTCCTCCAAAATGCGAATGGCAATCTCCTGCAACTCATCGGCTTCGTTGCTCGACGGCAGTGGTTCGACGGGGTCGGGAATGAACGGTCGGATGGTGCGATGCCGCATCAACAGGCTCCACGAGCACGCGTCGCACAGGTCATCGCTGCCCGCCTTCGGCCTCGTGTTGCAAATCAGACAGATGCGACTGTCGGGCAGGATCAGAGCGGCGCTGCTCGTCATAGCGACCTCCATGTTGGGTTGAACGGCTGAGACACGGCCCGCCGAAGAGCAGGACGACGATCACCGCGAACCAGGCCAGGTTCCAGAAGAACTTCTCAAGCCCCTTGGCTGCGGGCACGACCATGTCGTTCCAGCGGTTATGAGATGGTGTGGTTGTCATCGTTCGAGTCCTCCTTGGATGATCACGAGTTGGTTGTATTGCACGCTGCCGAATGGTGGACGACCTCACGACACAGTTGGACGAACTCGTCGTTCGTCATGGTTGACTTGGCACGGTTCACGTCTTTGTGCAGGACCTGGGTGTTCTCGATGGCGTGCGCGCCTCCGCATCGCACCGGCACGATGTGGTCGAGCGACGCCGTGCTTGGCTCCAACGGGCGACCGGTGAGTGCGCAGCGATGGCTTTGAAACTCAAGCAGTTGCAGCACGTTCGCCGTGGTCACACGGCCGGTCGGGCGAGATCGCGCCGATTGGCCTTCGGGATGTACCGCAGATTCACACGCGGCAGGTGGTTGGCCCAGAATCTCCAGGTCGTCGTGTCGAGGAGCCGCGACCTCATTCGGCTGTAAAGGGAAGTCGTCATGTTGGTTGCTGCTTCCTGCCATGTGGAAAACCTCCGTCGGGGTTTGGGGATATGGTTGAGCCGGCCTTGGCTGGCAATGTTCCGCCAGCCCTGAACCATGCAGTGCGCTGCCCGCGACCACGGGTCGCGGAGGATACGGTGGTTGCGGTAGTCGGTATCCAAACGAGCCTTGAGGTTGCTCGCTGATCGTCGCCAACGTTGTTGATCAAAATGGTTTGAATGCATGGGCTTACGAATGTTCGGACCGAAAAATAAAACTGTCATGGGGCTTGCGACTGTTCCCGCGTGCGTCACCTGCGATAACCCGCCGGGAAGGAACCATTGGCCTGCCACTCTGGCAGACGCGTCGTGGGCCAACGGGTGGCCACGTGTGGCGTCTGGTGGCGAGGTGGGGTCGCTCTCGCCATCTCGAAACCACGCCCAACGTGCGCGAACCTCGCGTAACGTGTTGGAACCTCGCGGCGGCGCTCAAGTAGCCTGTCATTCGATGGCTCCTTGCCGCGTTTCGGGCTGGACTTGCCGCAGTTGCCACAAACGAACGTGGACGTGCGAATCCTCACCGGCGTCGCAGACGACGAACGAATGAATCGTCCAGCCGACGAGAGCCGCAAGGCGTCTGCCGAGCGACCGTTTCAAGGCTCCAGGCCCCTTGCGGCGCGGCCTCAGCAGCGATGTTGGAATCGCAGGACTGTTCTCCGGCGTGTCGAGCGAAAGCGCGACTCGCAACTCGTCCACCGTCACCGGTTCGTCGCCGAAGTGAGTCCACCAAGCAGTCAGTAGCGGCTCCCATTCGTCGAGTTGTTCATCGCCGACCAGCGGTTTGCGCATCGGCGTTGGGCTGGTGATTGACGTCTTCATGTCGGTTCCTTTCGATCCGAGGTAACGAGGTTACGTAACGTTAGTTTCCTACTACTTTCATGTGCGCGATGTACGTTCCTGCGCGTGCGCACGTGCGCCCGCGTGCGCGTAAGGGGTAGAAAAATGGGCTCGTAACCTCGGTCGTTGACGTAAGTCCTTGTGAGCATTGAACCGGCCACCGAGGTTACGTTTTGAAAACCGAGGTTACGCCCCGAAAAACCGAGGTTACGGACGCCAAAACCGAGGTTACGGCCCTCAAAAACGAGGTTACGACTGCGGAACACAGAACAACGACCAACGGCCGTTAAGACGTTGCCGTATCGGATGTTCTGGCTGTTTTTGCCTCCCAGACGGCGTACACGTACAACCGCGCGCATCGCCATGTACATGGGCGTGTGCATCGCCTTGTACGTGGCCATGTACATGGTGTGCGCGCGCGACGAAGTGGCTGTTCTGACTTCAGGAGAATGCCTCGCGAACATCATCACGATTCACCTCCTTGAGCCAGTGGTTCCAGCTTCCACTTGCGGACATGCTTACTCTTGTTGGTGCCCGCGTCGCACAGCTTCCGGCCGCTGAAGATACGTCCGGTGAGCCGCGACAGATGTCGTCCGATGGATCGCTTCAATGAGCCTTCCCCGCGGTCCTTGTTCACCAGAACCGGCTCCGGCAACGCTTCGAGTAGCGACTCATCCGGCGCCTCGTTGAACATGTCTTTGCGGGGCAGGATTAGCCGGCAGAGATCGTCCGCCGTGACATCTCTACTTCCAAAGCCTTCCCACCAGGCATCGAAGAAGGCTGTCCATTGCTGGGTGTCCTCGTCCTGCACGACCTGGGTCTGCTTGAGGTTGGCCAGGAATCCGTCAACGCCTGCGAACGCCAGCACGCTGCCTACCGTTTCAGCCCACTCGTCGAAGCTCCCCAGCGTGGGCACATCGGCTTGCGGCTTGCCGTTGGTGTACCAAGCACGCACAACCGTCAGCGCGGCGCCGAGCAGATCACCACGGTTGGCCCGGATGTGGCGTTCCAATCCCTTGATCTTGAAGCCGGTCCGCTCCCAGGGACGTTCGGCATTGGCGTCCAGTCGGATGCTGTAACTGCGACGCGGCATGTCGCCAGCGACCCGCAGGTTATTCCCTGTCGCGGCCCATACGACTCGCGACGGCAGGCGGATGGCGTTGTTGCGACCGAGCAAGCGATCCGACCATTCCTCGGTCGTCAGCGCGGCAGCCAGCGATGGCGAGTCGATCGTCGTGTTATCTGGGATGTTGTCCAGCAATACGAAGGGGGACGCGGCGAGGAGAATCGACGTGATCTTCTTGCGCCACTCGTCATCGTTCTCCTTCGACGGAATCGACTCGGACGAGACGTTGCCCACGGCAATTGTTCCCAGCGCCGTCACCAGCAGCGTCTTGCCAGTGCCCTGCATGGGCGCGTCGACGATTGCCAGCGGCACGTGCCCCGTGATCACCGGTCGCATCAGCAGTGAAAACAGAATCGCCAGCGCATTGGCGCGGCTCGGATCGTCAGCGAAGGGGAAGTCGCTGATCACGTCCAGCAGAATGTCAACGCACGCCTGGACCTCGTTGCCATCGGGATACTCGGAGATCGGCGTCAGCTTGAGATCCGGATCCGGGCAATACAACAGGCGCGAAACGGGGTCGTAGCCCGGCGTCGTGCAGATCGTGCCGTCCTGACGCAAGATGGGCGCACGGGCGATGCCTGCCAACGGCGGCAGATCCCATGTCGTCTGGGCCAGCACGTTTTCGGCCAATGACAGCGGCGGGTTCGTGCCGACCTGTTCGTAGCAGCCACCTTCGCCCTTGCGCAGCGTGAAGAAGTTGGCGACTTCCGACAACCGGCAGCGCATGCGCACGCGGTCGAAGGTTTCGATCTTGGGAACGCTGTTCTCATCACTCAGCACGCGGGCGACCATCCCCGACCGCACAAACACGGCGGGCGGTTTGTTGGCCTGGATGACTGCGGCCAAAGCCTGGTCGGTCAGATCGCTGAGCTGCGTGTCGTCGATGAGAATGGAAGGCAGCCCTGGCTTCGTTGGTGGCGGGGCTGGCGGTCGCTTCCGTTTGCCTTTCGGCTTGTACTGCTTGGTGACCTTGCTGAGCGCCTTGGCGACGGTCATCTGGCCATAGGTTTGCTCGCCATGCATCTCGTCCCATTTGGGACGCATCAAACCGGACGTGCGAAACAACCGATCGATCTGCGCGGCGTCCTTGGTGTAGAACGCTAACGTGAACACAACCGACGAGTCCGCTTCACTCGCCGAGTTGAAGTAGGCGTTCCAATCGCCACTCCACAGCGATGTGAATTTGGTTCCCGTGCGGCGCTGGTTCGACGCCAGTTCGATGATCTGGTTGTCGTCCAGGTGGACGTGGCCGTTGTCGCTGGGCTTTGGCCCTGTGGGGGTTGACGACGTGGTCGCGCCCTCATCATCGTCTCCGAACACGGAGCGATAGAGACTGTTCAGCGGTTCTTGTCGTGATTCAATTGCGGCGGGGCTTTGCTCCAACCGCTGTCCCGTCACTGTGAAGAATCGGTCGCGATCGTAGACTTCGACTTCGCCGTCGTGATGTGCCTTGCGACACCGCCGCCCCGGCTTACTCGCTTCGAGGAAGACCTTGACGCCGGAGCCCGAGGGACTGATCTCGGTGTAGCTGTCGAGCTGCTCGATGATGTCGGCGGCCCAACCCTTCAGTTGGCCGCTTTCGGCATCGATGCAATCGTCCAGATCGACACCGCAGTAGGGATCGTCGAGCGTAAACACGAAACCGACGCCCGCCAGATTTCCGTCTTGCTGGCAAGCGTCGAGCGCTTGCTGAAACGTGCCCCAGGTGGACGAGTCGGTGGAGTCCGCCATTCCACCCGTGTGAGGATTGACGGGCGCTTTGGTCTGCTTGCCGTCGCGCTCGATGTATTTCCACACGACCCATTGCGGCCGATCGCGGATGCACCCCGGCGTGTTCTCAACAATACTGTGCAGGTCGACCGTTGGCGTCGAATTCACGGCAGCACCTCCAACGGGTCAGCGTTTTTTGGAGATGCGTTGTTGGCCCATAGGCTCAGGAACGTGCGCCGACGAATCGTGTTGTTCTTCTTCACGGCGTTGCGCAGACCCCAGCGGTCGCCCATCAAAATGCAATAGCGGGATGCGCGTGTGACCGCCGTGTACAGCCAGTTCCGATCGGCGAAGAAGTGCGATTTGTGGCAGAGCACCACGGCGCAGGGAAACTCGCTGCCTTGCGCCTTGTGCGCCGTCAGCGCGTAGGCGAGCTGTACATTGAGCACTTGCTCGTCTTTGATGAGCCGCTCACCGCAGCCGTCGAAGTCGATGCAGTAGCCACCGCCGGAACCGGTCTCGATCGCCACGACGCGACCGATCGTGCCGTTCATCACACCGAGGCTGTAGTCGTTGACGGTTTGGATCACCTTGTCGGCGATGGCAAACTTCCGCTGAACGTCGCCGTGCAGCAACCGCTGCATCATCTGGTTGATGGCCTTAGTGCGTAGCGGACCGATGTGCGTGGGCGTGATCATCTGAACGTCATGCGTCGGATCGAGATGTAGTGGGACTGGAATCTTTTGAAGGACCAGCTCGCGCAGGTAAACCTGGATCTGCTGCGGCTCTTTGAAGGCATCGACCACGGTCCATGCTGGATCGTCCACGGCCGTGGGAGCGATCGTCTCCGACAAAACGGCCATGCTGTTCGTCTTGAGAACGCCGGCCTGGCGGACGACCTCGTCGAGAATGATTGTGGGCACCAGGTTGTGCTGGATGATGTCTCGCAGCACATTACCGGGGCCGACCGGCGGTAGTTGGTTGTGATCGCCAACGAGAATGAGTCGTGTTTGGGTGAAGTCGATGCGCCGCAGCAACTCCGCCATCAGCGGCGCGTCCACCATCGACACTTCGTCGACCACCACGACGTCGTAAGGCGGATCAGCGTCCTCGTCATCTTCGCCATCTTCGGTTTGGGTGGGCCACGACAGGCTCTCTCGATGAAACTGGTGACCGTCGTACTCGAGCAGACGATGGATGGTCTTGGCTTCCAGGTTCAGGCCCAGGCTGCGGAGCGACTCCTCGATGCGTTTCGCAGCTTTTCCGGTGGGCGAGCAGAGCGCGACGCGGAGTCCGGCCTGTTGAAACGACTTCGACAGTCGGGCCAGCACATATGTTTTTCCCGTGCCGGCGCCACCGGAGAGCACAACGACGGCGTGCCCGACCTCGCCCAGCTAAGACCGGGCCTGCCTAGCTTTCGGTTCCGACGAATAGCGGGGGATTCCAGGGAGCGGACGCTCTTTCCAACCGTGCAGATCGAAGACCGACTGAATGTATTGCTCGGTTTCCAAGAAAAGCGGGGTGGTCACCGCGTTGCCATCCGCAACCAGCTGACCGTCTCTGAGCAGCCCGTCAGCCGATGCCCGGATCACATCGCGGCTGTCGAGCGTGTCCAGCAGCAACAGATCATTGGCCTTGTCGAGTAGGTCCGCGCCGGCCGTCCAGGTGTGCCCCGATGACAATTCATCGCTGACGACATACAGCAGGCCGGCCTGGATGCGACCGGCGTGGTCCTTGGGCGTGCCCATGGCGCGGGCGATCTTGTCGACCTTTTTGAATCCATAGGCTTTGACGTAGCGGATCAGCTGGTAGGGATCGGCACGCAGTACGCCCACCACAGCGCTGCCGAATGTTTCCAGCAACGTCTCCATCTGGTGATGGGTCAGGCCAAAGCCGGCCAAGTACGATCGGACCTCGTTGTCGGCGCTGTGCGCGATCCACGCTTCGCGCAACGATTCGAGTGTCGCCCGCGGAATGCGCAACTGGCGTCGCAGGTCATCAATGTCCTGGCGGATCAACCGGTCGAGATGCGCTGCGCTGGCCGCGTGCCTGACGATCTTGCGGGCGGTGGCCTCGCCGACCCCAACGAACGCCGGGTGCTTGGCGAGGTATTGAATCAGACCGTCGGCGTTGTCGGGCAATTCGTAACTGAGGCTGTCTGCGGCAAACTGCAGTCCGTACTTGGGATCGTCCTTCCAGCGACCGACCAGCGTGACCAGGTCGCCTTCGTTGGCGCAGAACGGACCTCGAAAACGAACGCGATCGCCAACATCCGTTTGCAGCACGCCCGCTGAGAACTTCGGGCTGGCGAAGTAGGTGCGGTGAACGGTGCCGCTGATCTTCTCAGGCATCAGGCGCACCTCCCCGGCCGACCGTCGTTCGCACAAACATGCGCAGGAAAGCGTCGGTGAACGCGCAAGCAGCCTGGCGGGAGCCGCACCAGTAGACGGGGACGCGCCAATGCAAGGCGATGTGCAGCGCCGCCCCCAACACCGCTTGCGGATCGACGCTTCGCAGCACGTCGCCATGACGGCCGCGCAGCACGTCGTCAAGATTGGCTTCAACAACGACGCTGGCGGCGTCCATGCCAGCCAGCTTCTGCAACTCGGCAGCGAACCGAGCCGCGTCGTGGATTACCGTGTGAACGAAGTCCGACAGGCTCTTCCGTTCCACCGCCACGCGATGTTCGAGGCCCACGACAGAATAGTCGCCCGCATCCAGCTTTCGGCGGACGGTTTCGCAAGCAAAGGAGTACTCCGCCTGCTCGCGCGTGTCGATGACGATTTGAAAGTCCATGCGGGCGTCGTATCCTTGATTGCCAAAAAAAGCCGGGGCGGGCACGGGGAGTCTGGCCCCGCAGGCACGGTGCAGACCCGGCGATTCGCACCGCTGTGTGCCCCAGGGGCACGCCATCCCGCCCCGGCCGCACCCGTGGTCACAGGAGTGCTTCGGTGCCGGGATCAGCAACGTCTAGAAGGGGACTTCGTCGCCCGACGGTTGGCTGGCCGCGTCACCGGCGATCTGGATGCGCTTGTTGAAGTACACGTTGGTGTACTCGCCGCGCGTCCGCTTGGTGATCTCCAACGTCACGTCCAACAGATCCTGGAGGCGGCCGGCCAGGTCGCTGAACTTGGCCAACTCCAAACCCAACGTCTTCAGGTCGCCCTTCACGAACGGCAACGCCGCCGGCGTGATCACCGAGTTCTTGAAGATGTGGCGGCCGGAATGTTGACCGGCGATCACGATTAAATCCCACTTGATCATCGGGTCGCCCTTCTGGCTGCGGTCCAGTCGCGCGGCATCGATCCGCACCTGGTATTTGCCGTCGGGCACTTCATCGAAACTGGGCGCTTCGGCTGACGAGAAGTCGTCGTCGAATTCGCTCAGGTCGACGTCGCTGTTGTCCGGAGCAAAGCTGTCGTCGTATTCGCTCATCGCTTAACCTTTCCGTTTCTGGGTGCTTCCCGGCTGAGAACGCTCCGCTGCGGCGCCGGTGCCGGGAACAGTGCCGGGGGCAGCGGAAGTGAACGCCTTGACGAAGGCGTCGTAGTCGAGTGGCAGAGGGTCGGGCAGTCGGCCCGTGCGATCGCCCGCTTCGTAGGTGGGATGCGGTTTGGTCCGCATGACGCGGTCGATGATCGTGTTGCCGCCTGCGTCCTTGCGCGGCACGGCATCGCAATAGAGGATCATGTCCACCAAGCCGAGCACGACGTTGCGCGCGCGGTCCGGCAGGCTAGGTTGCGTCTTGGTGTATTCCCCGGTGCGCGTCTCGATCGTTTTGTC
>CALBSZ010000777.1 GCA_937967665.1 uncultured Planctomycetaceae bacterium
GCCGTCGACCTCCTGGACCGCGCGGACCACTACCCGCGACAGTTATCCGGCGGTCAGGAACAACGTGTTGGCATCGCGCGTGCCATTGTGGCGCACCCCAAAGTCGTCGTCGCCGACGAGCCGACGGGGGACCTCGACCCCGTTAGTTCCGATCAGATTCTACACCTGCTGAAACAGCTGAACGATCAATTGAACGTCACGCTTCTGATGGTCACGCATGATACGGACGCCGCTCAGATAGCCAGCCGGCAGTTTCGGCTCGACCACGGCAAACTCGTGCAAACCAAGGCAAATGGCTCTCTGAAAACGGACGTACCGAATTGATCTGACATGTTCAAGTTCCTGCCGTATATCCTGAAGATGCTTTGGCGACATCGCTCGCGGACGCTCCTGACCGTCAGTGGTTCGGCGGTGGCCCTGTTCGTGTTCTGCTTTGTCGCCGCCGTTCAGGAAGGCATGAACCGTCTCCAGAAAAATCAGGAGTCGCGCCGTTCGCTGGTTACTTTTCAGGCCAACAAGTTCTGCCCGGCCACAAGTCATGTGCCGCAGGACTATGCACAACAGGTCCTGCGACTGCCGGGTGTGCGAGACGCGGTGCCGATTCAAGTGTTTACGAACAATTGCCGCGCCAGCCTTGACGTTGTCGTCTTCTACGGCCTGCCGCCGGACAAACTGGTGACAGCCCGCGACTTCGAATTACTGTCGGGAAGCTGGTCGGATTTCGAACAACATCAGGATGCGGCTGTTGTCGGCCGCGCCGTGGCAGCCCGTCGTCGTATCAAATCGGGCGACAAGTTTTCGATCGGTGACCTCAGCGTACAGGTTGCCGGGATCTACGGGTGCAATGATGCCGCCGAGGAGAACTACATCTATACACACCTGGAGTTCCTGCAACGGAGCAGTGGGAAGAATCGAGTAGGTACGGTTACGCAATTGGAGATCTTGCTTGATGAAGGGGGCAAGTCACAAGAAGTCTGCGCCGCTATCGACGATCTCTTTCGCGGCGGCCCTGTCGAAACGAATACGCGACCGAAAGGAGTGTTTCAAGCGCAGAGCCTGGGCGATTTGACCCAGTTGATCACATTGTCGCGTTATCTGGGCTATGCCTGCGTAGGGCTGGTCCTGGCACTGGTCGCCACCACGACCGTAATGTCGGTGGAGGACCGCATCCAGGAACACGCCGTCCTGCAAACGCTCGGTTTTTCCGGGCCGCGCGTCTTTCGGCTGGTCATGACCGAAAGCATCCTGCTGAGCTTCACGGGCGGGCTTCTCGGTGTCAGTGCGGCCGTCATCACGCTCCATTTCAGCAAACTGTCCGTGGGGGCCGAGGCCGTTGCGATTGCCTTTACCGCTTCTTTACGGCTGGCCGTGGCTGGATTGCTCGTGTCGATGCTCGCCGGAATCCTGGCGGGTGTCGCTCCCGCGCTGCACGCCGCCCGAACCGAAATCGTGTCGGGGCTCCGGCACGTCTGATGTGGATGCCACCTCGCCGGCAACTTCCTGGAAGGCATGTCTTGGCGCACCAGCAATAAAGCGGTGGAAAAGGCAGCGTACGATGATCGTCGCTTCACCGCGTGCCTTCAGGACAAGTTCCGCAATACCTGCGATGTGGCTTGCGATTTGTTGAGCACGTAGAAGTGCACGCCGGGGACGCCGGCATCCCGCAACTCGCGAACTTGAGCGGTGGCGAATTCCACGCCCACCTGAAATTGCCAATCGGCGTCATCGCGTTCGGCAAGTCGATTGACAAAGGCCGCTGGTAGTTGAGCGCCACAGAGATTCGTGATCCGCTGGATTTGCGCGAGGTTGGTGACGGGCAAGACACCGGGGATCAAGGGAATGTCGATGCCCGCGTCCTCGTAGCGTTCGCGAAAAGCGAAGAAGTCGTCGTTGTTGTAGAACAACTGAGTAATAACAATGTCGGCGCCGGCGGCAACCTTGCGTTTCAAATTCTCCAGATCGACTTCGGCGCTCGGCGCCTCCTGATGCTTCTCCGGGTAGCCCGCTACCGCGACGCCGAATCCGGGAAACTCCGACCGCAATAGCGCGACCAGTTCGTTTGCGTATCGAAAGCCGCCATCCACGGCTTGAAACCGGCTTTCCCCCTGCGGAGGATCACCGCGCAACGCCACGATATAATCGACACCGCGGTCCCGCGCGGCCGTCAAATACGACCTTAAATCATCGCTGGTCGCTCCGACACAGGTCAGGTGGGAAGCTACCGGGATGCGGAATTGTCGCTTGACCTGGTCGACAATGTCCAATGTCTTTTCGCGAGTCGAACCGCCGGCGCCGTAGGTGCAGGTGATGAACGACGGCTGAAACTCCATCAACTGTTGCACGTGCCGAAATAAGGCCTTCTCCCCAGCATCGGTCTTGGGAGGAAACAGTTCAAACGACAACGCGAATTTGCCGGGCTGGTAAACGTCGGATAGGGACATGAGCCAATTTCTGCTGCGGGATTCAAGATGCGTCAGCCAATCTTAAGTGGGTCGACGCGAATCTGCAATCTCAAATCAAAGCGCCAGCGGTTCGTCGGCCAGTCGCCGCTCTTCAATCGTCAATTGATACATGTCCCGCAGCAGTTGGGCATCGCAGGGGCGCTGTTCCACATTGCGGCGCGCGAACATTCGCTTCTGTGTCGAAATCATTACCTCCGGTGACAGTTCGGTAACCTGGCCGAAGAGTCGAGCGTAATTGACGAAACTGGGGACGTTGGTCGTGACGAACCCGTAGACCATACTGCATACACCGATCGTCTTTCCCGTAAAGATTCCCGTGTTGATCGCCGACTTGGCATAGTCGCCGAAAATAGAACCAACAAACTGCATCCCCGTCGACACCTTGCGGCGCCCGTATTGCATCTTGACTTCACCGTAAGTGTTCTTCAGATCGCTGTTGCAGGTTCCCGCGCCCAGGTTGATCCAGCTGCCCAGATAACTGTGGCCCAGAAAGCCGTAATGCTGCTTGTTGGTATACGCTTCGATCACGGAGGCTTCCACTTCGCCGCCGATCTTGGTGGTGTGATTAATCGAAACAGCGTCCTTGATGGCGGCATGCTCAATCAAACGAGCTTTCGCCCCTAACCAGGCGGGCCCACTCAAATAGCAGTACGATCCCACGGACGCGTTGGCGTCGATCAGGATCGGGCCGTCCTTGGTGTCACTCACCACGTAGTCCCCCAGTCGCGCTCCCTCGGCAAGAAAGACGCCGTCCCGTGCTTCACGGTAGTTTCCGTTTGCCAAGCGAAACTCTAGGTTGTCGCTGATGGCCGTCAGATTGTAGCGCACGACATCGTGCGGATACGTAAACATCGGAAGTTCCGCGTCCAGGCGGTCCAGGTTTGACAACCCCGCGTAACTGAAGAAGTCCGCGATCTCGGACGTTTTCAAAGCTTCCGGAGGCCGCGGCGTTTCGTCCGAAAGCAGTGCCGCGGCAATTTCGCCGTTGTGGCGGACAACACCGGCAACTCCATCTCGAATCAACTTCTCTAAAGTGCGAAACACTTTGACGCTTGGTACCAGCCGAGCATTGACCAACATAACCGGCTCGCCTGCCCGCGCTGATCCGCTTTCCATCGCGGGGTAATCCAGCCGCTGCACTTCGGCCAGGTGCGGTCGCACAATCCCGCGCAGCGAGACATCCAGACGCTGCAGCCAGTCGGACAAGCGATAGCTTGCGCAGGATACCGCGTACGCCGGCCGACCTGTTGTGACCGGAAACAGGCGGGAAACATGAGCATCCTCGAAGACAACAACGTGCATGGCGCACCTTCCTGAATGAGTCCAGTTGGTCTGGACCACAAATTGGCGGGATGACTCGATCGTCGCGGTGAATCCTCCCTTGCTCAAAACCTACGTTAGCCCGGTCCGCGTGCAACTTAGCAGAATTGCATTCATCGTGGCAATCGCGTTTGCCGGCAGAACCCAACTTCATTCATAAGGTACGCTTTAAAGCGAGTTGTGTATCCGCGTTAACCGACGAGCGCCGCGCGCGGCAACTGTTGGGCGTCTGCCCCGCGATTCCCTGGAATTTGTGGGCCGAACACTCGCTGATCCATCCATACGAAACCATCACCGAATACTCCAGCACCTTTGATTCACACACATGGCAGGCGAGCCCATTTCACTGACGACCTTTCTGATCGGATTTACCTGCGCGGCCGTACTCGTGGTGACCGTGGGCGGACTTGCCCTGTGCCTGCTGGGGCGTCGTCAACAGGCGGGCGATTCCTCCGCCGAACTGGAAAAACTTCACGGCATGGTCAGCAACCTCATGCAATGGACCAGCGGCGTCTCCCAGGAGGTCTCGGACTATAAAGCCGCCATCCATGTCCTGGCTGCGAAGATCGATCCCGCGCCGTCGTTGTCTCAGGAACCGGCATCGGACGTCCTGCATCAGATTGTGACCGTGAACGAGGAACTGCAGTCGCGGCTTAACTCCGCCGAAGACCGGCTCAAGAGCCAGGCGGATCAACTGGCGAGCTACTTGTGCGAAGCCCGCACGGATGCCCTCACCAGCTTGCCGAATCGGCGCGCGTTCGACGAAGAACTGGCTCGCCGTTTGGCCGAATGGGAGCGATACGGGACCGAAACGTCCGTGATCCTGATTGACGTCGACAAATTCAAGTCCGTCAACGACCGCTTCGGGCACCTGGCAGGCGATGCCGTACTGCAGCATGTTTCCGAAGCCCTCCGCGAAGTGGTGCGCGACGCCGACTTTGTGGCCCGCTACGGCGGCGAAGAGTTCGCGGTGATCCTGCCGAACACCGATTCGTCGGACGCCCACCAGAGCGCCGAACGGTTGCGCAGGTCGGTCGAACAGCTGCATTTTCAGTACGACGAACAGCGGCTGCGCGTCACGGTGAGTTGCGGTGTGGCGACGGCGCAGTCGGACGACAGTAGCGAATCGCTCCTCAATCGCGCCGACATCGCGCTGTATGCCGCCAAGACTTCCGGCCGCAACAATTCGCAGGCGCACGATGGCCGGCAATGCCATCGCATCACACCCACCCCCCTGCCCCGCATTCCGGAAAGCGATTCGCCCACCCCCCTGCCGAACCTGGTTTCGGAGGAACTTGGCGAACTCTGCAAAGATCTCCGCCGCCGCCTGGTCGAAGTGATCGAACAGTAGCGCCTGAAAATCAGGTCAATGGCAAGAATCGAACGTACATGGACACCCAGATCTCCGTGCGCTCGGTGGTCTCTGTGGCTTAATCCTTGATCTGCGGCCCCTTCGGATTCACTTCCCGCCATCGATGTGCCCCCACACTACCGTAGCTTGTCTAATGAGACCGTCGAGAGTTGCGGACGCAGTGCGAATCAAGCGCAACGGCAGTAAACGATACTCGCCAAGACCTATGCCAACGGGGCATTCGGCGTTGCCAGCACACTCAGCAACGCCTCCAGAATGTGAACGGTGCCCTGCAGCATGGATGCCGCCCACCGCGATGTCAATCGGCTTGAACGCCGAGCTGTTCGACGGAATGGCAGGTCGCAAAACCTTGCTTTCCAGGGACTTGCACGCTAAACCGTTTTGCGATTAAATTATGGACCTGCCTATCAGTTACGCGTCTTAAAACGCGCCAGAGTGGCGGAATTGGCAGACGCGCTGGATTCAAAATCCAGTATCCGTTAAGGATGTGAGGGTTCGAGTCCCTCCTCTGGTACTCTTGAAATAGAAACGACTTACAGCGATTGGCTGTGAGTCGTGTTTTGGTAGGCAATGCACCCCCGTGTAAAATCGGTGTAACCGGGGTGCGGTGAAATTGCCAAGTCACGACGGTGCAATACGAACGCAATAGCGAGGGAATTCTTCGCTGACCGTGATCCAGAGTTCTTGAATACGGTTGCGAAGGCGATGGCGTCGGATGAAGAAACGGTGTCCACGCTCATGTCCCTGCATCTGGACGGCGCGGCGCCGTACGGCAGCTTTCACTGGCCGCTGTCTCACGAAAATGTAGATCTGCTGGAGTTTCGGTGACGGGACCCGGTTACAAACCGGTCGAGCGATAAGCCTTGCGAGTTCGACTCCAACTCGTTCCGTTGAGAACAACATGGTGTCCGCCATGTACGCGGTAGGCACGGGTTCAACTCTCGTCGGTCACCCCTGTGGCGGTCGGTTCCAGCCGCCGATTCCTTAGACAAGAACGGCGGCTGGAAGCCACCGCTACGCCGGAAATGAAGTTATCTTGGATGAACCGCGTAACAATTTAGATCTCCTGCATCTCCGCCTTTCCCAGAGATGTCGTGTTTTGATGCGAATGGTTTTGATAACGCGTGCTTGAGGTGACATTGCCGAGTGAAACGCGGCCGGCAAGGCTATTACAGCGCCGGCGTCTGCGGCTGTGGGTTACGCGGTTCTGAGAATTGGCGGGGACGGCTGATTTTCGGCGGTGGAGGGGACGGCTATAATCAAGGGCACTTCTCATCACCAAAAAGTCCTGCTTCTCACTACCAAGGAGTTTTTGCGATGTCAGCGAATTCGAACTGGCTGCGATTCCTGCTCGGCGCTTGGATCCTGACCACGGTGGCTGGGGTGACTCAAGCTACTGAACTGCGGACCTGGTCGGATCAGACGGGCAAGTTCAAGATCGAAGCGGAGTTTGTCGAGTCGAAGGGGGATACGGTCGTGCTGCTTCGCCAGGACGGCAAGCGAATTGAAGTCCCCCTGAATCGACTCAGCGACGACGACCAGGCCGTGGTGAAAACCTTGATCACGGCGAGCAGTGACAATCCTTTCAAAGTGACCGACGCACCCGCGGCCAGCCCGCTGCGTCCTGGCGAAGTGGCGGAGCCGAGTTGGGAAGGCGCGATCGAGGTTTCGCTGGCCGCCGGCGACCGCTGGGAGATTTCCCCCGGCGGCGTGCCCGAACTGGGTTTCACACCGAAGATCGTGGGACTGCCCAAGAAGATCGATTTCTTCGAAGGCTCCAGCGGTTTCGCGCTGAGCGTGCCGGCGAAGAAGGCGGCCATTTCGTATCTCCTAAAAGCGCGCGGCGGCAGGAACGCCAAGACCACGTCGCGCATTGTGGTCGTCGATCTGGAGTCGGGGCGAACGCTGGCCAATGGTTCGTTGGATGGCAGCTTTAGCGTGATCGCGATGCATGACGACGGCAAGCAGATCATTGCAGAGAAAACAGAATCATCCGGAAACTTCGGCCGCGACAAGAAGCACACGCTGGCCACGTTGATCGCCGATGGAACCAAGGTTTCCGTGCAAGACGAATGGAGTCCTTATCATCATGTTGACGCAGGGTCGCGGCACGTTCGCTTCGCCGACTTTGCCGCGGACGGCAAGTTCGTGACTTGCAATGAACCCGGCATGGTGGCCGTTTGGGATTTCGCCACTCGCAAGCTGGCATTCCACTTCCGTATCTCGCGCACTTCCATTCCGGCGTTGAGTCCTGATCGGAAATATGTCGGCTATGCGGGGGGGAACAAAGTGGCGTTCATCAACCTGGAAACGCAGGAGCCGGTGGGCATGAAAGCGGCGCCTGGCATGGATTTCTGGGTGCGGGGCCAGTTCAGCCCGTCGGGAAAGAAGTTTGCCGCCAGCTCGCAAAGGAAGCTCATGATCTGGGACCTGGAAACGGGCGAGGTCCTGTTTGAAGGAGAGATTCCTGGCGTTTCCCTGGCCTATGGCTTGCGATTTCCGGCGGAGGATTTTGTGCTCGTCTCCAAAGAATATCTGGTGGAATGGACCAGCGGTATCAAGGTGTGGCAATACACCGGTTCGGGCCGTAGCGTTTGCGCGGGCAACACCATGTTCATGCTGGCGGATGCCGTCGTGCCGGTCGAGATGCCTCATCCGGAAGCCGTGCGCTTGCTGGAAGAAGCCAAACTGCAATCGGACTTGTTCGTCGTCAAGAAGGGCGTCTCCCTGGCCATCGACGTCTCGCAGCTGCCGGTGGAGTATCAGGCGGAAATCAAAGAATCACTCGCCAAACAAATCGCCAAGATCGGTTGCCAGGTTGCCGACAACGCCGACGTCACCGTGAAAGCGACGATCACGGGCCCCAAAAAGGAAACGGTGTCGTACTTTCGCGCGGGGTCGTTCGAGATCCATCGCTACTCGTCCACGATCAACTTTGTCTATGACGGCAAGAATATCTGGGGGAGCACGCAGTCGAATGTCCCGGGCGCCTTGACCACGCCGCGGGACAAGTCGTACCAGCAGCAGATTGACGAAGCGGGAGCCAAGCCGAATCTGCGTTTCTTCGGTTACGCGAATCTGCCGGAGTACTTGCAGAAGCCAGCGGAGAACACCGCGAACCAAGCCAGCGCCCGCCCGCAGCAGACGCTGGGCGTTTCGAAGATTTCCTCTAACGGCTTGAATTAGCGACTAGCAGCGGAGTTGGTATGTCACTGTAGCCTAGTTGGACAGCGCTCGCGCCACGAATGGTGGCAAAGACCAATTGTCGCCAATG
>CALBSZ010000778.1 GCA_937967665.1 uncultured Planctomycetaceae bacterium
CCTACGATTGCACTTCAACGAACAGACGATTACGGCGTTTGTTGGCGGTCATCAGAAGCCTCCCAGTTTCCTTGGCGGTAGATCGTGGTGGGTGGTCGAGAATGCGATTTCACGCTGCCGCAGGAAATCGCATCCGCCGTCAGGGATATCGAGCCTCGACAAGGCGCGTGAACCGGCGCGTCAAGGCCAGACCCCACTTCCAGAGCAACAAGGGTTGCGACCCAAAGTCTAAGCACTTCAAATGTCTAAAGCAATGATATCCAACGCACATTGTTCACTTTTTCATTTCCTGGCGGATTGGTCCGGAAAGTACGCCATAAGGTAGTGCGAAAAAGTCGCAAGTCGAGCGTCGGTGTAGGCCAGTACCTGTCCTGGCAAGGAAAGAAAGGCGTAGGCCAGGACCCGTCCCGGCCAGAAAGACTCGGCGTGCCAGGACAGGTCCTGGCCTCGTGCGAGTCGCACGGACGTGTAGTGCCTCCGGCTCTGTAAATCACCGTGTAATTTGGCGAAAAAACCACTACACTTACGCGAAACGCGCTCTACGGAGACTCGGCGTCCGCTTCGCGCGGTGGTTCGGGAAGCCACTTCACATCGGCCAGCGCGGCGGGTGGCAGGGCGTAAGTACTGCCCAGCAGTTTGCTTTTCACTTCCAGCACTTCGGGAAAGCAATGAGGCAGCAGCTGCACGGCGAAGATCTCCTGCACGGCACCGGAAAAACGGACGAAACCGATTTCCTGTCCGGACCGTAAATCGACCAACGCAACCCCGCAAACCCGCTCGTCTTGCTGCAGCCGCTCGGTGATCGGAATGCCGCTGAACATGGCCGATTCGCGGACCTGCGAAATACCAATCAGGGCGTAGGGACCGATGAAGTCGAGCCCGCGTGTAAAACCCGCCACCTTGGCTACGGCTTCGTAGCGGCCTGTATTAAGATCAACGGTGCCGATACTGCCGTCGCCGGATTCCAACAGCCATAGCTTGCCATCGTACCAGCGCGGCGAATGGGGCATCGACAGTCCGCGCACGATCGTTTCTCCGGAATCGATGTCGATGAGCACGCCGCCGCTCGGTTTGTTTTCCCGCCAGCCGCGCGGCTTGTCCGTGCTGCCCAACGCCGTGACGTAGCGCGGCCGGCCGTCGATCATGGCCAGGCCATTCAAGTGACAACGATCCTGCGGCGACAGGCTGCTGATAAAGGGGGGCCGCCAGCGGGGGACGAAACTGTGTTCGTCGTCCAGCGAGCAGAGACAGGAAAAACGGGTATTCACAAACCACAGGTCCGAAAACCGGGAAACGCCTGACGACGATTGCCCGAAGGCCATTTCGTGAATATCGATATCGCCCGTCACGTGAATCTTGCGCGGCAGGTAGCAGGCGTCGTGCGGCCGCGGTCCTTCCAGCAGGTCCGTGACTTCGGCGACGTTTTCAAACTGTACTAATTCGCGCGCGGCGCCCACGGCCAGGTGGCTGTCGCTGACTGCCAGACCCATCGGCCGGTTGGCGGCGCGGAAGTGGGTGTTCAGCGCCTGGCCGTCATGACGCAACAATACCACGTAGCCAGCCTGGTAGGTGGTCACAGCGACGGAACGCCCCGACTGCTGTAGCAAGGCGGCAAACGAATCGGTATGCACGCTGCGCAGCGGTGATTCTGGGATATCGGGTGCGTCGTTCTGTGAGTCGGTCATGCGGGTATCCTGGGATTCTTGGCGTTGCGTGCGATTTGCGGAAGGCGATAAAGCAGATCCTTTCGCATCCAGGATAACCAACGCGGCCTCGCTTTGCCTCCACGGAAACCCGCATCGCGAGTGAGGAAGCGGTTTGGGAGGTTCCTCGCCGCCCCGTCGGGTGTCTGTCTTGGTGGTTGCACGGTAACGCGAAGCGCAGGTGAGGAAACGGTTTGGGTGATTTTGTTGCTGACGCGTCGTGTTGCGGTTTTCGACGTTTTCTACAGCGGCGGCGCTGTCCGGCTGAGGGAGGATACAAGATTCAACTTCAGCAGCTGGCCATTTTTCTGCCACTGGTTGAACAGGAGTGAACCGAGCCAGCAGAGAGATCACTCCGCGAACTCGGTTCTGAACTTCCTACAAGATGTCTCCTCCTTGATTGATCCCGTCGTAGACGGTGTTCGCCAGATTGCGTAGCGAAGTGGAACCGTTGTAGATCCTGCCGCCGACGGATCGAGCGTTAGTGGCCGCAAGGATCTGGAGGATGGTCAGCCGCGTGTTGTTGGCGACGCCGAATGCGAGGCCGCTGCCCCCGACGCTGAACGTGGACGCACCCGTGCCAGACGAACTGACCGTAAATCCGTAGGGAGCAGCATTGTTACCGGCCAAATCCGAATCGGTGACGTAGACGGCAAAGGCGGTGGCGAGTACTTGGGCGTCGAGTTTCTGGCCTTTCTGTTTGAAGAGCGTGATGTAGTAGTCGGCGATTTGGGCGTTGGTCTTGCCGGCCAGATTATTTGTACCGGCATTTACCCCGTACATGTTCGGGAAGTTACTGGCCAGCCAGTTTCCCAAGGATGTTGCAGTGGGGCCACCGTTGACCGACTTGATCAGCGCCTGTCCGTTCTTGTTCTGCCAATAGCCAATGGTCGCGGTCTGACCGCGGTGCAATCTGACATCGGCGTGTTCTCCGAAATTGTAGTTGATGCCGGCGGACGCATTCGCCAAAGTGATGCCCGAGAATTGGTCGTTGGCCACCGCTCCGCCCAGGCTGCCGATCGTGTCCTGGCCGTCCAAGTATCCCACCGGCTGTTGCTCCGTGATCGTGTAGGTACCAGGCCGCAGGTCAACAAACTCGTAATAGCCCTGCGTGTCGGAGGTGACGATCTGGCTGATGACTTCGTTCAGGTCGTTGGTTCCCGTGAGCGTAATCTGCGCGTTGGCGATGGCCTGTTCACCGATGTCGATCTGGCCGTTGTCATTGGTGTCGTTATAGACGTAGCCCGACAGCCTGGCCGGTTCCAGTTCGCCGAAGTCGTACCCTCGCGCATCCTGGCCTCGGCCAAGTGCCAGGAAGAATTCGTCGTTGGCGGTCGTACCGCCAGCATTGCCCAGATGGTCGCGGCCGTCCAGGTAGCCCGACGGCTGTGTTTCCACCAGGCGGTAAGTCCCGGGCCGCAGCGCGCCGAAGGAATACGATCCGTCCGAGCCGGTAACCGTGGAGCGATTCACCGTTCCAAGATCGTCGTTACCCACCAGGGTCAGGGCAACGCCGCTGATGCCGTTTTCACCCGGATCCAGGATGCCATTGTTGTTCGGATCGATGAATACTCGTCCGGTGATGCTTCCCTGCTTGTTGCCGAAGTCGCCGCCGTGATAGGACTGCTGCAGGCCCGTGACAGTCACACCGGCCGGATCAAGTGTCGTCTGCAACCAGCCAGCATCCTGGACTTCGCGGACGTACCAGGTTGACTTGCCGAGTCCCGTGAACGTGTACACGCCGTTGACATCGGTGAACGTACTGCGCTCATTGGCGTCGAGCGTATTATCTCCGTCCAGGTCGAGGAAGATCTGCCAGCCGGCGATTCCCACTTCCCCGGCGTCGCGCACGCCGTTGCCATTCACGTCGTTAAACTTCACGCCCGTCAGCACGCTTTGCGCTCGGATCGTGTTGCGGACGGTTGAGCAATCGTTGTCGTGCAGGATGTCGTGACCGCATTCCAGGATGCAGGCGGTGTTTTCGATCACCGCACCGTCCGGTGTCGTGGGCGGAACGTACGCGATGATCGTCACGAATTCGCGCTGCCCGGCAGCCATGTAGCCGATGTCGCAGAGCACGGCGCCGCCGACGTAGTCGCAAGTGCCTTGCGTGGTCGAGGCGGAAACGAACACCAGCGGGGCCGGCAACGTGTCGCCCAGGACAAACTGCCGCGCGTCCGACGGGCCCAGGTTATAGGCTTCCAGCGTGTATTCGATGTTTTCGCCCGCCGTGACAGGTCCCGGAGTGGATACCTTGATCAAACCCACTTCGGATGCTTCCCCGACAACTGTTTCCACGTAGCCGCAGTTGTTTGTCGGATCCAGATCGTAGTCATAGTTATCCAGGCAGAACCCATTGGCGATGACCGTACCGGGGATCGTGTAGCTGGGGACGAAGACCACGATCTGGACTTCGGCGACGCCGCCGGACGGGATGTCACCGAGTTCACACGAGACGGTTGTCTGCCCCTGATCTTCGCTGGTCGAGCAAGTGCCCTGGCTGGGCGCTGCCGAGACGAAGTTGACTTCGGGAGGCAGCACGTCTTCGAGCGTGATGTTGGTCGAGTCGGAGGGGCCGCGATTGCGGGTCCGCAAGGTATAGGTCATCTCGGTTCCCGCGATCACGTCGGGCGGCGCGATCTTCTCGACGCCCAAGTCAGCCCGGCGAATCACGGTGGTGCGCACGTCGCCAAAGACCGGTTCGATCCCGCCCCAGCCGAAGCCGCGGTTGAAGATTTCGAAGCCTTCCGGAAGCGACGGCGGCACGAACACGACAATCTCCACTTCGGCCGCGTCACCGGCCTCCATCGGCCCCAGGAAGCAGATGATGGGGTTGTAGATCGAGTGACACGAACCTTGCGTCGGCGTGGCCGAAACGAAGATCAGTCCCGGTGGAATGGTGTCGCCGACGATCACGTTCGAGGCATCGTCCGGGCCTTCGTTGGTGACGTAGAGCGTATAGTGGAGATAGTCGCCCGCGGGGATTTCGGGCGGAGCCTCCTTGACGATGCCCAATCCAAAGTTGCGGGGGACGTGACCCGTGCCGCCCCAGTTGTTCCAGGGATGGGGATCGCCTTCGGGTGGATGTACGAACGCTTCGTTGCGGACGTTTTCAATCACGACCGCTTCCGGGACTCCGACGAAGACCGTCACGGTCTCCGTCTGGCCAACCACCATGGGTCCCAGGTTGCAGAGCAGCGGGTCCAACTGGTTGCAGAAACCCTGACTGGGAACCGCGTACAGGAAGTTGATGTCGTCGGGCAAATCATCACCAACAATCGGTCCGGCGGAATTCGATGGGCCGTGATTCGTGACTTCGATGACGTAATAAACCTGCGCGTCGACCGTGGTGAACGGTCCCGTCTTGGTCAGCTCAAAATCGGTCGAACGTCCGCAAGGAATGCGGATGATACCGGTTCCCCCTGAGCCGATGCGGTCACGGACGGTCGCCTCGTTGGTAATGATTGCATCCTCGGGTACCCACGGGCCGACGTGAACTACCAGCGTGACGATGGCCGTATCGCCCGCCGTCACGGTTCCCAGATCGCAGACGACCGTATTGACTGTCGTGACTTCCAGCAAACAGGAGCCGTGTGTTGAGACAGCCGAGACGAAAGTGACTTCCGGCGGCAGTTCGTCTTCCAGCGTCACGTTCGTCGAATCGGAAGGCCCATTGTTTCTGACACGCATGGTGTAGGTCAGGTCTTCGCCGGCGATCGCCCGGATACCGTCGGCCGTCTTGACGAGTTCCAGGTCGGTGCGAGAGTCGATGGGGGTGCGAATGATGGAACAGTTGTTTTCAAGATCAATGTCCGTCGACGTGCTGTAGACGCACGCTTCGTTATCAATTTCGTCGATCACCCACGACTCGACGTGCGCCACGATCGTTACGGAGGCGGATTCGCCGACTGCCAGCGGACCGACGGCGCACACCACGGTCTGGCCACCGAAGCAAATGCCCTGGCTGGGTGTTGCCGACTCGAAGACCAGGCCCGGCTTCAGCTGATCGCCCAGGATCACTCCGTAGGAATCGGCGGGACCCTTGTTCGTCACCGTCAGTGTATACGTGATCTGTTCGCCCGCGACAGCACGCGCCGCGCCTTTGATAATCTCGATATCGGTTGGAGGCCCGGAACCGCCCGGTCCAGGACCGCCGGGTCCTCCGGGACCGCCGCCGCCGCCCATGCCCTGGTTGCCGAAGTCGATACCGTCGAAGGTCTGCCCTACGGTCGTCACGGTGACATCGGCCGGGTTGTTGGTGGTCTGGGTCCAACCGGGTAGCTGGAATTCGCGCACGCGATAGGTACCCACGCCCAGTCCGGCAAAGCTGTATTCGCCGTTCCAGCCGGTCCAGGTGAGCGGTTCGCCCGCTTCGTACACGCCGCTGTTGTCCGCATCGATGTAGATCGGCCAGTAGCGCAGCCCCGGTTCGCCAGGTTCGGCCGCGCCATCCGCATCGACGTCGAAGTACTTGCGGCCGGT
>CALBSZ010000779.1 GCA_937967665.1 uncultured Planctomycetaceae bacterium
CCCCGCGTGCATCCCGCTCTTTACCCCGCTTCGGTAGATTCTATCTGGAACCCCGAGGCAGGAAAAGGGGGCGCGAGGCAGGAAAAGGGGGCGCAGCTCTTTGATGGTTGCCAGAGGCAGGAAAAGGGGGCGCAGCTCTTTGATGGTTGCCATATTCTCTCTCCGCACCAACTCCCTCCGCGTGCCCCGCGCCTCCGCGTGATCCACGACGACCGTTCCCTTGTCGGCATCGTTGAGCAAGAGTGCATTTCCTTTAACGGGAACGGGTTTCAATTCAAACCTCCGTGATGGCGTCAGAAATACAGTCCGTTAAACTTCTTAGATAGTATGCACCACGCCCAATGTGGAAAAGTCATTGGCCCTGCCGCGGCGCCCGGATGGCTGGGATTTGGTTTTCGCACAGGTTATAATTGTGATGTCGCCTTCTCCAAACGGAGTTAACGGTTGCCCAGAAAGATTCGCGAACTTATTGCTGACTTGACTGCGGCTGGATTTGAGAATCGCAGTGGGAAGGGAAGCCATCGCAACTTTGTCCATCCGAAGGTTTCAAAGCCGGTCACTCTTTCTGGCAAGGCGGGCCACGACGCGAAGAAATATTAGGAACGGGCTGTTAGCAGGGCAATCGAGGAATCCAAGTCATGAACGCTGCTGCCAAATACGTCAAGCTAGTCGAATGGTCGGATGAAGATCAGTGCTTTGTTGGAAGCTGCCCTGGCCTTTTTTACGGGGGATGCCATGGGGACGATGAAAAGTTGGTCTTTGCCGAGCTCTGCGAGATTGTCGAGGAGACGGTAAGAATGTATGAAGCTGACCAACGACCGTTGCCGCCGGCAACATCCGGATACGATTGGGCAAATACGATTGCAAATACAACTACGACGAGTTGAGGAGCTGTCGTTGATCGGCGCCGTTAAACTTCCCTGGGTGGTGGGTTCAGAGTAAGCACAGGTGCCAGCCACCCAATCGGACAATGCACAACCATCCGGAGCAGCGTTGTTGGCGGTATTCCGACGCCAAGCGGATTCGAACTCACGCAGAGACGCGGAGGACGCAGAGAAATACGCGTCTTGGAATCACCTCCTCGATCACCACCCCAGGAAGCTCGTCCAACTCCACAGAAAGGAAAACGTGCCACCCATATTTTTCGGCAAGACTGGCGATCTGGGTAATGTGATTCTCGCTCTTTGCTAACAGGGTGAAAGAGACGGGGGCGGGTTCATTCAATTGCGTTGTCAAACAGGCCCAGTTCAACGCCCTTGCCGAAATCGCCGAGCAGCAATGGCGGCAAGGGGTCGCCCCGGCACGGCAGCAGTTCGCCAACGGCTTCGCCAAGATGCAAGCCGACTTGGCCCAAGCGCAAAAGGCCTACGATCAAGGCGCCTTCACGGCCTACAACGATTACCAATGGGCGGAAGCCGAAACCTGGATCGACGCGCTGGCCGCCTCCATCGACCTGGAAAACAGTTTTAACGACCAGTTCTCCACGCTGACCGCCGACCTGCGCGAAGCGGAACTCAACGAACAGGCCACGCAGACAAGTAACCTGGTCACAGTCGCGACCAATACGCTGACCACAGGCACGGACTACTTGAATGCCCGGGACCAGCAGGCCACGGCCCAGGCGAATGCGTTTGCAAACGTCCGCAGCGATTATCTCACTCTCTATGCGGACATCAATGCTGAAAACGACAGCCTGATCGCCGATATCCAGGCTGCGTTCACTACGTTCAAAACCGATCGCACGGCTGCCAAGCTGACGCTTGCCATGAATGCACGGAATCGTAGAAACGGCGAGGAAAAAGACCATCGACACAAGCCCCATACAACTGACATCCCGTGTCGGATTTGTGTCGAGTTGTCGATGAAGCAACAAAAAAGGACTCACGCCGATTTGACGTAAGTCCTTATCTGGTAAGGTGCGGGTGAGAGGATTTGAACCTCCACGTCCGTAATGGACACTAGAACCTGAATCTAGCGCGTCTGCCAATTCCGCCACACCCGCAGGGTAATCGCAGCAGTTTACAGAATTATCGTTTCGGTTGCTATAAGGTCTCCACGATTTTCACCAACCTTCTCGAACGCCTTCCGCCTGAAACAAGCGACTTTCTCGGCACTTGACGCGAGGATTTCAGGCCGAGCGACTCGCCACCTGTGTATGCCGCTGGTACTACCCGTAACGCGCAACGCTGGGATCGATTTGCTGCGACCAGGCGTCGATGCCGCCGGTCATGTTCTGGGCGCCGGCAAAACCACGCCCGCGAAGCCATTGAACCACTTGCAAGCTGCGGCCGCCGTGATGGCAGTGAACCACGATCCGGTCCCGCTGATGCCCTTCGATCTCGGACAGCCGCGCGGGGATCTCGTTCATCGGAATCAACTGAGAACCGTCAATTCTGGCTATCGCATACTCGGCCGGTTCACGGCAATCCAGCAACAAGAACGACTCGTCCCCGTCCAGCAGGGACTTTACGTCCTGAACACTGATTTCGAGGGGATAATTACCGTTCATCGAATTTGCCTCAATGCCAGTCGCGCGCACAAAAATCCCGCAACTTTTAAAAAAAGGTGCGGGGGAGAAGCTACCCGGCAAGGACTTGAACCTTGAATGAGGGAATCAAAATCCCTAGTGTTACCGATTACACTACCGGGTAAAACCTGTTGATCACTCAACCCTCTCTACCTTACGAATTTTGTCGCTTGTTGACAACCGCGAATGAGAGTTGTTCCAGCTCAATTGCCAGGTCTACTCCTACGGTGTGCACCGACGGCGGATGCGAAAGTGTTACGGGAGCAAAGTTTAAGATTCCCTCGATGCCGGCTTTCGTCAATTCGTCCGCCATTTCCTGGGCGGCACTTGAGGGGACAGCCAGGATGGCGAGTCGAATCGACTGTTCGCGAATCACACTTGCTAATTCGTCGACCGCGAAAACGGGGATGCCTTGAACGTCGGTGCCGATCAAATGCGGGTCCAGGTCGAAAGCCGCAACGATGCGAAATCCCTGATCCGTGAAGCCTCGATAGCCGAGCAGCGCCTGGCCAAGGTTGCCGATCCCGACCAGCGCGACCGACCAAGGTTGATGCGTTCCCATGATCTGCTTGATGGCGGTGACGAGTTCCGCGCACCGATAGCCGACGCCGGGATAGCCGAACTGACCGAAATTGGCCATGTCTTTGCGAACCTGTGCGGCGGTGCAGCCGAGAAGTTTTCCAAGCTGCGTCGAGCTAATCGTTTCTTTGCCGTCCCGTGCCAGGCGATGCAGCTCCCGCAAGTACAGGCTAAGTCGAGACACGACCGCCTTGGGAACCTGAGGCATCTCGCCAGAATTGTCTTGGGCAGGTGCTGTCACGATTCGGACGTCGAATGGACGGGTGAATGAATTAACAGAATACCAGAAAATAGCATGCCGGACCGTCGACGCCAATGTAGCCGAACTTTGATCCGCTCACCACATCCGTGATCTACGATGACTTGCGTAGGCGAGGACAATATGCCAGCGCGCGCAAACAAAATGACCGCTCGAGAAGGCCTCGAGCGGCCATTGGAGTTTCGTGAAGCGGACTCAAGTTAGGACGAAGGCGTGTCAGCCCAGACTTGTCCCGAATCCGTATCATAGATCCAGCCTTTACCCGAAGCTTCGGGGCCGGTTTGGTCAGCGGCTTCGACCAGCTCCGATGAACCCGTAATCGGGTTGACCGGCATTTCGTCGATATAAGGCCCGAAGGTGGCGCCGGTGCCGGTGGCCTGAGCGGCCGTGGTCAGGGTGGCCAGCAGCGTCAGTGATGTCGGAGGCGAACCGTTGTGCTCTGTTCGATAAAGCGCCACTTGGCCTCGCAATGTTTTCTCAGAGAACTCGGCACTGTTCGACGCAGCCGTTTGCGTGTTCATGGCGAACTGGGGAACGATCGTGGCTGCCAAGATCCCCATGATCACAACGACGATCAAAACTTCAATTAACGTGAAACCCTTTTTCATAGCTCGGATCCTCTTTCTCATGGTTTGAGGTTATGCCACCGAAGCGGCCATTGGTGTTGTTACGACACTGGTTTGAATGGCGTCTCGAAGGTATGTACGTCGTCCTCGAGTGCAAGTCAAAAAACTTTTCTGGGCCAAGGGGTTGGCAGGATGCGTGGGGACACTAGCTGCTGAACATGCGAGGTCTATGACTTCTGGACTTGAATTTCGAAGCACAAATATCGAAAACGGAAACAAATTCGAATGTCTCAATATGAAAACCTGAAACGCCAGCGGCTTTGGCAATACGCGTCTCCGCCGAATTCAGGTGAAACTGTCTTGAATTTCGGATTTTGAATTTGTTTCGTATTTCGCAATTCGGATTTCGAGTTTTTGGGCTTCTCGGATTCAACCTTCGCTTGTTTAGGGTCTAGCTGCATCGCCACCTTTTGCGAAAGCTGTGGCAAGAGAAGCCTGAGCAGGCGTGTGCGGACGACAGTGACTCACTGGCTTGCCGTTCGTGAAGCGACGGTCAAATCGTCAGAAAGCACGAGTTGGGCGGTGCCTGCCGCAGGGAGTTCAGCAGATTTGAAGGCGGCAACCGTTACAATCGCGCAAAAGCGAAAAACCGACGGTGAATTCTGTCACTTTGTTGATGGAATGCAACGCCCCCACACTTCCGTGTTTATCTAACACGCTATTGTTTCCTAGTTATCTTAATTCAAGCTGCCTTCGCAGTTTGACGATGATGACATTGAATGGCCTCTGAGTTAGCGTTTTGCGCAATCTCAATCGCCTGAGACATATAGCAACGATGCATTGCATGGGTGATCTAGGAAGAGATTGCGGGGAATGGATTCGGAAGGCGAATTTTCGCCAGACTAGTAGGAAATCCGTCAAAGTAGGAGTGCGGGTGATGAAGCAACGGTTAGTGATGATGGTGTGGGCCGCCGCTGCGGCCCTCATAGCCACGAATTCGGCATGGGCATCGTACTGCGGCGCGGTGAGCTATCGCAGCTGCGGTTGCGACGAACCGGCCGACTATTGCTGTGCGAAGCAACAATGCCACACAGTAATGCGAACCAAGCGCAAGGTCGTTTGGGAGAAACAGCAGTACACCTGTTACAAAACGGTGTACGACACGGTGTACGAAGACCGGACGATCAATTGCACGAAGTACGTGCAAGAGACAAAGTACCGCGACTGCCAGTACACGGTCTGCAAGCCGGTCTACGAAACGCACTATCGCACGTGTAACTACACGGTCTGCAAGCCGGTTTACGAGACGAAGACCAAGCAGATCTGCTACACGGTCTGCAAGCCGGTTTACCAGACGCATACAAAGCAGATTTGTTATACGGTATGCAAGCCGGTTTACGAGACGAAGACCAAGCAAGTTTGCTATACCGTTTGCAAGCCCGTTTACGAAACGAAACAGCGGACAATGTGCTACACGGTCTGCAAGCCGGTCTACGAAACGAAAACGCGGCAGATTTGCTATACCGTGTGCAAACCGGTCTGGGAAACCAAGACGCGGCAGATCTGCTACACGGTCTGCAAGCCGGTCTACGAGACCTGCGAACGCACGGTTTGCCGGACAATTTGCAAGCCGGTTCACTACACGAAGACGATTAAGGTCTGCTGTGGGCATTGGGAAACGCGCACCAAGACCTGCCCTGGTCCGGTTGTGAAGAAATGCATTCGGGAACCGGGTTGCTGGAAATGGGATCCTTGCTGCTGCCGTTGCGTCTACTGCCCGGGTAAAGTGCGTCGCGTTTGCGTGCAGTGCCCGTCGCGCACGATCTGCTGCAAGGTGTGGGTTCCTGAAGTCAAGACGCGGACGATCAATTGCGTTCGCTACG
>CALBSZ010000780.1 GCA_937967665.1 uncultured Planctomycetaceae bacterium
GCAGAAAGATGGAGGGGCAAAAAAATGAGTCTGAAAAATCTTTCCGCCCCCCATTCTTCCGCCCCCATTTTTCTGCCCCCCATTTTTCTGCCCACTTGCTCTGCTGCCCGGCGTTGCCCCGGTGCCGGTGGCCGAAGCTAATCTCGCAGGGCCCACGAGCAAAGCCCGGACGATCTTGACCGCCCGGGCTCCGCTGGTTGCTGATGTTATGGTTGACGCTTAGAAGAAGCCGCCGCCGCCGAAGCCGCCGCCGAAGCCACCACCGCCGCCACCAAAGCCGCCGCCGAAGCCACCGCCGCCGCCGCCGAAACCGCCGCCGCCGCCTTGATTGCCGAACCCAAAGAGGCTTTGAGCCGCTTGCATGGCTTCTTCGGCGCGGAAGCCGCGCGGAAACGCTTCGGCCACCACAACACGGCGTTCCACGTCAGTGACGCCCATCCGCGCCAGTTGCTGCATGACCTCGCGGCGCCGCAGCATGTCGATCCGCGGCTTGGCATTGTACATGCTCTGTTCAATCACGATGGGAAAGGGAACATGGTCGTGCCGCAAGGCCACTTGCTGCAAATGCCGTTTCCCTCCGGGTGTTAACTCGGCCGTATCGCCACGAAATTCGTGATCGTAGAAAATGAAGTCCGCCGCTTCGGCGTTCGTCATCTGAGTGTCCCAGAACGCATCGGTCACTTGCCCCACGGGAAACGGCCGATCGACGGACGGCAATGAACGGTTCATGGCACGTCGCGAAGCGTACTGGTGATGGTGGAAGCAACCCGTGGTGAGCAATACGGTTGCACCAAGGAACAGGCGGGTCACCATGGTCAGGTATCTTTGAGAGTCTCGTTTCATCCTATTATCCTCGATTCGATGTTGATCGCGGGAATCGGTTTCGATTCAAGTTATCGTTACGTTATTGTCCGTGTCCATAGGGGCCGGACATCACAGATGGCCCGCCTCGACCATAGCGTTCTTTGAGACGCGGCCACTTCGTACTGTCGTATTCCAGTGCTGGATCTCCTTCGATGTGACCGTTGATGTAGAACTGCCGGTTATTGGGTTCGGTCACGTCAAACCCGGGAAGCGGAGGAGTCTCTTCCATTTCCATCGGGTAGATCAGTTCTGGAGTAATCAGAATGATCAGTTCCGTTTCGTTGCGCGAAACCGATCGGTTGTTGAACGGCCAACGGCCGATCAGCGGCAGATTCCAGGATTTGCTGGCGGTCATGTTGTCATCAATCAAACCCGCAATGGCCAGCGTTTGCCCTTCACGCATCTCGACGGTCGTAGCGACCGACCGGACATCCAGCCCGGGCGTGCCGTTCACGGACAGGCTGCCGTTCACCTGACTGAATTCGGGTGCCACCTGCAGACGAATGCGGTCTTTGTCCAGGACGGTCGGCAGGAACGAGATGATTGCTCCGAAGGCCCTGAAATCCGTGGTCACCGCGTTCAGGCCAGCGGAACCGACCGTGGTGGGCACGGCGAATTCGCCACCGGCCACAAACGTGGCGGGACGACCGCTCAAGGTCACCAACGTCGGTTCGGAAAGCAGTCGGATCACGCCATGTTGCTCCAGCATGTTCAAGCCCAGCTTAAGGTCTTCGCCGTCCACTTGTGTGAGCAGCGCGGGCATGTCGCCCGAGGCCACGGCCATCAGCGAATTCAGGAACAGCGTGTGCCCGTTGTCACCGGACTTGAACTTGATTTCACTGGCCAGGCTGAGGTCCAGGCCGCGCCCCGCGGAACGATTCAGCTCCGCGATCTTGACGCGTAGCGCAACTTGCTGCACGCCTGGGACGGTCAGCAGATTCACGATCTGAAGTTTGCTGTTATTCTGCCGTCCCGTGGCATACTGGTCGAAGACTTCGGTCGCCGTGCTGCTGCCCGAGCCGAAGCGGCCGCGGTTTTGTTCGGCGTTGATGATCTGCATGATGCGTGCGGCTTCTTCCGAGTCGCGTGCTTGTCCGCGGACGATGAGTTTGTTTGCCAGGATCGTCAGGTGGATCTTGCTGTCCGGGAACAATTCGCCCAGGACGTCTTCCAGCATGCGATACTTGACTTCCGTGCGGCGCACTTCTTCCGTGTCCGGTCGAACTCGCACGAGGTACGTCACGGGACGTCGCAGGCCGCCTTCAAACCAGAAAGTGACGTGAGTCGCGCCTTCGGACTTTCCAATGATTTGTATTTCGCGGGGCGTGAACTGCAGCACATCGCAGACCGCCGGATCGACGACAGCGGAACGGTAGATGTCCAGTTGCGTACGCAACACCTTTCCGCGCCGCACCATGACGTCGATGTTCCCCGTCTCGTCGATGACTTCGAAGGGCGAGTCGTCGCCGAGCTCTTCCTGGAAATCCACCTGCGCCACGTTGGAGTCACGGCGGCCGCCGGCGACGACGCGGGGCCCGCCCAACGGTACCAGGGGACGTTCCACGATGAGGTTCGCATTCTGCACGCCGTAAGCGCTCGGCAACGGAGCGGCATCTCGGGCGGGCGGCGTCAATAGCTGCGCGGCGGGCGGCGTTTCGGCACGGGACAGTTGCTGGACAATCGTTTCAGGGGTCGGTCGAGCGGGTTCGCGTTCCGTAATCACCACGACCGGTTGTTCGATGGATTGCAGCTGCGGCAGGCGAATGGTCGCGGTGGGAAGCGACGGTTCGCGCTGGATCCCGACCAGCCCCATCATGCGTTGCGTGAGCTGGGCCGTGCGTTCTTCCAGTTCTTCGGCATCGGGACGAAGTTCCGGCGCGGGCACGAATGGTTGCCCGATATCAGGAGTGGCACTGGTGGCCAACGTCTGCAGGCCGCGTGGATTCACGACTTTGTGAGGACCGACGGTACGCAAGGGTTCATCGACAAGGCGTTTGCCGGCCGCCACGGGCGAGGGGAGGGGGACCGGTGTTTCGATCCCTTTCACGCTCTTGCCGCCGACCGCTTGAACGGCCGGGGGCGGGACGGCGCCGGAACGAATCGTAATTCGCTTGATCGACGGCTTCCTCGCGGGAGTCTTCGGGTTGTATTCGCGGACCTTCATGGTGAAGGTGCCGCCGCCCGTCGGCTCAGCTACCGGCTCCTCAGACAAGAGACGATAGTGATCTGCCGATTCCGCGTCATCGTCCAACTCGATGGCCACCGAGGACGACGATTCGGCGGTATCATCCAGATGGGTTTTTGCTTTGTTTTCGGCGGCACTGACCGGCAACGACAGCGTCAAGATCGCCGCGGCACATGCAGTCTGCCTTGCCCAATGGACAACAGAATGTGTCCAACCTACTCGTCTCATACTCATTGTTCCCCCCCAACACTTACGTGGCTAACCTAGCTGGGTCGCTAGCGGTCACGCAACGATGTCGCACCCCGTTGCGCAACGCAGCGCACCTGTGGGCCTGACATTCGTATCGGGACAAGGAACGAGAGCAATTGAGAAAATATAGCGATTTTTAGGGTTTGAACCGAAATAGGGATTCCAACCGAAGTAACGGTTTTGTCACTATTTTGCCCCTCCCGGCAATCGGATCCGCACGACGCTTGACGCATGTTCCGCCGATCGAAAATGCGCAAAATGGGGTTCAAAACTTCGCGGCTTCCGGCAGGTCAGCCGCGCCGGCAAAGCAGCTCGTCGATGCGCCCCAGCGTTTCTCCAATCGAACGGTTCAACACGGCGCCGGCCAGTTGATCCAGAGGCGTGCTGTCACGGTTGAGGATTACCAGCCGGGCGCCGCAGCGCTGGGCCATGACAGGCAGGCTGGCAGCGGGTTGGACGAGTAACGACGAACCAATGGCAAAGAACAAATCGGCTTGCTGGCATAACTCCGCGCAGGCGTCCAGCACGCGCGCGGACAACGGCTGACCGAAGGAAATGGTAGCATGCTTCAGTCGCCCGCCACAGTCAGGACAATCCGGCACCCTATCGTCAGCCAGAAACCTGACGACCAGCGGTTCGGCTTCGAAACAGGATTCGCAATCCAGGCAAGTGATCTGCCTGGCGGTACCGTGCAGTTCCCAGACATTCCGGCTGCCGGCCAGCTGATGCAAGCCGTCGATATTCTGGGTAATCACCGCGGTGACCCTGCCGAGGCGTTCCCACGACGCCAGCACGCGATGTCCAGCGTTGGGCTGGCTGCGGCTAAAATCCTGATGCGCGATGGCTTTTTGCCGCCAGTATTCGTACCGGGCGTCCGGACTGGCCAGAAATTCTTCAAAGTAAACAGGCTGGTTCTTGGCCCATACGCCACCCGGGGAGCGGAAGTCGGGAATGCCGCTTTCCGTACTGATGCCCGCGCCGGTAAAGACGACCGTCGTCGCCGCCGCGCTCAACCAATCCGCCACCGTTTCCAACATGGAAGTTTACTCGCCGGCAACCGCCGGGACATCCGCGGCGTTTCGCGTGCCGAGTTCGCGATCCATATCCAGAATGGCCGACGGGTCGTCTTTGACCAGAACGAACTTCGCGACAATCTCGCGAGCCGTGCGTTCTTCCTCCACCTGTTCGCTGATGAACCATTCCAGTTCGACCAACGCGGCAAAGGCCTTCTCAGTGAAGGCGAGTTCGTACAGCGCATCAATTCGCTGGCTGACGGATTCTTCCGACTCGAGCGCCTTTTCAAAGACTTCGATCACCGAACTGTATTCACACGGCGGCGCCGCAATCGGCTTCAGTTGCACCAGGCAATTGCGAGCCGTCAGGAAATCGTACAGTTTCATGGCATGATTGCGTTCCTCTTCACTTTGCAGGCGCAACCACTTCGCGCAGCCGCGAAAATTCAAGTGTTCACAGTAGGCGGACATGGCCAGATACTGATACGACGAGTACAGTTCGAGGTTAATCTGATCGTTGAGCGCGTTTTGGATGACGTTGGAAAGCATGATAGTGAATCGTTCCTGGGAAAATCGAATTGCATCGAATGAATGGTCCTGCGAACCGCAGTTCACGCCCGCCGCATGGTAACTGCCGCAGCGACGACAGGACGCAGTGACGCCAGGACGCAGTGAAGGGTGCGACTCGCCTGCGCGGCCGCCATCAGAACACGTCGTTGTCAGCGCGGCCAGCAAGCGGGTCACTACCTCTTCAGTTGTACCGCAGGACGACCGCCAAGGCAATGCGTCCGTCCCGAAACAGACCGCGGCTGGCAATGCTGAAATTGAGAATCAATTCGGACTTGCAGCCGGGAACGAGGGAAGCCGTGCAAGCGCCGCAAATCAAACGTGAGACTCGCAGTACTCGGCCGCTTCGCGTTCGATAGAGGCCCGCTGCGTCGATCGGCACAGATCGAGCAGATCGTGAGTCACCATAATCAGGTGCTGTAAGTCATCTTCCTCGGCCACCAGTTCGCGCAACTGGTTGGCGACCTGTTCGATCTTTTCGATGCCGTGCTTGTGCGCGGTGAGTTCAAGTCGTTCTGCCAGGGCCGACAAGCCGTCCAGATCCTGCTCGTCGATCGCGTGCGCCAGCTGTTCGATCTGCAGTCCGATGCTCAATGCCGACTCCTTGGATGTCTGCTGCCTTCGTTGCTGTTGGCCCGGTCGGTTGCGTAGCATCATGCGGATAAACTGCTGGACCAGTTCCGGGTCAAACTGCTTGCCGGCGTGCCGGCTGAGTTCGGCGAGCGCCGCTTCGCGCGTGAGCCCCTTCCGGAAAACGCGGTCGGACACCATCGCGTCGTAGGCATCACAAATCGCCAGGATCCGCGCCGCCACGGGAATGTCCTTGCCCGACGGCAGCTGCGGCGACTGGGGATCGCCGCCATAGTGCGCTCGATGCGTCGAGATGATTTCCACCAGTGCCGGACTGGAAAATGCCGCCTTGACGATCTCGACCCCGATGCGATCGTGGACGCGCATGATGCGCCATTCCTGTTCGGTCAGTTTACCCGGTTTGAGCAGGATTGCGTCCGGAACGCCGATCTTGCCGATATCGTGCAGCATCGCCGCGATTTCCAGCACGTAGGTTTCGGAAACCGACATGATATCGCGTGCCATCTCGACACAGAGATCGGCGACGCGTGTGCTGTGTCCCGCCGTTTCGCTGTCGCGGAAGGAGAGCGCGGACAGCAGCGCCGTTACCGCGTGGAAGGGAATCTGCTTCTCGTCGCTTTCCTGCGTCAGGTTGGCGGCGGGTTTGGTGCGGGAAATCTCTGTTTCGTCGACTTCGATATCCGCGGGCACTTCGTCCCAGCGAACGACCTGATTGCGGCCATTGCGTTTGGCCACGTACAGGCACTTGTCTGCCTGTTCAAGCAGTTCCTGCGGATCGGCCGCGCCCAGACTGATACAGGAGACGCCAAGGCTGGCCTGCACTTGCAGCCCCTGTTCGAATTCCAAATCGGCGATGGCCAGCCGGATCCGTTCCGCGGCTTCGAAGGCTTCGTTCAAATCGGTGTTGGGCAGCACCACGCTGAATTCTTCGCCGCCGAAGCGGGCGACGATATCGCCCGGCCGGGCGCAACTGCGCAGCGTGCTGGAAACGCCTCGCAAGACTTCGTCGCCGACGGCGTGGCCGTACGTGTCGTTGACACTCTTGAAGTGATCGACGTCCACCATGATACCGCACAGCAAGGTGTCTTCGGTTCGAGCCTGACTCCAGGCATTTTCGAAGAGTTCGAAAAATGAACGGCGGTTCAGGCAACTGGTCAACGGATCCTGGGTCGCCAGGGTCTTGAGCTGCTCGTTCTGTTCCTTGATTTCTTCCCGAGACAACTTCAAGGCCTGCAGCATTTTCAATAGTTCGGACTTTTTCTTTTCCAGGGCCGTGACATCGTCGAAACTGACCAAGGCGCCGCGGTTACGGCCCTTATCGTCCGTAATCGGCGCGGCATTCACGCGCAGACTGCGTGACTCGTCCCCATCGGATTGCAGTGCCAGGGGGACGCCCGTTTGCGCGGCATTGCTGTTCATGACTTCGGTCCACGGATAGTTCGTGTCGCCATCGACAGTATTCCAGGGAAGATCGGATGCCTTGCGCCCCTGCAGCCGATGCGGTTGTTCGCCAATGGATTGCGCGAACGCACGATTGGCCATGGCAATCCGACCGTTCGTGTCCAGCACGATCAAGCCTTCCGCCAGCGTGTCCAGGGCCGACCGAACGCGGTCCGGCACCACCCTTGAAGGATCAAGATGAGTCAGAGCTCGGCGAAGATAGAAGATGAAAACCAGGCCGTTCATCGCTCCGACGAACCCCAAAAAACTATAGAAGGGATCCATATAGAACCCCCAGAATCCAGCCTGATCAATCGGTGCGAAGGCAACTTCCACCCATCCCCAGGGTTCGCTGGCCAGCATGATCGGTACGCGGATACTTGTTTCGGTGGACCGGCCGTCCTCGCTGTCCTGCCAGTGTTCGGCGTGTGGACCTATCGAGGAAACCAGTTGCCCATTGTGTCGCCGGAGCGCCGCCGAATAGACGTCGTCATTGCGGCGTACCACGGCTTTCAGATTGTTGGCCAGACTGCCAACATCGTCCTTGGAAGCCAGGATCGAACAGTTCAAGGCCAGCGATTCACACAGGCCGATTCGTTTTTCCACGATGAATTGACGCCGATTCGGGAACATGCCCAGCAAATGCGCCAGCAACATCGCGCTCAGCGACAAGATCGCCAGCGAAATGGCAAGGCGTGCGGATGTAGCAATTCGATTCATCGCGGACCGTAGTTAATCATGTGGCCTTACTGAAGTTACGCGTCAGCGCACTTCGCCCATCCTGCAAAGTTAGCTTACAGGTCGTTGAAGAGTCGTTGTTAATCTCGCATGCAGCGGCGTCGAATAGAATCGCCAACGGTTGCGGAAGCGACCCGTCACGTCAGATCACTGGTAACGGTTTTGCCGGCCTCACGCTCGAAGCGCAGAGGAGTTGAAATCGGGGGAAGGACCGCCAGATCCATGATTGCCGGCGCAATCGCCCCAAGTAGATCATGGAAGTCCGCCGCTCAAAAATCGTCGAGCTGGGGCACTTCGACCGTCTCCAAACAGACCGTAGCACGATGCTCTCGCGAGACGACTTGCAGGTAGTTCACAATACTGTTGGCGACCTCGTCCGGCACGACCACTTCGAGACGGGTTTGTTCTTGGGGTTTCCCATTCCCTTCCGCCCGGGTACTGCGTCCCACGCCGGAACAGGACATGGCGGTGAAGCCGGAGGCGCCAAGTTCAATGAATTTGTTGGCCAGTTCCTGCTGCAAGTCATTGGAAGTCACGACCGTGACGCGCCGCAGTCGCGACATGCCTCGTTTACGGGCCGCAAAATCGTGCTGCGACATTGGCTTGTGCCCCTCCAGTCCGATGATTTCCAAGTGCAGGCCTTGCTCTTCAAAGTCCAGTTCCAACGCGTGTAGATGCTCCATCACGCTGTGGTCCACTAGTTTTGTTCCCGCCAGATCGACTACCACGTTGTTCCGCTGCACCAATCCCAATCGCTCGATCTGCCGCTTGAACGGAATCCAGTTGCTGAACACGGCCGATTCGTCGGCCTTAATAATGACCTTGTCGTCGCCCTCCGTCGTCACTTCCAGGTAGGGCCAGAACAACGAACGCAACGGCACGCCGTTGGCAACGTGGATGGCTACCTTGAGCGCGATACCGATGCCGATTCCGATGAGCAAATCCGTGGCCAGGACGGCGATGACCGTGCCAACAAAGATGACCAGTTGCTCGGCGCCTATCTTGTAAACGTTGATGAACTCCTTGGGCGAAGCCAACCGGAAACCGGTGTACACCAGCATCGCAGCCAGCGCGGCCAGCGGGATCCGATGAATCAGCGCGGGCAACATAGCCACAAACCCCAATAAGAACAGGCCGTGCCACAGGTCGGCGAAACGCGTCCGCGCGCCATTGTCGATATTGTCCTTACTACGGACGATCTCGGAAATCATGGGGGGACCGCCGATCCAGGACACCGCCGTATTGGCAATGCCGACGGCGACCAGGTCGCGGTTCAGATTGGTCTTGCGTTTCCACGGATCGAGCATGTCGATCGCCTTCGCGCTGAGTAGCGACTCCAGGCTGCCGATCAGGGCGAACATGGCCACCCACTTCCACGCCGCTCCCGTTTTCAATACCGCAAAATCGGGATGCGCCATGGCCTTGAACAAGTTACCCGGGACGCTCACCAGGAACTGTTCGCCCAGTTGGTATTCGTGCCCCACAAACGAATAAGTGTGCTCGTGGGCCAGATCGAAGTACATTCCCAGCGGCACGGCAATCAACAGGACTACCAGAGGTCCCGGCACAAGATTGAGCCACTTGTTGTTGACCTTCGCTTTCAGGAGAGGTAGCCCAAACAGGATGGCCAGACTGACCAGACCAATCACGGCGATCTCTGGATTCATGTGAGCGAATTTCTCGGGCATCTCGCGGAGGATCTCCAGCGGTTCGCCTTTGGCGCCTTGCCCGATCGCCACGGGAAGCTGTTTCAACATGATGATGACACCGATGGCCGCCAGCATCCCGTGCACGGCCGAAGTCGGGAAGAAATCTCCGAGCACGCCGGCCCGCACCAGCCCGAACACAACCTGAATGATGCCGGCAGCCACGCCCACGGCCAGCGCCATCCGGTAGGCCTGGAAATCGGCGGCGGGATCCTGCCCGGCCGTGAATCCGAATTCGGTGACGGCACCCACGGCAATCACAATCAAGCCCGCGGCAGGGCCTTTAATGGTGAGTTCCGAGTTGCTGAGAAAAGTTGTCAGGATCGCACCAACGATCGCCGTGAATACTCCTGCCACCGCAGGGTAACCGCTGGCCAATGAAATGCCCAGGCACAGCGGCAGTGCGATCAGGAAGACGAGCAGACCGGAAACCAGGTCGTACTTTAAATACTTGGCAAAGCCCGCGGGGTTGCCGCGCGGCGTTTCGGTCTTGTCGACAGCAGGTTTGTCCGATTTGGGATCTGTCATTTCTATGTTCTCTCACTGGAAAGAAAGGCGGCGGGTTGCCGCCAAATTAGGAGGCTGTGAAACGGTTCAGTTCGCATGCGTCACTTCGCGCCGCGCGATGATTTCTTTGGCGGCATGATAGCGAGACGCCACACCCGGCTGGGGCCACAAGCCACCGCCGATGATCAACGCAGTAAGACTCAATACGGCAACGCGTTCCGGCCACCGTGCGATCAGCGAAATCGACGCACGATGCTCGGTCCCGGTGAACAAACGAAAATAGGCATGCACCACCGCGATGCCGTTCAGTGCTCCCGTCAGAACCACCAGCAATCCCACCACCGGATAGATGCCCACGGCGCCTTCCACCAGCAGCTCCGTCCCCACAAAGCCGACCGTTCCAGGAAACCCGATGCTGGCCAGGCCGGTCAGCAGGAAGAAGGCGGCCATGCTGGGCATGTGTTCATACAGGCCGTGGTATTGTTTCAACGACATCCGACCCGTTCGCGACTCCAGCGAACGCAGCGTCAGCCCGAATCCGGCCAGGGACATGCCGACAGAAAGCCAGACGCACAACGCGCCCGTTAACCCGATGGGCGTGGCTACTTCCAAGCCGACCAGGACGAGCGAGGAATTGCTGAGAAACAAATAGGCGAAGAAGCGTCGGGTTTCACGCTGCACCAGCGCCATTCCCGCTGCGTACACACCCGTGATCAACGAGACAATCGCAATGCTCTGCAAGGCCCAGTCCGGCGAAACGGGCAAGGCCAGTCGGACCGCAGCGTAGGCGCCCGCCATTGGCGTGACGTAGAGCAGGGAGGTGGCGAACGAGGCGTTCTCAAACAAGTCGGTCATCCAGCAGTGAACGGGAACGCTGCCGCTGCGGATCAGGATCGCGCTGATCAGCATGCCAATGGCCCAGATGGAATGCTCCGACTTTGGGCCATGGGCGTCCAGCATGGCCCAGCCGCCGGCCAGCAGCAGCATGAACAGCCCCATATGAAACGCGAAGATGCGGCTGGAACGGCCTCGACTGCGTAATTCAAAATAGGGGGGTACGGTCTGCAAAGCCAGCAACGCGATCACGCCCCAGGGATCGCGGCAACTGAGTGTCGCCAGCAGGATCGATTCCGAGACCAACGTCCAGGCGAACGGAAAACGCCGGACCTTGGTGCGCAATGTCGAGACAACTGTCAGCAGATACAGCAGTGCGGCAAGCGGGATCAGGGGCGCGCTGAGCTCGTCGATCACGATCGCATCCGGCCCCAGCAGTCGCGAAACAATGTCCCAGTGATCGTGCGCTTCGAAGGTATGCAGGTGACTGAAATCCAACCAGGCGCCCACAGCGCAAAGGAAGACCAGGCTGCAAATCACCAGCATCCGCTTCCAGGCAGTCTCTGGGTCACGCACAAACAACAAGGCCAGCGTCCCCAACAGGGGAATCAGGATGGCCAGTTCCAGCCAAGGCAGCTGCAGTTCAAGCATGGTTATCTTCTTTCGAGGTTATTTGAAGCCGACGATTTCAGCGGCTCATTTCTTCGTTGGACAGCGCCAGGTTCCGTCGTCATATAAGCTCGAAGCGCAAGCGAGTGGGTCACTTACGTCCGGACACACTTGCTTGCGCCGCGTGCTTGTACTCTTACGGATTGCCGCAAAGTTCGCGCTGCCCAGTTAGTCCGCTCCGTTTTCCGTTGGTACCCTGGCTACTCCACGACTTCGTTCGATTGTGCGACGCGATCAGAGACGCGTGATTCACCGCCCGACAGGAAATCGGTCCAGCGGCGTTCCATCGCATCGCACCAGCGAAATATCGCGCCAATCGGGTTCACGACCAGCTCGTCCAGCAGTCCGTCAAGGTATCCACGTTCCGAACCAATCAGGTAGAACCAGCGACGGTAGCTCGCGGGCAGCAGGCGTTCCCAGAATGTCGGTTTGTGCGGCAGGTGAGCGCCGATCGCGTTTTCCAGCATGTGATAATCACGCAGCAGCGTGGGCGCCCGCAACAACTGCAGCGTTCGCAAACAGGCGTGACCGATCATGTGAATCAGCGCGATGTAGTGCAAGCCCAAGCCGATTTCGACCACGATGATGCCCACCTGCGTGAGCGACGCGAATGCCAGCGCACTCTTGACGTCTGACTGGACACGCGCGGTAATTGCGCCATACAGGGCCGAGACCAGCCCGAGTCCAATCACCGCCAGACGCAAGGCCAATGAGAGTTCCAGCAAGGGGCTGACCCGCATCAACAGGAACGCGCCGAGATGCACCGACAGCGCTCCGTAGAACACAGCACTCGACGGTGTCGGACCCTCCATGGCCCGAGGCAGCCAGCCGGAAAACGGCACCAGGGCGGATTTCCCCGCTGCCGACAGCAGCAACAGCAGTCCCACAAACAGCGCCTGACCGGACGTCACGGTCGCGTGGCCTTCAGGCCAGGCTTCCGTTCCCATGAGTCCCGTGAAGTCACCTCCCCCGGTCATGTGGTGCAAGGTCAATGCGGCAATCAGGAACGCCGCGTCCGCAATGCGGTAAACGCTCCATACGCGCAAGCCGTTGCGGACGGGATTCAGCCGCTGCTGGAAAAACGCGACCAGCAGCGCGGAGGACAGGCCGACAAGCTCCCAACCGAGGAACAGCATTTCAATGGTTCCCGCCAGGGACGACAAGACCATTCCCAAGGTAAAAAAGGCAAAGAACACGCAGAATCGGTTGAAGCCGCTGTCGCGATGCAAATAGCGACTGGTAAACGCGCCAATCGTGCCACACAGCACGTAGGTCAGGATCACGAACGGAATCGACAGCCGGTCGAAGATGAACTTGACGTGAAAATGAAAATGCTCGGCTTCGATTCCCACCCAATTGCCGATGCGGATTTCGACGAACGTGTCGTCGGTAGCCAACATCAGGATCAACATGGCGACGGCGGCGATGAGGCCCAACACCGTGGCCGTATACATGCAGCGCACCACAGCCTGCTCGCTCAGCGGACGGCCAATGAGAGAGGACAACCCTAGCACCGCCAACAGGACCGTGGGGCACACGACGACGCAGATGCCAAGCAGTTGCATGAAAGTGTTGTAGTCCATGAGTTCGTTGATCTCGAAAATGGTTGGTGCTGAAAATATCGTGACGCGTTCCCGGAATCACGGCTCACTGCGGTCTTGGTTCGTTGATGACGGCATAACCTAAATGACCTCGCCAGCCGCGGTACCAATCCGCCGACGAATCGACTCGGGGCATCGCGTCCGAACGCATGCGATACGGCTTGAACTCGCCATCCTGGAAGACCTGCATCTTCTCCGTGTTGGCATCCAGCACGGCCAGTTGTACCCAGCCGTTCCGGCAGAGCCGGTCTACGACGGGGTTGCGTTCCATCACCTTGAGCATCGCCTCCGGCGACGCCTCGATGACAAACAGGATCCGCATCGGTTCGTGAATCTCGATCATCTGCTGGGATAGCCCGGGACGCAGGTCGCTGGCGGCCCCCTCCATGACGCCCAGCAGCGACGTGATGTTGTGTGGCAGTTTGGAACCGCAGCCGAGAACCTTGGTGTCCACACAGGAAAAGTAGTATTCCAGGCTGATCCCCGCGCACACGGGAATCACCGCGGCCAGCACGCGCGTCAAGATGGTAAATTCGCTGTCGTCTTTCTGGGGATCATACGACTGCAAAAACGCGCGACGGTCCAGAAATAGATTGCGGCTCCACCAGCGGTTCCCCACCAGGCAGAGCGCGTCGGTGGCATGATTGTACTCCGGTCGCGCTTGCGACAGGTCTTCGGAACGCCCCTCGACATGCTTCAAGGCCGCTTCATTCGACAGGGAAAGCGGCGCGGATTCGAAACGCCGGCAGCGTTCGTGGGCATTGCGGCGGCGGGCTTCGTCGATGGTATCGCAGATCTGTTCAAAACGCGCGCGGTGATTGGCCGGCAGACGATCCAGATCAAAAAACGTCATGCTGTCGTCGCACGTATTGTGGAAGGTGCCCACGAAAGTGGTTTCAGCGGGAATCTTCAGCCCATTGTTTTCCAGCATTTCGCGGACCCGACCGTCGTTTGCCATTTCGGCGAAAGCCCGGGCGTTCGGACCGCCGCGGCCACCACTGCACGCGCCGCAGTTATAGGCGGATTCGTGCGGGTTGTTGAGACTTCCCGAACCGTGCCCGCAGATGACCACGACCGGGGCGAAATGTTCGGTGAGTCCTATGTCGCGCAACAGCCGTTCCACAATCGCCGCCATTTCATCGAGCGAGTAACCGATATGCCCTTCCTCCGGACCCGGCTCCGGTTCGCTCCGCTCCAGTTGCAGTTGCGTGATCGTGGGAGGTCGCACGAGTCCGCCGAACAATCCGCGGATCTGAGCCGTCAGGCGGGGAAACAGGATGCGCATCACCATGGGAATGGAAGCCAGCGTTCCACCCAGTGCCGTCAAGACGCCTCCAAAGAACGAACGACTTCCCTGGTGGACCTGGTGCGAAGCGGCACCCAGGACACGGCGCGTATCGGCGCGGCGTTTGTGTTCCCTGACAAAGGCAAAAGCCACTTCTTCGTTGACGTAGTGCTGGGGCTTGATGATCACGGGACACAGGGGACGCGGGTGGGCGTCCGACGCGCCGCGATAGTACATGGCCACGCCAAAGAACCCCGCCGCGCCAAACGTTTCGCACCGCGGGTCGATCTCTTCCAAATGCCGCCGAAACGATTCTTCCCGGTCGTCGATACAGCACACGATCTGAAAGCTGGGCGTGGTGGCCGGCAGCACTTCCATGTCCGCATCGCCTGCAGCCGCGGGTGACGGGGTGGCATCGCTTCGCCAGGCCGGTGCTTTCTCGCGTCCTGGAGCCGATTCGTGAGCCCACGGTGTTCGCTGCCCCACATGGATGGCGATCGCATCGAGCGTCTGATTGCGATAACGCCGCTCGTACGCCCGATGCAAGATGCGGCGGCGTTCGAAATTATCGAAAGCATCCAGTTCGTCAAGCAACACCTGCCACTGCCGCTGCGGTAGCCTGTGGAGTTCGTGTGGCAGCCAGCCGCGCACCTGAGCCAGCTGAAACGACAAGAAGGCGTGCTGCTCGCGGCTGAAGGCTTCCGTCCGCGGCACGCGTTGGCGAAGTTCCTCGCGCAAGCCGCGCAAGTCGTCACGCCAACCGAGCGCCCGCTTGGCGACATAAGACGCCGCCAGCCGGTCCAGGATCAAGCGAACCGCCAGGTACTCCGCCAGCGACCCGGCGGGAGCCGGCAGCAAGGTCCATTCCGCATTGGTCTCCATCTGGCGGATCATGCCCGCCCAACCGGGCAGCGCTTGCAGTGTCGCGGAAACGTACGCCTCGCGCTCGTCCGGTTGCACGCCGAGCAGCGTCAGCGACTCGTCGATCGACTCCAGCGGGCTCATCCCTAGCTCGTCCAATCGCTTGAGTTCGCGCCGCAACCCGCGCAACCACTGGTCTGGCGGACCGCCTGGCTGACTGTACAAGTTCACAAAAGAACGATAGAAACCGCGTTCGCGATCCGGCAACGGCCAGTTGGCATAACCCTGGTCGAGAAACGCGGCGCAAAAACGAATCAGCAGGTCGTTGACCAATTGATCGCAGGGCTCTTGCGTCACCTCCTCCAACAACGGGGCATGCCGGACCGGCAAGGCCCGGGCCGTCGCGCTCGTCACGGAACTGCTGCCATCCAGGCAGATCCGCCACAATAGGTGCAAGCAAAACGATTCCCAATGCGCGTCGGTCCAGTTCTCGATGGTCGTCTTGCCGAACAGGGCAAACAGATCACTGACGTGCTGCTTGATCCGGTTCGTCTCCGTCTGCCCGCGCCCGTTGCCGTTCCGCAGGTCGCGCATCACCCAGTGACGCGTCTCGGCAACCATCCGCAGCTTGGTCGGTCCGTGAACGAACGTGCGGAAGTGCCGTAACGCATCCGATTCGGCAACAGCCCAACGCAATTCGGCACTCGACGCCAACTGCAGCGGGTGTTCCAGCATGGCCATCCGCAAGCTGAATCGCGTACCCAGAAATCCCAGCATGACATCCGCTTCGTCGCCCAGGTCTTCGGTCAATACGGCTGCCAGTTCTTCCTGGCGGATCCGTCCGGTAACGAGGCATTCGCGATAGTGGTCTTCCGAAAGAAACGGCTGGCAACCAAAAGTCTTCAGCCCGGCACGCAGCCCCTCTTCGAACGGCAAGTCCTCGAAGGCGTGAAGCGTGTTGTGGTGCACGAAGACTGTGATCGGACCTTGTGTCGGCAGCAAATGCGCTGCGTGTTCGATAACGTGCTGCAAGTGCTCCAGGATGGAGGCCCCAGGACCGAGTTCGGCGTGTTCCTCATCGACGGATTCCTGCGTCAGCGGCGCTGGTTGGCTCATGTCATTGAACTCCACTGTCTTGCGATGTGACTCTCGATCCGCCTCAACGAACGCAG
>CALBSZ010000781.1 GCA_937967665.1 uncultured Planctomycetaceae bacterium
CGTTGCCGCAACTGTTGATCGCCGTGTTGGGACTCGCGCTGGAGCAACGGCCCGATTTGGTCCTGCTGGATTTGCGCCTGCCCGATAGCCCGCCCTTCACGGGGACGCAGGTTCTCTCGCCGGGATTCGCTCCGTATATCGGCGTGGAATGGACCAACTAGCCTGCGTCAAATGGGACTCTCATTTACACGTCGTGCCGGTAGCACCCGACTCAAGATGGAAAGGGGGTTGCCATCGACCCTGCCAATCCGATTACAAGGTACCGGCAAGGGATCCTATTCCTGGACGTTTCGGGAGCATCCGGCCATATCACACTATGGGATGGGAACAGGTGGAACGGGAATCGGCCCACGTTTGAAGATGCCGCCTGGGTAAATAGTTCCGAATGGATGACTCGCAGCGGGTCCAATACGACGTTTTGGGACCTCCGTCCGCATTGGATTTAACCATTGGAAGTATCCCGCGACCAAGTGTGGCGCAGCACGGGTGAGAAATCGCGGGCTCCCAACGCGGGGCTTTTCCGGAAAATCTCCTGTTGCCGTCTCGACCGGATTACGGGTTGAGGCGGTTGGCTGCTTCGGCCTCTTTAAACGTCTTCAGCGTCGCGGCTTCTCGCGACAGCTTGAATTCGGTATGCGGCGCGAAGTACTGGACGTCATCGTCGATGTAGTACGGGCTCGGGAGCGTCTGACCCCCTTCCGTGATCTGGCAGCCGGTCGTGACAACGGCGCCGACCAGAGACAGGCCGCAGAACAACAGGTGCCAAGGTTGTGCGGGACGGGTGTTCATGATCCGTAATCTCCATACGACCGACAAAGTCGGCCTGATTGCTACAGCTTCTATCGGGTGTCCTGAGCCGAAACTTTGGGCGATTTTGAAAAAAGTCCAGCTTCCTCAAACGCTTCGAACTCCAGCGGTTCGTCGCTTTTCTGTGAATCGGGTATGATTAGGAGTGCGGTTTGCGGCAGCTTTGCCCAAAGCACCAGGGAATCCCGCGAAACGAGGCAGATCTCATGCAACATCTCCGATTCTGGACCAAATCCTGCTACGCCCGGATGCCCTGGCGACAGGCACGCACGGCGGCGATAGCACTGCTGGCAGTGATATTCCTTGCGGCGCCGGTCTCTGCCCAGACGGGAAGTCGAGCGGTGCCGCGCGAAGATTACGTGGCGTCGTTTCGACCGTACTACGAAGGTGAATTTCAACTGGCGTTGCGCGCCTTCCAATCCTCGGCCAAATCGGGCGTCCGCAGCACGGAAGGACGCTGGGTCGACTCCATTTGCTATCACGCTATGATTGGCGAATGCTACTACCAGATGGGCGATCTGAAACAGTCGCTCGAACAACATACGTCGGCCCTGCGTCTGTTCCTGGCCCATCGCGACTGGATGCTGCGTGTGGAGTTTCCACCGGCAATTGACCCGTCCGCGCGCCAGCTGCGAATCACCTGGGGGCAGTCCCTGCGCAACAGTATCGTGGGACGCTTTCCCGATACGATGATCAGCCTGCAGGGACGGCTCGATAACAGTCAGGTTGTGCAGCAAGGCGGCGTGGTAGCGCCGGCGCAGTTTTATCCGGTTCGCGTTCCGGCGATCGTCCGTTGCACGTCCCTGTCCTTACGCCGCCGCCGGGTGCTCTTGGGCCCGGCGTGTGCTCACGCTCCCTTGACAGCCGAGTTGATCACCGCCCTATCGCGAAACATCGTCCCGCCCAACCACTGGTCGCAGGCCTGGATCGATTGCCAATTGGGTATCGCCTATGCCTCGACGGACAAAACAGAACAGGCAGTCGCGTTCTTGCAGCGTTCGGTCACCGCCGCCGGGCAGTTCGACCATCCGTTGAGTTCCATGGCGTTGCTGGAACTCGGCAACCTTGCTTTCGCGCAAGACAGCTACGACATCGCCGCTCGGTACTACCTGGAAGCGACTTTCGCCGCCGCGGCCTTTTCGCAATACGATGTGATGGCGGAAGCATTTCGCCGCGCCACCGAAGTGCATCTGGTCAGCGGACAGAAGGGGGTCTATCCACCGCTGGCCAATGCCACCGCCTGGGCCCGCCGTGAATCCCGTTACCTGGAGGCCGTCCTGCTGACACTCGCCGCCGAGAATTTTTCGGCGATCGGCGATAACCGAGCGGCATCGGTGGCACTGGACCAGGCCGGCCGGTCGATGAATCGTCGAGAGATGAGTGGCGGCGCCGTGGGGGCGCGCTGGCAGTTTGCCTCGGCACTCGTGCAATTCCAGGCCGGTAACGTGAGCGGCGGGACCGCGGCCTTCAACAACGCGCTGGCCTATCAGCGCAACAGCTCCCTGCGCCTGTTCCAGATCGCCATGGCCGATGCACTGGCCATGGGCGGCACCGTTAGCGATCGAGTCGGGGACCTGCTTTACACCGAAGTGCTGCGCGAACCGACAGCACGCGATTGGTCAGTCGATCCCCTGGAAACGTTTGCCGTCATCCTGACGCTCCATCCGCTGCCGCTCGAACACTGGCTGGAGGTCGCTTTGGTGCGCAAGGAGATCGAAAAGGCCATCCAGATCAGCGATCGCATTCGGCGACACCGCTTCTTCAGTACGCTGCCGATGGGAGGACGGTTGAACGCGCTCCGCTGGATCCTCGAATCCCCGCCAGCGGAACTCAATCAGGTCGCCGCGTTACAACAGCAGGATCTGCTGCTCAAGTATCCCAACTACGCGGCCCTGGCGACCGACGCCGATAAAATCGCCGCGCAGCTCAAGGCGCTGCCTCTGGTATCGGACGACGACGAGATCATCAAGCAGCAAAAGGAACTGTATTCGGCATTGGCCACTACCAGTACGGCTCAGGAATTGATCCTGCGGGATATCGCGTTACGGCGTATCCCTTCCGAGTTCGTCTTTCCGCCGCGAGCCGACATCAAGCAACTGCAGGAAGCACTCCCCGAAAACTCCGCGGTGCTCTCCTTCCTGCAAACCAGCCGCAATACGTATGGCTTTGTGATCAGCAAACAAAATTACTCCTACTGGCCGCTCGAATCGCTTCCGAGCATTCGCAAACAGCTGGGCGAACTGCTGCGGGATTGGGGGAATCGCGACGGCGATCATGTGCTCTCCACCGGCGACGTGCAAAACGATGCGTGGCAGGAAGACGCGGCATCCTTGCTGGCCGCCTTAACGGGTGGCGCGAAGCCGGAAGTCTGGGATGCCCTGGAGGAAGTGATCATCGTGCCCGACGGCTTCTTGTGGTATGTCCCCTTCGAAGCATTACCCACCAACAATGTGTCGCTCATCGACAAGGTTCGCATTCGCTATGTTCCCACCGTGTCTCTCGCCTTGCCGGATCGCCGTGGGAAAGCGAAGACATCGCGGACGCTGTTGGTCAGCGGCAAGCTGTTTCCGCGTGAATCGGACGAGTTCCTCGAAGAAGCCACCGCGGACCTGCGATTGGTACTGCCGCAATCTGAAGTAGTGCGGCATGAATTGCCGATCCCGTCAGGACTCCTGTCGACACAGTGCCAGCAGGTCTTGGTCATGGCGGACATGGCGCAGAAGGCGCGCGGTCCGTATGATCTAGCTCCGTTGCAACTGGATGCCGGCAAAGCCGGCAGCTCGGTCGCAAACTGGATGTCGCTGCCGTGGGGATCACCGGCCGAGGTGGTTCTCTCCGGGTTTCACACTCCCGCGGAAAACGCCTTTAAGGACGGTGGCGACGGCTCGGAGATTTTCCTGACCGTCTGCGGACTCATGTCCACCGGAACGCGCACGATCCTGTTGTCGCGTTGGCGAGTCGGCGGGCAATCGACCTACGATCTAACACGCGAATTTGCGCAGGAGCTGCCCCATTCCACGGCCGCGGCAGCGTGGCAGCGCAGCATCCGGCTGTTGCGCCAAACCAATATCGACGCGACGCGCGAATACCGAGTCCATCTGAACACCGACGACGACCTTCTCGCCAAGCATCCCTTCTTCTGGTCCAGCTACCTCCTCATCGACACCGCCCGCACCGCACCCTGACCGCCGCTCACCGACCTACCTTGGACGGCGCGGTTACCGTGCCCCGAGTGAGTTACCGTGCCCCGAGTGATCTGTTCGCCATGTTCGATCACTCCTCGTCGCTGTAAGCAAAGCGATGTCAAGCCAATTCGCCTGAATCTTCTTGCATTTCGCGAAACGAGACGTTACGGTTACCGTTAACGTCTCCCCCTCTTTGGGTGTTATTCGGTGCGACGACAATGCGTAACGCAGTTGTGAACGCGATTGCTCGATGGCGGTACTCCGCATGGCGACGACTCGTCGCCATCGCCACGCGATTCCTCTGCGCCCCGCCGCATCGATTACTCTGCGCGAATACTTCTTGTTAGCTGTCTCTTCATCGAGCTTCGCAGCTCTCCGTTCAGGTGATGCAATGGGAAAACAACGAAATAGAAAACATGCAAATCGTCGCAAGCGGTTCAACAGTTTGCATTCGTTGGATGGCGGAATCGACAATCGCAATGTAAGCATCAAGGCGTTGTTCGAGCCGCTTGAGGACCGTCGGCTGCTTTTTGCCAATGCGATCGTCGGCCATCCGATTCACGAAGGGATTACAAACGACGCCTTGTCCTTTCTAAGTGGTGCAACCCGAGTTCACATCATCGATGGCAATATTTCTCGGGATGTGACGGACTTTTTCGCCGACGTCGTGCCATATGTGGAAGCCGACCGGGGCAACCACTTTGACGGATCAAGCTTTTCAGAATCGGCTCACTTAATCAATCAGCGATATGCAAATATCGTAGAATCGGCTTCGCCGACGGCATTCGCGAACCAGTCGGTGTCGGACGCCGCGGCACGGGAATTTGGCGAACTCATTCATGCCGTTCAGGATTTTTATGCCCATTCGACATGGTCAGACTTCGTCCATCAAGGACTGCTGCCAGCTGGAACCATTGTCGACAGCGGCAGCGGATACTGGACGGAGATGTTTCCTTATTCGGTCCATACAGGAGTGATGACCGTTCAGGGCGATAGCGAAACGCCGCAGACAGATTTCGGGATCGCGCAGCTCAGCAGCGAGGAGTCTAACAACACGTACACGGTATGGGTAGAAACGCCGCTGGCGACGTTTCCTGGAATCATTACTGGATCGCATCCGGATCTCGGTGACGACGACACACCGAATAGCGTGGCACGTTCTCACAGCAATCTTAATAAGGACAATCCCAACAAGCCGTATCATGCGCTAGCGCGCGAACTGGCAACCAAACAAACGACACACGAATTCTACCGATTGGTAAGGCTGGTCGAAGAACGTTATGGTTCCGCCGATCATCTGGTTTCCGCTTGGACAGACTCGGATAGTATTTCTGACTACGTAGCTGCGTTTGTCCAACACGATGACTTGGCCCAGGGTCGTGATGGAGTTGTGTCAGTAAACACGGGTGACGTAGCAGCTATCGATCTCGTCGAAGAGCTCAACACTATTGGCGAGTTCAAGATTGACAAAAACAACATTTTCGTCAAGACCACAGATGGGGTTGGGCCACGGCAGGAAGGGGAGCTATTTCAGCGGCAGCTCGTCGTAGAAGACGTTCAAGTGGATACGGCGAACGGCGACAAGCGTACTCTGTTCTGGCGGTTACGGCACGGTAAAGATCTCCTCGGAACCATTGTTTTCGCGGACAGATTCGGACAGGCACCATTTAACGAAAGCGGTCGATTCTACTTCGCGCCAGCAACTCAGCTACAGGGAAGCGTTCTGGGCGATGCCAATCCCAGCTCGGGTTTCCAAGGACAGATTGCGTTGAATGTGGTCGTCGATCAACAGGACTACGAACTCATTCTCCATGTTACTCCCGGTTTTTCCATTAACAGTCTTGTTTCAGTTAATGGCAATCGGCCCGTAGCAGTATCGGGCACGAGTGACCACGAGAACATCATGCGGCTTCAACAGCGGCTTAATTACCTTGGCTTCCCTGATGATAGAGGTAATGCACTGGACGTGGATGGGTTTCTTGGAAAGAAGACCAGAGCCGCCTTGCATTTGTTCAAGGCGGCCATCGACCCAATGGGCGAAGGAAGAATCATTGATCGCACTACGGGCAAGTTGCTGCAGGATGACGATCTCGATAAGGCAACGGTTGGCTGGCTGAACAATCCGAACGCTCCCCGCTGGGTCGAGTTGACGGATCCGGGAATCCCGCAGGAAGGTCCGTTTCCGTACTCTTATAACGGCGGCGATTTCGATCTTTTGCCTGCCAGGGATCCGCAAGCGGGCGACGCGCGGAATGGGCGTCTGCCGCAGCCGGAACGGTTCGGAACGAGCTGGATGATCGATACGGTTCGCGCCGCAACAGCGGAACTTGATGACACTACACAAATCATTAACGGTATCAGTACACAAAACGGAATTGGCTCCGCTGAATTCCATGGCGAGCATCAGGCGGGAATGGATGTGGACGTCCACGTCCCAGACATTAATGCGGAGCAAGATGTCGTCGACGTGATGCTTGCCTTCTACAACAATGCTGCCGACGGCGTGAGCGTGCGGAGAATACTTGTCGGTAAGCAAAGCATTGCAAACACATTCAATAACCACACGGACGTAAACCCCGATCCTCAGGACGTCACGGTCGTGGCGGTCTACGACGCCAATCACACCAACCATCTGCATATTGACCTTGTGCCCGTGGAGCACAGCATCGACGAATCGGCGGCAAACGCCCTGGCTATAGCATTTCAACAGACACAACCTGCGTTCGCTGATTTTTCGGCAGCCGGTCCAGTTGACCACGCTTTGGCACTCGTAAGCGAAACAACATCCGTGGCAGCATCTTTCTCAAATGCTGCGCAAGGCCCACCACCCTCTTCGGCAGAAATCGACTTGCTGTCAATCCTGGACCCCACGGTGGTTACCGAAGTAGACGATAACACCAGTCAAATCTCTTTAGCGAGTGCGGCTAAGCTAGGCGAACTGCTTCCCACAGGTGTATTTGGTCAACTGGCTGATACGTTTGCGAACTCGCCGAATCTGTCCCAGACAGCGCTCTTAGACCAAATCAGCAGTATCAACGGAATGAACGTCGCCGCAGATTCGCTGCTCGTCACCGAGCAGGAGATCCGTTTCGATGATATTACTTATTGCGCCAGCAGCGGCGCCACGAGTGGAGTTCTCCTGGACAACTGCGCAGATGGGATGACGGACAACGTTCATTCGACTGCAATTCAGCCGATACGCACGCCGCTGGAGCTGGGTACCGACGCTCTTGGCGATGGCTTTGAGATTGGCACAGAAGTGGAGTTGAATCTGAACACGGAGTTAAAGCTCGACTTCTCGTTTGGATTGAAACTGGATGAAAACTTGCCGCCGGAAGAAGCGTTCTTTATCAACATCCAGGACATGACGGTTAGAGGGGTTGCTGATCTGGTCGATCCTACGGCGGCTAACGATAGCGATCCTGAGTTTTTCGCGAACATCGGCATATTGGACGTGGGCATTGACCTCGACAACCCGGCATTCTCCTTCGCTTATGATGGCCGCGTAACGCTAAGTACGCAGGGGGATGTAGCACTTGGTCGGTTGTTGCGGGATCCACTTGGTGCCCTGCTTGATACGTCAACTTATACGGATGCGGCACTGACGCTGCCTGTTAGTGTTACTCCGCTTCCAAGTCTACAGCCCTTCTTCTCGGCCAGCGGCAATGTAACGCTTGATGTCGCCGACCTGTTTGCCGGCAACGCTTCGCCTGCAATAAACCTACCCACCGAATTGCAGCCATTTACCAACATCACGCCACAGAGTCTGCTGTCTGCGTTTAGCGACGTTGGAAACTGGCTGGGCCTCGCGGGCGATGCGGATGAACTGCAGCAGTCCATCAAGTTCACGCTCGATTCGACATTTGGCGGCGCGCTCCAGCTGGACGAAGTTTGGGATGCCAATGTTGTCGATCTACTCGCCAGTGACGGAGGCCCAGCACTCTCGTTCACCACGCTGCAGGAAGCTGTAGGCGATCAATTGGCGAATGTGGTCTCGGGCGTCCGATTCGAGAACAACCAGCTGCTATTCGACATTGACTTTTCCCACGTGCTGGCAGCGGAACAGGTGGATATTGGATTTGACGCCACACTTGGCGATCTCGCCGGCTTGTCCAGTGATGGAAAGATCGGTTTAGAGGCCGATGTTGCAGCGCAGTTTACGATCGGCATCGACCTCACCGAATTCGAACTGGTGGATGGTGATCCGACGACCAATGAATACACCGAACTGTCCGCCTTGAACGCGGGTCGCGGTCTGCGGGATGATCAACAAGGTACGGATTTCGTCATCCATCTTGGTGACGGGACGACTCAACATCTGGTCAATCTGGACAATGTAGGAACAAACTTAGACGGCGCACGAGACGTTGAGCAACTTGTCAGCTATCTGGATGGATTGCCTGGACTCTCGGTAACACTCACCTCAGACAAACGACTCCGCTTCGAAGACGAATCGTGCCAGACACCGTGCAGCGACCCGGCTGTGTTTAAGATCCGTCGCCCGGACGAGGCAGGCAACGCGTCGATGGTAGCTTTCGCCTTAGGAATCCTACTGAGCGATACGGATGGGGATGATGTCATCGAGGGCACGCCGCTGACGGCAGATTCACTTTCCAATCATCTCTATCTTGTCCCTTCCGCAGCCAATACGCCTGCTCTGCGTGGGACGGTCAACTTGAAGGCGGATGATATTTCCGCAGGGGCTGGTGCGTTGGGTATTGCAGACATCAGCGTGTCCGGTGGAAGCGGTCACGTGCGGTCGGAAGTGACGGTCGAATTACAGGACCCGAACAACTCTGACGGGAAGGATCGTATTACATCGAACGAGTTGTTTGCTGAACTCCCCACGGTCCTGCAACCGGAATTCAGTGGTTTTGCGAACATGACGCTGCCGGTCGAGCCAAAGGTTCTCGGGCAGACGCTGAGCGGCAATCTGGCTCCCGCCATTACGTTGGATTGGTCCGACATACGCGATCCAGCAACGCTGGACTTAGGCTATAACGAGGACATGGAAGATTTTCTTCGGTTGCTGGAAACGGAGGCCGAGAATATTACGGGAACCGGAGGGCTGCTTGATAAGTCGCTGGAATATCTGACCGAGCTCGAAGCTTTCGAATTCCTGGACAGGCCGTTACCCGTCCTGAATCAGAGTCTCAGTGAACTGCTCGGGATCACCGATTCCTTTACCACATTCTTTACCTCCGTCACGGACGCTCCCGAGCGAACGCTGTCAGCGCTGCAGACCGTACTAGCGGACGAGTGGCGCAATGTGGTTGGACCTGCTGGAATACTAACGCTCGCCTACGATCAATCCGTACCGGGATCGCCGGCGTTGCGTATGACCATCGGAGTGGATTCTACCGACGTAACGGCGCTCCGCGCTAATCTGGATGGCGACAACAATAACGACGTTCAGCCCGCGGGTTTGTCTTTCCATTCAGAACACGCTGTCGACCTGGATCTTTCAGATCTAGGACTTGATGCGTTGGACAGTCTGGTCGACTTTCGCGGCCAGGCGATGTTCGACGTGCTGGGTTCGGTCGACATGACATTGGATGTGGGTATTGATCTCCGCACGCCGGCCGACCCACCTTCGATGTTCCTCTATGACTCAACAACTATCCATGCGCAGGCGGTGATCTGGGGAGACGATTTACAATTCACCGCGGCGCTGGGGCCTGTCGGTGTCATGATTGGGGACGGAACGTCGGATTCCTTTGTCGTCCTCAGCGAGAATGGTCGATCTGATCTTGATACTGCAAACGGTGATCCCACTGCAGTGCCACCTGCGCAGTTCCATCTGGGCGTAGCTGATACCAACGCGGATAACCGCGTCTATTTCGATCAGTTGCAGCTATCCCATTCACTCGATGCCGTTCTGGACATCGAACTGCCGACATTCAAGCGAGTTCCGGCATCAAGTGGAAACGGGCCAGCGTACGAGATTCTGGACCCGGCTCAAAGCGCTATCGCGATTGGCGTAGACCTGGCGAGTAATAACGCACTTACGGAGTGGTCGGGTACCGCTGCGTTTCCTGATTTCAGCCGGGCATTCGATGGCGTCGGTTTGTTGGCCGACGAGTTGTTTGCCATGGCAGAAGGATGGGACGGTTTTTTCATGCTGTTAGAAAAGGCATTGGACGGTCAGGTCTTTGGTGTGGAACTACCTTTAATCGGCGATGAACTGAAGGATGCAGCTCGATTCATCCGCGATTTGCGCGAAGGTGGATTTTCCAATTTGTCGATCGTCGATGCCGCTGCGGGAACAGTACCCTACGTGCAGCAGCGCATCTTTGAAGCGGTAGGTCCCGGCAGCGGGTTGAATTGGCTGCTGGATCGACCGGACGACAACGATTCAATCATTGACGTGAACGACGTCATTGTGAAAGTCGACGGCGTCGTTGTAACCGATGTGACCAACATCGCATCCGTAGATGATTCAATCCAGTTCGACTTGTATCTCTCGCAGGACACGCAACTTTTAGATGAGAGTATTGCATTCGATATCGGCCTGGATGGCCTGGGACTCGACCTGGATGGTAATGTTGCGGTGGGAATGGGATTCCAGACGGCTTTCGGATTCGGTGTCAGCAAGGCGCATGGCGTTTACTTCGACACCAGCATTGGCGGATCGCAGGATTTTGCATTTGACGTAAGCGCCACGCTGCCTGGATTCAACGCAACGGGAAAACTGGGATTCCTTCAACTGCAGGCTTCAGATGGAGTTGATGAAAATGGGAACGAAATCATTGACGACCTTGAAAAGACCAGCGTAGGTGGTCAGTTTGCCGTCAACGTTCTCGATCCTTTCGACGATCCCGCCGATCCCACTGACGACAACAAACTAACTTTGTCCGAAATCGCGAGAAGCAATTTAGCGGAACTTGTTGACGCTTCCTTTACGGGGCGCGCCGATGTCAAATTGCACTTGGACGGTAGCCTTGGCGGTGACTCGAACTTCCCATCCATCGGTACCGATTTCGTCATGACGTGGGATCTCACGGGTGGAGCGGACACAGACTTGCAATCCGGGCAGGCGTTTGGTGGAGACAGTATTCCGGGCGTCGCATTCAACAACATCAATCTAGATTTAGGGGAGTTCATCGGTGGCTTTGTGACGGATGTTGTTGGCGGCATTAACACTGCGCTCGAACCTGCCAAGACCATTGTCGATGTATTGACTGCACCCATTCCGATTCTCTCGGACCTGACCGGCTCGGATGTTACGCCCTTGGACATTGGCGAATATCTATTGGAACTGGCGGGCGAAGAAGACGCGGCAGAGTTGGTGGGCAAGGCCCGTGATTTTGTTCAGTCGGTTGGCGAATTCCTTCAGATCGTCGACGTGCCGATCATTCAGGATCTTGGAGACGGCAAACTCGACCTGGGCTCGTTCGTGATAAGCAGCCCGGATCCAATGTCGAACGAGGGTGGGGCCGATCCGCGCTTCCACAGTGCGGAGCAGATCCAGTTGCCGGGTGAACCGATTCCCATGATCGAGGGAGAACCCGTAGCCGACCCCGTTTCATTAAAGAACGACAGCACACACAGTCCGACGCAGGCGGAATTGCATTCCCAGATGAGGGGCAAGGGAAGCCAGGGAGACGCCGTTCGCGACTATTTCGATAACGCCTTGCAGATTAAGACCGACTCTGGAAAAGGTCTTCAGTTCCCGCTGATCGAAAAACCGACCGACGTCTATAAACTCCTGCTAGGCCAAGACGTCGAACTGGTTACCTTCGACATGCCCAGGTTCAACTTTGGAGTTGCCGGCACCATTGTTCCCCTCGTTCCTGTAGTGCCCCCGTTCCTGTTCGTTGATATCAAGGGCTTGATTAATCCTTTCGCCGACTTTGATTTTGGATTTGACACCCGTGGCTTCCGTCAATTTGTACAACCGGGCGGAAACATTACGGACATATTTAATGGTTTCTATCTCGCGGATTACGACAGTGCCGGGAATGAGAAACTGGAAGTTGGTTTAGAATTTGGCATCTACGTCGAACCTTATGTTCCCCCGTTTCGAATTCCCTTGTGGCCCCCGCTGTCGCTCGTGATCGAAGCGGGAGCGGGTGGAGGCATTTTCGCCGAAATCGGACTGGATCTGCACGACCGTGAGCCTGACGGAAAGGTTCATCTGGATGAACTTGGGGCCCCCTGTTTGTTCGACTTCGCCGGCGCCATGAAGGCGAAGTTGTTTGCGGAACTTAAAGTCGACGTTTCGATTGGATTCTTCTCGAAAACGATTCTAGACGAGTTTTTTGACATCCTCGACGCAACCATCGTTGACTTCAACATTGAATGTAGCGGTGCAACTCCACCACCGCTGGCTGTCAACAACAATGGGCAACTAAACCTGCTCACGGATGGGGCAACCAGTAACAGCTTTACCGTTAGTCCCGGCAGTAACAGCAACGAAGTGGTACTTCGATCGCGCGGCTTGATCCAGACTTACGGCGGCGTAAATTCCGTAATGGCAATTGGGGGAGCGGCGGACGATACGTTTACCGTCTCCGAGAACATGTACACGCCCGTGACCGTCATGGGGGGAGCGGGAAATGATCGCCTGACCGCCGGTCCCGGGCCAGTTGTGTTTTATGGCGGTCCCGGAAATGACGTACTCATCGGTGGGCCGTCCGATGATCAGCTGTTTGGAGAAGCCGGCGAAGACCTGCTCGTCGGCGGCGATGGCAATGACGTACTCGACGGCGGCGTGGGTAAAGACCGCCTCGAGGGCGGCGACGACGATGATACCCTGCGCGGCGGCAATGACGATGACATCTTGGAAGGAAACAATGGTGAGGATCTTCTCGTAGGCGGTGATGGCAACGACCGACTCGACGGCGGCCTCGACGGCGATGAGCTGTGGGGCGACGATCTGGACAATTTGTTCTCTGGCAATGACATTCTTGTCGGTTTCGATGGGATCGACGTACTTCGCGGCGGGAAAGGTGAGGATCAACTCAGCGGTGGACTCGGCAATGACGAGTTGTTTGGCGGCGACGAGGATGACCTGATTGACGCGGGTCCCGGCAACGACCTGCTGGATGGTGGAGCAGGAAGTGACAAGCTCATCGCCGGAGTCGGCAGCGACAACATCTACGGCGACGGTCTGCCCGGCGAAGTCCCCATCGCACTTCACGGCCCCGACGTCATCATTGCCGGCCGCAAAATCATTGAAAACCAAGACACCGATGGCGATGTCAATTCAATCCATTTCATTGACGCTGGCGGCGGCAATGACCTTGTCTATGCCGATGTCGGCAACGACAGCATCTTCGGCCGCGATGGTGATGACACGATCCATGCACTGCGAGGCAACGACTTTGTCGATGGAGGCTGGGGGGCCGATACGATTTATGCCTCGTTCGGAATGACGGGCGACGGCTTTGATGACGAAGTGAATACCATCTTCAGCGATCCGCAGGCAGGCGGTGTGGCTCCCGGAGTCGCCTCGGATCATAAAGACATCGTGTATGGCAACCATGGACACGCCGGATTCGACGTTGTCACGACCGGCCCTGGCGACGACATCGTCTTCACGATGGCCGGTGATGACCAGATCTCCACGCAAGCGGGCGCGGATCGAGTGGAAGCGGGCTGGGGTGATGATCTTGTTTTTGGGGGCAGCGGCAACGACATCTTGATAGGTGGTGGGGACAACGATCAGGTCTTCGGCGAAGATGGCGACGATCAGCTGTTCGGCAACGAAGGTAATGACTTTTTGGTCGGGGCTTTGGGTGATGACAAGATTATTGCAGGCGACGGCCTGGACATTGCCCTCGGAGGGTTTCAGGACTTCGGACCGAGTGCCCTTGATGTAAACGACGCGTCGCACTTTGAGGAACCAGCAGGTTGCGAGGTCCCCGAAAACCGCTGCGAGTTGCCCACTGCCGCGGAACATCCCACCGGCTTCTCTCTGGCGGGCGTTGCGAACGTACCGGTAATCATCGGCCAGACATCGCAGCTCGGAATCTTCGGCGACGGTCGTGATCGAATCCGCGGCGAAGGCGGCAAGGACTGGCTCTTCGGTGGTGGCGATGCAGATGACATCGACGGTGGCGACGGCGATGACTACGTCGACGGCGGGGCGGGCGACGACGTCGGCCGGGGGGGCAAGGACAGGGGTAGCGGTCGCGGGGGCGGCAACGACGACATCGTTCACGGCGACGGCGGCATCGACCAGCTGTACGGCGACGATGGCAGCGATCACATGTTCGGCGGCGCCGGCGAAACAGATCCCGGCAAGCCAAGCGACGCCCACGCCGAGATTCTGCAGGGACAACGTATGTGGGGCGGTGGGGATATCGACTATCTCTATGCTTACGCTCCCACAATCGATGTTTCAGCCAACGCACTGCTGCTCGGAGACGAACTGCATGGCGGTCCGGCTGGGGACTGGCTGTACGGTAACATCCGCCAGGAGTTGTTCATCGGCGGCGGCGGCAACGATACGCTGCTGGGTGACTGGTTGATCGGTCCCACGTATGCGGACAACGTCAACGCGGCAATCAGTGGCGCGCCGGATCGCATGTTTGGCGATGCCGGTGAAGACAAACTGTACGGCGGCGGCGGCAATGACACGCTGCGCGGCGGCGAAGATTCGGATTGGCTGGAAGGCCAGGACGGCCACGATTCGTCTTTCGGCGAAGGCTGGATCGATATTATGGTGCTGGATTCTTCTCCGGCGTACTCACAGTTCGGCGACCAGTTCGATGGCGATTTCGGCTTCGATCCGGCGCAGGATCCGACCGATATTCTGCTCCTGGAAGGAACTGACAACGACGACACGATTCTAATTTCGGAACGTGACGTATCGCTGTTGAGTGAACTGGATGTCGACTTGGATCTCCCGTTAACGCAGTCCGTTGACTTGACGCTAACGTTGGCTTCGCAGGTGGAAACGGTGTCTGTTAGCGCTGCCGACACGCTGGATGACTTAGTGAGCCAATTGAACTCGACAGTGCGCTCTAAGTTCAACGATGGCAACAGTGACCGTGTCTTGGCCCGCCGCGTCGGTAACCGCATCAGCTTCACGACCATCGCCCAAGGTCGCAATGCGATGTTGTCGATCTCTGGAGATGCAGGCCATCTACAATCACTCGGTTTCAACGGAACCGGTCAGACGGCCGTCCCGGTGATCACGATCTGTGCTTCGTTCGCGGAGGATTCGCTGGCCGACAACCGTTGTGAAATCGACGGAAGTCCACAGGCGTTCAAAACACCGATCTATGCGGATTGGCGTGCCAGCAACGGGACACCCCTGGTCGAACAGTTCCGCATATCTGGCCTGGGAGGCGATGACACGATCGAATTCGTTCAAGGTGATCATGCGGTCGACATGTCGGAACTCTCCGCACGCAGCAACGACTGGGTCGGTGTCATCGACGGTGGGCCGGGAAATGACATCTTAACCGGCACGAACGCCCGCGACCGCCTCGATGGCGGTCAAGGCAACGATACGTTGTCCGGCCTGGGCGGTAACGACCGGCTGTGGGGAGGCGGGAATCCGCAATTGGATGCGAATGATCACGACGTTTTGTATGCGGGACCAGGCAACGACGATCTCGTCGGCGGCAGCGGTACGAACCAGCTTTACGCCTGGTCACAGAATCCGCAGCCCGCTGGCGATCATACCTTCGGTGTGTTTGTGGATGCCGACGGCACGCGTCACGACAACGCTCAAGTGCAGCATTCGATGGATTTCGCCAACGATGGTCTCCTGCAAGGTATGGCGATCTGGTCCAAACAACAAACCGACGTGTTCTCGTTTACGATTCCGCCGACCTTTGACGGCAATGACGGCCTCACCATCACGCAAACCGGAACACACGGGATGTTGTTACATATCCTGCAGTCTCCCATCGGCCAGGGTCCGGTTCGTTTGATGGAACTCACGTCTTTCGATGCTTCGGTACTTGAAATCAACTTTGCCGATCTTGGCCTGAGCGCCGGTGAAGCGAGTGAATTGCGAGTTTCCGCGGATGCTTCGACAAGGGATACGCTGCTGCCCATCCAGTACAACATCGCCGTTCATGTAGGCCCTGACGATACCGCGCAGACAAACGTGATCGACCTGTCCCGCACGCTTGAGGATACGGGATTAAACCGGATCCTGGGCGGACACAGGATGGACAATCTGTATGGTGGGACCGGCTTGGACTTCATGTTCGGCAACGGATCGGATGGGGAGACAGACGTCTTGTATGACCGGCGTGGCCGCCCGCTGGAAGGCTATAACCAAAATGTCGACGTCGGGAATGAGGAGTGGAAACAGTACGCGCAGCAGACCGGTT
>CALBSZ010000782.1 GCA_937967665.1 uncultured Planctomycetaceae bacterium
CGTTGAGCATGGAAGCGGTCAAGTCACGCAGGTTGCTCCAAACGTTGTCCGTCATCGTCGAGGTGGACTGATCGGCTTCCTGTTCAAAAGCCCAGTCTTCAGCGTCACGCGTGAACCGCGCTTCCTCGGCCCGCGCGGAAGTCACCGTGCGATACGCGTTGCGTGCGATCGACCGGTAGGCATAAGTGCTGAACCGGAAACCGCGATCATAGTCGAATTTCTCGACGGCCTGCATCAGCGTCAAGATGCCGTCGCTGAGCATTTCGTCGAAGGACTGCTGCGGTGTGACAAACTTTTTCACGATCGAAATGACGAGCCGCATATTCGCCTGGATGATCTGGTCGCGAATCGTCTGCGACTTTTGGAGCAACGAGTCGATCTGTGTCAATTGCGCTTCCGAAGCTGAGGTCAAGTCGAGCTCGTAGACCAGCACGTTGACCTGATACTTCAGGAAATTCATTTCGCGAAACAAGGCCGTTTCCTGCTCCGGCGTCAAGAGCTCCGATTCGCACATGCGACGCAAGTGCGTGGGCAGGTCCTCCGGAGCGTTGTTGGACTGCTGCAGTTGCTCCAGGGTTTCCTCGACGAATTCAGAAGTGTCGGTCGGCGTGGTCTCGAACTCGTCGTTGGGAATGAAATCGACACCGTTGTCCAGGGACGACATCACCCGCTGGCGGAGGCTTTCTGTCCGGTGCGAGGCGTCGGCATGATTCCTGAGGGTGTGCGAGTTGGCTGACATTGTTTGTTTCCTTTGACGCTGAAGTTAATTCGTTCATACCGTTCATTCCTTTCTACCGTACAATATCGACTTTGGCAACCATAAAAATCGCTCAAATCGTTCATTCCCCAGGAGAGTCGGCGCAAACCATTTGCTATTCACATCTTACGTTTTCTCACTTGGAAACAAAAAGATTGATTCTAGCATCTCAATGCAGGACGCGAACACAAAATTAACAGTAAATCATTCTTAACGTTCACATCGAGCACGCAAATGAAGACACTTCTCACCCCCAGGCAGGTCGCCAAGGCCCTTCACGTCAGCGAATCGTCCATCAAACGCTGGTGCGACAAAGGTGTGATCGCGACGCGCTACACAGCGGGTGGGCATCGCCGCATTCCACTGAGCGCACTGCAGACATTTTTGCGGGCTGGATCGCACCGTGTCGAAGACGTCGAGGTCATCGCACTACCGGGGCGCTCCAGGTCCCGAGTCAGTGATATGGAAGAGGGTCGGCGGCGGCTGACGGAAGCCCTGATTCAAGGTGATGAGCCGCAGTGCCAGCAGATCGTTATGGATTTGTTTTTCGCCGAACACGACTTGAGCGTGCTATGCGACCATGTGCTTGCTGCCTCGTTTCATGAGATTGGGTCACGATGGTCGTGCGGCGACGTGGAGGTCTACGAGGAGCGACGCGGTTCAGAGATTGCGTTGCGTCTTCTCCACGACCTCCGGCAGCTGATTCCGCAACCCGCGGACAGTTCGCCGCTGGCGATTGGCGGCGCCGTTTCCGGAGACCAGTATAAGCTCGCGAATGCCATGGCGGAACTCGTGCTGCGCGACGCAGGCTGGAACGCCGTGTCGCTGGGACAGAATCTCCCGTTCGCCACGATTGGCGCCGCGATTCGTGAGCATCACCCCAAACTGCTCTGGTTGAGCTGCTCACACGTTGAAGATGAAGACAACTTCGTAAGGGGTTATGTAGAGCTGTACGACGAATACCATGACCAGGTCGCCTTCGCGGTCGGTGGGCAGGCGCTCTCAGCACGGCTCCTCAACCGAATGCAGTTCGCGACCTATTGCGACAACATGCAGCACTTCCAAGGGTTTGCGCGAATGCTGATCAGTGCTGTCGACCATGGGCGGTAACAATCTCGTTGCCAACGGCAATCCGGACACTTCAGATAATTGCCAGGTCAAAACGATCTATCACTGCTGGCAGACTTCGCAGGCAAACATCTTTCGACCGCCGAGTTCCCACGTTGAACTCAAACGCGTGTTGTGGTTGGTATTGATTATGACTTTGGGCAGTTTCGCCATGTCGCTTTACGTCCTTATCCAGCTTTGGCGTTGGAATGACAACGATGGGGTTGCTCCGCCCTTCAAAGATCGACAAGCTCTCGCTGGGACTGGCGACCGGGAGCGGAACTTTTTCCAGCTTGCCACCAGGCCGGTTGCGTCTAGTATGCCTGGGATTTCAACAATGACTACCCCCGATCAGGAGTTTGCAATGCCGACGGTTTTAGAGCTTCCCGCAACCACGAATGGTTCTTCCCGTTCTTTCCGCGTCGACACGCGGGAGGCGATTGAAACGTCATCGCGCACGGATCGCGAGCCGGTGGATTTGGAGGCGATTAAGAGAGCGGTTCGCACAATCTTGCGTGCCGTTGGAGAAGATCCGGACCGTCCCGGGTTAGAGGAGACACCGCGTCGCGTTGCGAAAATGTACGCGGAGATGTTCGCCGGTCTTCACGCAGATCCCGCCCGCCACCTGGACGTCACTTTCCCGGAAGACTACGAGGAACGGGTATTGGTCCGCGACATTCCTTTCCACAGCAAGTGTGAGCACCACTTGTTGCCGTTCAGTGGCGTCGCCCACGTCGGCTACATCCCGCGTGGCCGCGTTACCGGGCTCAGCAAACTCGCACGAGTCGTGGAGGAAGTTGCCCGCCGCCCGCAGGTACAGGAGCGCATGACACAGACCGTAGCCGAGATGATTGAGCAGAAACTGAAGTCGACGGGCGTTGCTGTCGTCATCCAGGCCGAGCACTCCTGCATGTCGATCCGCGGCGTCAAAAAGCATGGCAGTTCGACCGTGACCAGCGCTCTACGCGGCATTTTCAAGACCAACCAATCAAGTCGGGCCGAGGTGTTGTCCCTGATCTCGCAAAAATCACTTTAAATCGAACGGCGGGAGTCGCTTCGGTGAGTCACCGCGGGGAGCCGGTTCCATGATCATCCAAAAAGAGTATAAGTTCTACGCAGCGCATCGCAACGAAGAATTGCGGGACAAGTGCCGCAATCTGCACGGGCACCGATACGGCATTACGTGCTTCTTCGAAGTCGAACGTACGGGGGCTTTAACTACCTTGTTTGCGGACTTCGACCGGGTGGTCGAACCGCTGCTTCAGAAGGACTACGACCACGGAATGCTGATTCACGTCAACGATACCCTCTACCAAACGCTCGTGGGCCACACTGAGCGAACTGGCGAGAAGTTGAAATTAAAACCATTCGCTCGGCCGACAACCGTGGAGAACCTGGCACATCAACTTTTCACCGAGATTACCGAGCGTGGCTTGCGTTTGAATCGCCTGGAAGTCCGGGAAACCGACTCGTCGGTGGTGATCTACACTCGAGAAGATTGGGTATCCGACAACCGCGAGTTCGCGAAAGCCGCGACGGCTTCCCCGCGCACGGTGTAGTCAACCGTGCGTGCCCCGATCCTCGTCCTGCGTGCACATTTCCTGCGACAGGACGGTACGTGCTCTCGATAACGAAATCCCTCAAGTTCAAGTGTTCAACGCCTCAGCTAGACGCAGACTGACGACGTGGAGTATAAACGCATGTTTCAATCCAGCCCGGAGACCTTAACATCCGATGAACCAATGAACTGCATGGAAGTGTTCGGTGGCCACGGAGAAACCAGCAATCAGATCAAGCGCCCCGGCTTGAATGTCTGGGTTCGCAGCCAACCGCGGCAGGACACGATTGCGGGCGGCGGTGACCTCTACTTGATCTCGTCATGCGCATCGGGCCGCATCACGCGAATGCTGATGGCTGACGTATGTGCCTTCGGTGCCCTCTTCAACGATGTCGCACTGCGACTCCGCGACATCATGAAACGCAACGTGAATTCGATCAATCAGGCGGGTTCGGTGAAGCAAATGAGCCGCGAACTCCAGCGGGCATCGCTTCAGGGCGGATTTGCATCCACCTTGATGTGTACCTATTTCGCCCCGACGCGATCGTTCAAACTCTGCAATGCCGGCCATCCGAGCCCGCTCTGCTTTCGGCACGGTACGGGCGAGTGGACGCTGCTCAAGTCGTCGTCAGACAGACAACCCGCGGCGGAAACGAATCTCGGAGTTCTGTCGAGCGGCGAGTACCAGCAAGTAGAAACCGAATTGGAAATCGGCGATCGGGTTTTATGCTACAGCAACTCACTGACGGAATGCCGCGGATCCGACGGCCGAACTGTCGGCATGACGGGCCTACTTCGCCGCGTGCAACGCCTCGGTGGAACGGACCCTTCACGGCTGGCAGGCGATCTGCTTGACCTGCTGCGAAGTGAAGATGAAGAGAATTTGGCCGCGTCGGATGCCACCGTTCTGCTGTGCGAGGCCACGACAACTCCCGTCGCGTGGCAAGACAATTTGCTGGCACCGTTAAGACTCTTCCGCGCCGCGACCGACCGCACGACGATCGAACGACAACCATAGCCGCCGTGATGGAGACACGAACTGACCAGCCGCCGTGAAGGGCAACGATGATTGAACGAGGATCCGCTTAGCAAGGCGGGAAGGACAAACGCGCGCGGCGCATAGACGTGACGACGTCCGGTAACCGATAAGCGACCCGGCATTCGATGAGTGACTACCGGCAGCCTTGGACGCAGGAGGAAGGCCATCGAAAGGGTCGTCGTCGCATTGGCGCAAACATGACGAACCGGCGAGTGCGCCTTCATCCCGATTTGGCAATCTACACGCTACCGCATCGTGCGTGTGACGATGGTGGGTCCTTTTCGGTTCGCGGAAGGGGAGTGGGTGTTGACGGCTTTGAATTGTCGAAGCGATAGCCTCCGGCCGCTGAATATCGGGCTTGGACGTTATTTTCAACTCGTTCCCAAGAGAAGTTGAGTGATGCGAAGGAAAGTTGTCATTGTTGGCGGGGGCCTGGCCGGGCTTGCCTGTGGGTTGCGTTTACACGAGTCCGGGATCCCGTTTCTGCTGCTTGAGGCCGCCAGCGAAGTCGGCGGTCGGGCCCGCACCGACACGGTGGATGGTTTTCAACTGGACCGCGGTTTCCAAGTGCTACTCACATCTTACCCGGAAGCCCAGAGGATACTTGACTACGAAACGCTTGGCCTGGCACGCTTTGCACCGGGGGCCTTGATTCGATATCGAGGTAAATTTCGCCGGTTTGTGGATCCGTGGAGAAGCCCGCGTCATTTCCTGACAACGGCATTTTCGCCCATCGGTTCGCTGGCCGACAAGCTACGGATGTCGCGTTTGCGGTCGCGCGTCACCCGTGGCTCACTGGAATCGTTGTTCTCACGCCCCGAAATAACGACCTCGCAAGCATTGCGAAAAGACCGCTTCTCCGCGGCGATGACGGAACGGTTCTTCCGCCCCTTCCTGGGCGGCGTGTTCCTGGAACCGGAATTGGCGACCTCCAGCCGGATGTTTGAATTCGTGTTTCGCATGTTTGCCACAGGGGATGCTGCCTTGCCGGCATCTGGGATGGGAGCCCTGGCCGGGCAGATTGCCCACAAACTGCCGGCAGATTGGATTCGCCTCAATGCGAAAGTCGCGGCCATTGAAGACAACGCCGTGCGGTTGACATCCGGCGAAGTGCTCACAGCGGACCGGATCGTCGTTGCTTGCGACGCCCACGCCGCGGCCCGGCTGCTCGGCACACCGCCGCCGCCCCCGGGGCGTAGTGTGACCTGCCTGTACTTTACTGCGAGTGCCCCGCCTGCCGAAGAGCCGATCCTGGTTTTGAACGGAGATGGTTGCGGTCCCATCAACAACCTCTGCGTCCCCAGTCAGGTCAATTCGAGCTACGCGCCCGCCGGCAAGTCACTGGTCTCCGTCACCGTTCTCGGCCAGCACGGCCCCGAGATGGAAGGCGAAGTCCGCCAACAGTTGAATGACTGGTATGGCAACCAGGTTGACGCCTGGCGGCATCTGCAAACGTACCGCATTTCGAACGCGTTTCCCGATCAGACTCCGCCGGCGCTCACACCGGTTGAAAAAACGCCGCGCGCCATAAACGGTGTGCTGTGTTGTGGCGATTACCTGGATACCGCCTCCATACAAGGTGCCATGATTTCCGGCAGGCGCGCCGCGGAAGCAATCCTGGAAGATGAATCGCAGACATCTGCTCCGGACAGCCGCTGATCCGGCTCGCTACAGGCCCGAATGTCTACAGGTATCCGTGCCACCAGTACCACGTCAGACCAATGACTTCACGGAAGACGCGTTGGCTGGAGACCATGCCTTCCTCGGTGGGCACGAGATCATACACAGAGAACTCGTATTCCCCCGGTCGAAAATGACTCGGCGCCGGCGTCAGGTCCACGCCTTCGCGATGGAAGCAAAAGAGTGCTCGATACATGTGCACCGCGTCGGTCACCAGTGCGATCTTCTTGATGCCGTTCGTGCGCAGGAATTTCGCCGTATGGATAGCGTTTTCGCGAGTGTCTCGCGATTGATCTTCGACAACGATATCGACGTCGTCGACCCCGAGTGTGATCAGGTAATCGCGCATGAGTGGAGCGGGAGGTAAACCCGCGCGCCCCGCGCTCGGCTTGCCGCCCGTGACGTAGACGGGGCACGGCGCCCCGCTGCGGTAAAGTGCCGCGCCATGCTGGCAGCGGTACATGCTCTCCGCCCCTAACACGGTCGTGCCATCCTTTTTGGAAACGAGGCGAACGTCAGCGCTCAGGATCACAATTGCCTGGCAGTCTGGGGGACGTTCCGACACGGGCGTCCAGTGGCGTTCGAACAGCCAGGCGAACTGCCGGGCTCCGTACGGCGTACTAAAGGCCAGCAGCGCCAGGAAGGCAAGTGCCGTCAGCCGCCAACACCAGGGGGACTCGGCTCGGCGACCGAGCCACAGAATTCCAACCCCCATCACCAGCAGCAGCCAGGTGTAGGGATGAATGAAGGGGTAAAGTAGCTCCTGCATGCGGCGCCTTGCTGTAAGTCGTTGCCAGCCTGCCATTTGCGTGACAGAGCAAAACTAAGTAAACTCCTAGTATGGATTAGAGTGCGTTGATGTGTCAAATTAGTAGCACAGCCCACAGCGGATTCCCCGCCGCGTCCGGCAACACATCACGCCGTTGCCGACCTGTCGAAACATCGACCGTATCGGAGTAGTGCATGACGAATCGTGGCAGCCATTATTCTCTGGATGTACCCTTTGCCGTCCCCTTTGTGCACCGGTTGCGGTTCACACACGACGTGTTTGGTAAGGACCAGCAGGTGCTCGCGGACGTCCTCGAACCGACGGCGGATCAGCCGGCGCGCGTCCAATTCTGGATGGACGCGAACTTGGGCGAGTCGCAACCACAGCTGCGGCACCGCATTCGCGCATTTGCGGACAACCACGCTCAGATTCAACGCATCGGAAACATCCAAGTGGTGCCCGGCGGCGAAGAGATCAAGAACGACATTCATATCCTCGAGCGAATGCTGAAGGTCTTCAACGTTGCGAACCTCGACCGCCGCAGCTACGTCGTGGTCATCGGCGGGGGCGCCGTGCTGGATTGCGTTGGCTTTGCCGCCGCCATTGCTCATCGAGGCCTGCGGCTGGTACGACTGCCAACGACGACGCTGGGACAGGGAGATTCCGGCATCGGTGTCAAGAACGGCGTCAACCTGTTTCAAAAGAAGAACTGGCTCGGCGCCTTCGCTTCTCCGTGGGCCGTGATCAATGACGCGACGCTGCTGGAAACGCTCAGCGACCGCGACTACATCTGCGGGTTCTCCGAAGCCGTCAAAGTGTTCTTGTTGAAGAATCGTTCCGCATTTGAAAACCTCGCCGCGGTCGCTTCACGCATCCGGCAGCGCGATGCCCGCGCCGCGATGCCCGTGATCCGGCAGTCGGCCGAGTTCCATTTGCGTCACATCACGGAAGGGGGCGATCCGTTTGAGATGGACGAGGCCCGACCGCTCGATTTCGGTCACTGGTCCGCGCACAAACTGGAGTCGATGACGGACTTCGAGTTGCGTCACGGGGAGGCCGTCGCGATCGGAGTCGCCATCGACACGGTTTATTCTTCCCTGAAACTGGGTTTACCATGGGAAGATTCAACGAAGGTTCTTCAATGCTTAACAGACCTCGGCTTCAATCTTTACCATCCGGCGCTGCATGATCGCGAGAACCTCTTTCGCGGACTGGAAGAATTCCGACAGCATTTGGGCGGGCGATTGACCTTGACCATGGTTCCCGAAGTCGGCAGCGCGGAGGACATTCACGAAGTTGACGATGCCGCCATGCACGCCGCCATCGAACGGGTATGCGATTTCGCGCAGTCGTCGGAATCCGTATCACCAACGCCGTAGTGGCGAGTGAAACTCACGCTCCGTCGTGATGATTCAAGGGAACGGTGCGTTAGTCACATGATTACGGTGGACGGCTTAACGAAGCATTTTGCGACCGCAAACGGTCGTGTCGTCGCCGTCGATTCGCTTTCGTTTCAAGTGCATTCCGGGGAGGTTTACGGACTTCTGGGCCCTAACGGCGCCGGCAAGACAACCACCTTGCGCATGATTCTCGGATTGCTGCCGCCCACCGCCGGGTATGCCGAACTGAACGGTCAGCGAACTTCCGGAAACGCCGATGACGTGAAACGTCAGATCGGTTTCGTCTCCGCCGAATCCGGCGTGTATCAGTGGCTGACGGCGCGCGAGATGTTGCTGTACTTCGCGGATGCGTACGGCACCCCCGCGGAAGTCGCCGCGTCGCGAATCGAACAACTGGCCGACCTGCTGGTTTTTCGCGAATATTTGGATCGGCGTTGCACGAACCTGAGCACCGGTCAAAAACAGCGTCTGATTCTGGCTCGCGGACTGGTGCACGATCCCCAAGTCATGTTGCTCGACGAACCAACACGGGGACTGGATATCGTGGGCAGCCAGGTCGTGTTCGACTATGTCCAGCATTTGCGGGAACAGCAGAAGGCCGTCATCATCAGCACGCATCGACTGGATGAAGCGCAGCGGGTGTGCGACCGCTTCGGCCTCATGTACCGCGGCCGTTTGATTCACGAAGGAACGCTGGCGCAGCTGCAAGCCGCCACGGGCCAGCCCACGCTGGTCGACATGTTTCTGCAATTCGTTGAGATCCCGTCACGCATTGAGGAGTTGGCGCCTTGAGTCAGGGCGACGCAACCGGAGGTGTCCGGAAGAAGCAGCGTGGTTTGGCCTGGCAATGGCGACTGACTCGTAAGGAACTGCGCGAAATCCTGCGTGACCGGCGCACGATCATGACGCTGGTACTGATGCCCATCCTCCTGTACCCGCTGTTATCGGTAGCCTTGCAGCGTTTTCTGTTGACCGGCTTGACGCGTGCGCAAGATGTGACTTACTTCATCGGTACCGAGAGCGACGCCGACTCGACCATGCTCAATTGGTACTTGCATCGCGGAGACGAAGAACTGCGTCAACCGGCCGCCACGCCGCTTTCGTCTCTGCAGATTCGCATCATGGACGCACGCTCGCTGGAATACGGCGTGACCGAAATGATGATTGACGTGGGCGTGCGGTTCAATTCGCCCCCGCGTCCCCCGCAGCCGTTGGATTGTACTTTAGTCTATCGAAACAGTTCGGCGATCAGCGAAACGGGATTAAAGGCCGTGCAGGAGCGTGTCGAGGCTTACAATGATTCGCGCCTGGCATTGCAATTGAAGGCGGCCGGTATCGACGCCCCTCGGCCACTCATGACCAAGAGCGTTGGGGCGGGCAAAGCGGACATGGTTTCGCTGGCGTCATTGATCCCGCTGGTGCTGGTGCTGATGACGATCACGGGAGCGGTCTATCCGGCAATCGATCTCACCGCGGGAGAGCGGGAACGCGGGACAATGGAAGCACTGATGGCGTCGCCTATTCCGAAGCTATCGCTCCTGCTGGCGAAATACATTGCCGTCGTTTGCGTTGCGATGCTGACGGCAACTGTGAATCTGGCGGCCATGTCCGTGACGCTCTGGGGAGTCGGACTGGCCGACGCGCTGTTTGGCCAGCATGCGCTGTCCCTCTTGACCATCGTCCAGGTATTCCTGCTGCTGACGCTGCTATCCACCTTCTTCGCCGGCGTTCTGCTCGCTATTACGAGTCAAGCGAGGAGTTTCAAGGAGGCGCAGGCCTACCTGATTCCGCTCATGCTGCTGGCACTCACACCCGGCGTGGTCAGCCTGATGCCAGGCATCGAATTGCAGGGGATGATGACGCTGGCCCCGCTCATCAACGTTGTCCTGCTGTCGAGGAACATCCTGCAGGGCGAGGCGGAACTCTTGCCTGCGCTGCTGGTCGTGGTCTCAACCACCTGCTACTCGGCACTCGCCCTGCGGTTCGCGGCACGCAGCTTTGGAAAGGATGCCATGAGCTACGGGTCGCAGGCCGACTGGCGGCAATTGCTCCGCCGGCCGCTGGACGCGCACGACTATCCGTCGCTGAACGAAACCTTCGCCTGCTTCGCAATCATTCTGCCACTCTACTTTGTGCTGGCCAGCGCCCTGACGCAGTTCGGCGGTTTGGATCTGCAGTCACGGATTACCTCGGCCGCCGCGGTGACCCTGGTTTTGTTCGGAGTTGTTCCGCTGGTGGTGAGTCGCGTGCGGCGGATTCGCGTGGCGACGACGTTCCGAGTCCATGGGGCACCGCTACTCAGTTTCGTCTCGGCCGTCTTGCTGGGTTTGGTCACGTGGCCGCTGGCCCATCAACTGTTGGCCTGGGGCGCGAAGTTCGGGGTGGGAGGAATCACCGTGGATCGGCTGAGCGCCGTCAAGGAGTACATGGAAACCCTGCGCACGATCTCGCCGACCGTCATCTTACTCTGCCTGGCCGTCATGCCGGCGCTGTGCGAAGAATTCTTTTTTCGTGGTTTCCTGTTCACGGCACTCCGCCGATCAACGACAGCACGTGGCGTTGTCGTCCTGTCAGCGCTGCTTTTCGGCGCCTTTCATACGTTTTCCGGCAACGTACTCACCCCGGAAAGGTTCTTGCCCAGTACGTTCCTCGGACTCGTCTTGGGTTGGGTTTGCTGGCGTACGGGCAGTATTCTTCCAGGAATTCTCCTGCATGCCGTCCATAACGGCTTACTATTGATGGCCGGATTCTATATGAATGAACTGCAAGCCAGGTTCCCGTTCCTGGGAATCGAGTCCACGGACAGCCTGGACTTGCCCGTTTCATGGTGGTTGGCATCGATCGTCGGTGTTTCGCTGGGAACAGGTCTGTTGGCCGTCAGCACGCGCAAAGCCGCTCGCCAGCCCTAGCCCGGATACCGGCCCCGCGGCGTACGCAAGCGAGTCGCTCCACCTCCGTCATCCGACATTCATCCAAAGTGCCCTCAACATCATGTACCGTCGCCGTCACCCCAACTGGCCTGTGCGGTTCATCCTGCTGACGACGATCCTGGTCGTTGCGGCCTATCTCGTCGCGCCGCTCGTATTTCGCGACTCCGCCCGCCCGTTGCGGGATTATGAAATCATCGAAGCACTTACGTCGCGAGGCATGACTGCGGTATTGGTGCTGTGGCTGTTCGCCCTCGGCGCGACGATCGGTAGTTTTCTCAATGTCGTCGTGTATCGCATGCCGGCCGGTGAGACGTTGATTTGGAAACCGTCCCGATGTCCGTATTGCCGAGTGCAGATTCAGGCGCGGGACAACGTCCCCGTGTTGGGGTGGCTAATGCTACGCGGGCGCTGCCGCGTTTGCCGTCTGCCCATCTCGCCGCGCTATCCGCTGGTCGAATTTGTCATGGGCTCGACGGTCTTGTCACTCGCCACGGCGGAGTTGCTGCTGGGCGGAGTCAACCTGCCGAACCATGTGAATATCGTTCCGATACTGGATCAACTCCGCACGTCGATTGCCTGGCCGGTGGTCGCCCTGTTTGGCTACCACGTGTTCTTGTTGTCCACGTTACTCGTCGCGGGCTTGATCACGTTTGATGGCCAGCGCGTCCCCCGCCGGCTCGTCGTCTTCACCGTTGCCTGCGTGTTGGCGGCACCCTTGCTTTGGCCCGCCATCGATCCGGTTTACAGCCATTCCATCGAACGTCTGCGCTGGACGGTCGCCATGCTGCGCAACGCCAGCATCGGAGGCGCGGCCGGGATTGCCCTAGGTTGGTTCTTCGCCAAGGCCTTATCGTTTTCCACAACGGTCAGCACCAGTCGTGCGTCGGTCTTCCTGTTCGGGATCGTCGGCCTGACTTTGCATCTGCCTGGTTTGCTGGCGACGACGATATGGGCGTTTCTGGTCGCGACCCTGCTGCTCATTACCGCATTCTTGAATCGGCGTCTGGCGACACTTCCCTATCTTTCGGCGTTTGTCGCCTGCCTGCTGTTCCTGCTCACCTGGCGCTGGATGCCCGGTCCCTGAAGGCGGTACCGCGCGGCTGCAATGGAGAGGTCGTGGTACAATGGAACTCGACGTGGCCGAGCCCCTTAATCGTCCCGTGCCAGACAGCAGGCGTTTCCCACTTCTCAGCTGTTTGGAAAGGTGCTCTTACCACCATCGTCAACGTCGTCACAACCGGACAAAGCCGCGGAACTTTTGGCAGGCATGGACGTCTAAATACAAATTCGGCAATATTTTATGTTCACGTTTGTTGACATTTCTGGAAATATCAAGCGGCGGCAATTATGCTAAAGGCTGGGTTTGCTCGACTTCACTCTCGCCGTTCCCCCACCTGCGAGTCGGGACCGAACCGGCCCGCACACTTCCCTTTTCTCCTTCCTCATCGTTTGTCATTTCCAGTATAGGAACCGACCAGAATGTGGCATCGTCATTCAACACGGTCGTCAAAGAGACATCACAGCCGCTCGGCTAGCGCCCGTCGCCAATTCGTGGAAACTCTGGAGTCGCGTGAACTGCTTGCGATCCTGACCGACACCCCCGGCGCGACACCCCCGGCGCAGCCGTCCACGGTTGGTCCGGTGGTTGCCGGTACCCAAACATCGGGTTCTCATTTCATTTCCATGGCGGAAGCCCAGCAGCGGGAACTGGAGGCAGCGTTCCGACAGGCGTCGAACTTGCAGCAGTATACCGATGCCGAGCTCAATCGCGTGAATTCGTGGGTGGTCCAACTACGTGCCGGTGCCAATTCTACGGCGGTCGCGCAGCGCGTGAACGCGGCATCGTTTCTGCCAACCAATGTGATTCGTGATACATACGTTTATACGCCGAGCGCGATGACAACGCAGTCGATCATTTCGACCTTGCGAAGCGACGTGGACGTCCGCTACTTCTACCCGCTCGTCGAGCTCGAAAAGGACACCAGGCTGATTCCCAACGATCCGCTCTTCCCGGACCAGTGGCACCTGCAGAATACCGGGCAAACGGGAGGCACCGTCGGTGCCGACGCCAATCTGGTTCCCGCCTGGGACATGGCCACGGGGAACGGGTCTGTGATCGCGGTCGTGGATGACGGCTTCCAGCACACTCATCCCGATCTGGCTCCGAACTACGATGCGACACTCAGTATTGACATTGTGGATAACGACGCGGATCCAGCACCGTTACTCAATCCGTGCTTCCTGGTCGCCTTGGCCGATTGCCACGGTACTTCGGTTGGCGGCGTGGCCGCCGCGGCGGGCAAAAACATGCTAGGCGTAACGGGAGCTGGATTTGACGACAGCTTGGCCCGCATTCGGTTGCTGGGCGCGAATCAACCCGACACGACGGAAGCGACCGCCTTGTCGCATATGAATCAGGCGATCGATATCTATAACAACAGTTGGGGACCGCCGGACGATGGCGACGTCTATCCGCTCGGTCCCCTGCCCCTGGCGGCGATGCAAAACGGCGTGACTTCGGGGCGCAACGGTTTAGGTAACATCTACACCTGGGCGGGTGGAAACGGACGTGGTTCGGACGACTACTCGTCCGTGGACGGTTATGCCAGTTCGCGATATACGCTGGCGGTCGGAGCGACCGATCACAACGGGCGTCAAGCGATGTATAGCGAATCGGGACCGGCGCTGCTGGTTTCGGCGCCTTCTAACCTTGGCGCGGCCACAAACGACATCGGCATCACAACCACCGACCTGCTTGGCGACGACGGCTACAACGCCGCGACGCCACTCGACCCGTTTGATGAGGACACGCTGGCCGATCCCGACTATACGTCAACGTTCGGTGGTACGTCGTCGGCCACCCCGCTGGTTTCCGGCGTGATCGCGTTGATGCTCGAAGCAAATCCCAACCTGTCCTATCGCGATATCGAACACATCCTGGTGCAAACGGCCGCCGATACGAATCCCGCCGATCCGGATTGGGTGACGAATGACGCGGGCCATACGGTCAATCACAAGTTCGGCCATGGAGTCATCGACGCGGAAGCCGCGGTTGCGCTGGCCAGTACTTTCCAAAGCGTTGGCCCCGAGTTGGCGCTGATGGGAGGTACCGCCACGGTTGGGCAGACAATCCCTGACTTGAACGTCAACGGGCTCACTTCCACCATTTCCGTGACAGAGAACTTGAATATTGAGTGGGTTGAAGTGGAATTCGACAGCACGCACACCGCGTCGCAAGATTTGCAGGTGGTCCTGACTGCGCCCAGCGGCACTGAATCGGTTCTGGTCGAGCAGCGAGGCCTGTTTTTCCGCGCCGCGGATTACGACGATTATCTGTTCACCTCGGCGCGGCATTGGGACGAACAGGCTCAGGGCGATTGGACAATCAGCGTCACCGATCTCGCAGCGCAGGATATTGGGACGTTCGAGTCGTGGAGCATTAGCTTCTACGGAACGGCCGCTCCGCAATTGCCAACCAACGGCGGCGAAGGCGGAAATACCATTTCCGGTCTCGTCTGGAACGACACGGATCCAGACGGCGTCTATGACCCGACAGAAGAATCAGGTGTTCCCGGGGCGTACATCTATCTGGACCTGGACAACGATTGCCGCATCGGCGTCGCGGAACCGGCTGCGATCAGCGGAGACCGCGGGCGTTACGAGATCCCCAACATTCCGGACGGCACGTATTCGCTTCGGCAGGTGCTGTCGCCCGGATCGATACTGACCTTTCCCGCCGCTACGGGCTCGCCTTGTGACGGGCACGCCATCACCCTTCCTTCGACAGACACCTATGATTTCGGCAATGTTCTGGGACGGGATTTTGGGGACGCACCGGAACCGTACGTGACGCTGCTCGAGGACAATGGGCCTTCGCACCCGATCTTACCGGGCTTCTTTTTAGGGCCGCCAGTATCGGCTGGTGGGGCCGGCATCGATTCCGAATTGGACGGTTTTCAGACACCGCTCGACCCGCTGGTGTCAGATGATGCAACGGGAGTGGACGACGAGGATGGCGTCGTCTTTCTGGACTCCATCGCGCCGGGGCATGCCAGCCGCGTGGCAGTCACCGTCACGACCAGTACGTTTCAAGGCGGTTACCTGCAAGGCTTTATCGACTTTGAAGGCGACGGTGATTTTACCGGACCGGGCGAACAAATCGCCACCGACCTGTTTGTGACGGAAGGTGTCCACGAGATCACCTTCAATACACCAGCCACCGCGGTCCCGGGACTCACCCAAGCGCGTTTCCGCTTGTCGCATCAACGCGGACTCGGTAGCACCGGTCCGGCGTTGGACGGCGAAGTCGAGGATCATCGCGTCGGCATCCTCCGTGATCGGCCTCAGGCCAACGACGACATGTTCACGGTTGAACAGAACAGTACCAATAATCAACTCGATGTGGTACCGAACGACGTTCCCAGCTTCCGCATCGATCCGATCACGGGATTCCCGGTTCCCGCGGATCCGCTGCGTATCTTCCGTCCTTTCCGCACGGTCGCGACTTCGCAGGGCGGCACGGTCTCGATCGACAACCAGGGAACGTCCAGCTTTCTGGACGACGTGATCAGTTACACGCCTCCCGCCGGCTTCGTGGGAACGGACACGTTCACCTACAATATCGTCGACGACGCTGGTAAGACCGACGGCGCCACGGTGACGGTGGAAGTCGAACAGCCCGGAATTCCGATTGCCGTCGATAATTCCTTTGTGGTGAACCTGGACAGCGTCAGTAATCGACTCGACGTTCTGGTGAACGATATTCCCGGTGATTTCGGACCGCTGGTTGTCGACAACTTCACGCAACCCGCAAATGGCATTGTGACTCCCGGGCCCGGTGGCTTGAACCTGGTCTACACACCCGCCACCAGTTTCGAAGGGACCGATCAGTTCTTCTACACGATCCGCGACGCAAATAATCGCACCGATTCGGCGACCGTCACGGTACACGTTCGCGATCCACTCGATAGCCTGGCGCAAC
>CALBSZ010000783.1 GCA_937967665.1 uncultured Planctomycetaceae bacterium
CAATGATGGCAAACGACTGATCGAAGGGCGCCGCATCGCCGTCGCCGTTGATGGCTGTTCCCCCAAAGCCGGTGGCCCCACCGCCGTCGGTGACCTGGATGTCCCAGCCCGAATCGATACCGGTCGCGGCATTCAGCAGGTCCACGGGAGTCGTCACGCCGACCGTATTCCAGTGGTTGCCGCCCTGGAGTCCTCCGGGTGTGCTAACCGCCGCGGAAAAATCAACGAGGACGTCCAGGCCTTGAATCGAATAGGTGAAGGTGTCGGTCACACTCTGCGAGACGCTGAGCGATTGGAGCGAGGTCGAACCCGTTGGATCGTAGGTAAAGCTGCCGTCCCCGTTCACGACGACGGTGCCGCCGTTGGCGCTCAGCGCGTCGAACGCGGTCAACGCTCCTGTCAGTGTATCGTTGGCGAACAGGTCGTTGGGACCGTCGGGAATCGACAGCGTCTGGTCTTCGGTGAGCGGGTTGCTGGCCGTGTAATCGTCGTCTACCACTTCCGGTACGACGTCGGTGACGCCGTTTACCAGGATACTGGCGGTCGCGGTGGAGGCTTCGGTCATCCGTAGTGCGTTTAGCACCGAGTTATCGGCCGCGTTCGCGCTCTCACCGGGACCTTCGACAAACGTGAATTCGATCACGCCGGACCCATCCGCGGTGATGGTAAAGGTGGTGACGGAGTCCTTCAACAACGCGACCGACGCCGGCCCCGTTCCGATCGTGGTCGAGATCAACGAATCGGCCCAACCGGACTCGCGATCCGAATACGTGGAAAAAGCGTACGTGGTGTTGGGATTCAGGTTGGTAAATCGAATGGTGGACGTCCCTGCCGCGGTAGCGCGGTTGGAAAAGATGCCGTCAATGATGGCAAACGACTGATCGAAGGGCGCCGCATCGCCGTCGCCGTTGATGGCGGTTCCTCCAAAGCCGGTGGCCCCACCGCCGTCGGTGACCTGGATGTCCCAGCCCGAGTCGGCACCGGTCGCGGCGTTCAGCAGGTCCACAGGAGTCGTCACGCCGACCGTGTTCCAGTGATTTCCTCCCTGCAGGCCTCCGGGTGTGCTCAACGCCGCGGAGAAATCGACGAGTACTCCCGGACCACCGATGGAATACGTGAAGGTGTCGGTCAGGCTCTGCCCGTCGTCGAGCGCCTGAAGCGCGGCCGCACCGGTGGGATCGTACGTGAAACTGCCGTCGGTGTTCACGGTGACGGCCGCGCCGTTGGCGCTGACCGCGTCGAAAGCCGCCAACGGGCCTGTTAGTGTGTCGTTGGCGAACGGGTCGTGTGGGCCAGCGGGACTCGCCGGCGTCTGATCTTCCGTGAGCGGGTTGCTGCCGGTGTAGTCGTCGTCCTCGACTTGGGGCAAGGCGTCGGTCACGCCATTCACCCGGACGCTTGCGGTGGCTGTGTGAACCTCGGTCATGCGCAGTGCGTTCAACACGGAATTGTTTCCGGCAGGCGAACTTTCGCCAGGCCCTTCGACAAACGTGAACTCAATCACCCCCGAACCGTCCGCGGTAATCGTGAAGTTGGTGACGGTATCCTCTAATAGCGCGACCGAGGTCGGCCCGCTGCCGACGGTCGTGGAGATCAACGAGTTGGCCCAGGCCGAGGCGCGGTCCGAATAGGTCGAGAACGCGTAGGCGGTGTTGGGATGCAAATTGCTAAACCGAATGGTCGAGGTTCCCGCCGCGGTGGCCCGATTTGAAAAGATGCCGTCAATGATGGCAAACGACTGATCGAAGGGCGCTGCATCGCCGTCGCCGTTGATCGCCGTTCCACCAAAGCCGGTGGCTCCGCCACCGTCGGTGACCACAATGTCCCAGCCCGAATCGGCGCCGTTCGCGGCATTCAGGAGATCTACCGGAGTCGTCACGCCGATCGTGTTCCAATGATTGCCCCCTTGCGGTCCACCTGGCGTACTGACCGCCGCGGAAAAATCGACGAGCACTTCGGGACCGGCAATGGTGTAAGTGAACGTATCCGTCAGCCCCTGACCGTCGTTCAGCGCTTGGATGGTGGTTGGACTGGTCGGATCGTAGGTAAAACTGCCGTCCGCATTCACCGTAACGGCCGCGCCGTTCACGCTGAATGGGTCGAAGGCGGCCAGCGGCCCGCTGAGTGTATCGTTAGCGAACAGGTCGTTGGGGCCATCGGGAATCGACAGTGTTTGATCTTCCGTGATCGGGTTGCTGGCCGTGTAGTCGTCGTCCACCAGACCGAACGCGGCAAGGCCGAGCACGTCGTCCAGCGTCGAGCCGATGCGCAGTTCGTCGTAATTCAGATTGACCTGGCGGGTCAGGTTGACCGTATTCAAGGCACTTTGATCCACGTTCACTTCCAGCGTGCTGGCGATGGGACTCAGCGTTCCGCCACGGAGACTGCCCGCGTTCAACTGGTAATCGTACAGGGTGAATTCGTCGGTCCCGCCGGCACCCGAATCAAATGAGAGGTGGCCGACGACCAGGTGTACCGGGCCGAGGTTGCTGCCGTTGGTGTTGCTCGTGCCATTGTTCGGCGGGACCGAGATGGCGGCATCACCCGTACGAATGTTGGTTCCGTCCCAGGCATACGCCGTCAAATCGTCTCCGGCTGTCGTCGGGCCAAAACCGATTCCGGTCAGGCCATTGAGCGGCGAACCAGCGTCGTTTTCAAGAATTCGCGGATTGGCCAGCACCTGATTGCCGAGCACAAAACCGCCTTCGCCGGCGTTGTTGTTGTTCTGGAGTTTTTCAAAGAGAATGCTGAACCAGATTTCACTGCCGCCGCTGAGGCTGTTTACTGTGTTCGCTGTCAGGTCGCGATAAAAGATGTCGTTATTCAGATTGCTTTCGAAGCCCACGTGATTGCCAGCCGTCGAAAGGTCACCAAAGGTCAGGCTGCCGGATTTCAGGAACATATTCCCAGATGCACCCGTGTCGTCGGTCCAGGTGCCGCCGAATCCGAGGGCGTCCGTATCCGTGCCGCCCGGATCATCCGGTTGTCCGTGCAGCGAATCGTTCACGGCTTCGTATTGGAATGCTTCGTAGACCAACAGCCCGCTTGTGGGTGCGGTGTTGATGGTGGTGAAAGCCCACGTGGCGTCGTCGCCGATTCCCGCGAAACCGTTTCCGGCAAGGTCCTCGACGGCCGTCGCCGCGATCTGAATCGCGTAGTCCTTGCCCAGTTCAAGATGCGCTCCGGGGTTGATCACCAAGACGTTGCCACTGACGGAGACCTGGGAACTGTCCGTCACGTCGATCGTGGTTTGCGTGCTGTCGGTGAGGTTTTTGACCGTGATATTCCCCGTGCCGATGGCGACATCTTCGTTGAAGACAACGTTCAGGTTCGTGGCGATGACCACGTCCGTGGCGCCGTTTGCCGGACTGAATCCCGTGACCAGCGGATCGGTAGTGTCGGTGAAGTTCAGTCCCAGCACATCGTCCAGGGTAGTGCCAATGCGAATCTCGTCGTAGGCCGTATTGACCTGGCGCGTCAGGCTGAGTGTGTCCAGCGTGGTTTGATTCACGTCGACTTCGATCGTGCTGGCGATCGGGGCGAGCGTTCCGCCAGTCACGCTGCCCGCGTTCAACTGATAATCATAAAGCGTGAACTGGTCGGTGCCTCCCGCGCCCGCATCAAACACGATCTTGCCGACCAGCAGATGCGTTTCCGAGCCGTTCGTGGGGACCGTCAACGCCGCATCGCCAACGAGCTGGCTGGAACCGTTCCAGGCATAGGGCGTCCAGTTGTTACCGCTGGTGGTGGGCGCGACGCCGAAGCCTGCCAACCCGTCGCTGCCGTCGTTCAGCAAGATTCTGTTGTTCGCAACGACCTGATTGGCGATGACCAGGCCGCCTTCCGCGGCGCTGTTGTTGTTCTGTAACTTGTTGGCCAGCACGCTGAACCAGAGTTCGCTGCCAGCGCTGAGGCTGGTGGTAATGGGGCGGCTGAAAAGGTCGTTGTTCAGGTTGTTGTCGCCGCGGACGTGGTTGCCCGTCGTCGTCAGGTCGCCGAATGTCAGGCTCCCCGACGCGATGAACCAGTCGGAGTTGCTGTTGACGGCGGTCGAGTCCTGCCAGGTGCCGCCCAGCCCGGTCGCGTCGATATCAGTGCCGCCGGGGTCATTGGGTTGGCCGTGCAGCAGGTCGCTGCTGCCCCGGTCGGCTCCGGCAACCTGGTATTGGAAGCCTTCGTAAACCAGCGCTCCGCTGCCACCGCCGCCAGTCGTGCTGACCGTACCGTTGATGGTGATGGCGTCCAAGCCGGTATTGTTGCCCGTTGTATTTGAACCCGTGGCGTCGATATTCAACGTGTAGGTTTCCGCAGTGGTGAGATTCAACGCAGGAGTAAAGGACAGCGTTTCCACGCCCGACATTGCGTTGACGTTGAGTGCGGTTGCAGTGCCGAGTACTCCCGAAGTCGACCCCGTGACTTCCACGGTCCAGTCCACGCTACGATTGACCGTTTGAAAATTTCCGGAGTTGTTGAAGTGCTGCCAATCGAGATCGACGCTTTCGAGCGCAATGGTGGTTCCGGCGTTGAGTACCAACGGGATGTCCACATTCCACGGTCCTTCGTTGCCAGTATTCCTGTCCGGAGCGAAATGACCTTGCGCGTTGGCGGTATCGAACAGTTCCGGAATGGCAGCGGGTTGCACGGTCAAATCGCCTGGATTCGCTACGCCATTCGTCGTCCAGGGGATGTCACTGGCAGTCCTTGCTGCCACGGTCCTGCCGGTGAATTCGGTCGACAAAACAACGGCCAGCAATTGACGCTCTTCCATCTGTTCCAATTGCAATTGGCGTCGATGGGCTCCACGATTTCGGCGATGTGAGAACCTACGTCGCGCACAGCGGTGGCGAGGACGTTGCATAGCTGACTCCGGTTGGCGACTGGGGTTGAGGCGGTAAGGCGCTCGTTCTCATCGAATCGTTCGCTACGCGCGGCGGTCGACGAAATCCATAGCCTTAACAAAGAAGGGAAGGGCTTCGCAATCGCCGATAGAATCACAGCGAATATATGGATAATTCGCTGTATGTTAACAATGCGCATCCGCGATCTCAATCAAATTGTTGAGAAAATCGTTTGACGGGGGCGGGGCGTTCGCGTTCCCGTGGGCTTAGGGCCCGCTATCGGGGGAAGTGAGGTCGGGCCGCCTGCCCCCGGGTTCACCGGCCAGCGGTGCAGCGCTTCGCCCGCTGGGAGCGATGCGTTGTATCGATATAATGTGCGGGCACCATGTTTGACGTCCTCCTATCCATCTTGCTCGGCGCCCACCTGATCTGCGTGAATATTGCTTCCGCGGGGCCCCTCATTGCTGTCTGGCTGGAAAGGCCGTCCGCGTTTGGAGACCGATTGGCCGACACCGTTGCCAAGCGAGTGCTGTGGTATGCGGTCGTGTTGTTGCTGGTCGGCGGCTTGTTGGGTCTGGTCATTGGATTCTTGCTTTGGTCCCCGCAATATGCGGAAACGTTGGCGCGATTTCATTCGCGGGTCTATTTTGGCGTCTGGGAGCTTGTTTTTTCGCTGGTGCTGATGCTGTTGCATGCCTGCTGGTGGACTCGTTCGCCCCAACAGCGCACTTGGCAACGTTGCTTACGGAGTCTCTTGCCGTTGTTGTCGGCCACCAACCTGCTTTACCATTTTCCCCCTTTGTTCGTGATGATCGCGGACGCCGTACGCAACGAAGCGGGCGTCACGGATCCGATCACGTCCGCGGAATTCCGTCAGCGTCTGGCGTCCGGGCATGTCTTACCGGTTACGCTCCACTTCGTACTCGCCTCGGTCGCGATGGTCGGCATCCTATTGATTTGGTTTGCCTGGCGGCGTGGGGACGCGCAGCCAGATACGGGTCGCCTGGCCAAATGGGGCGCCCGCGTGGCGCTGGTGCCGAGCCTGCTGCAGGTACCCGCCGGCATTTGGCTGGCGATGACGTTGCCAGCGACTACACAGCAGCGGCTTTTCGGAGGAGATATCGTCGGGACCTCGGCCTTGTGCCTGTCTCTGATGTTGGTGTTCGCTCTGTTGCACTCGCTTGCTTCGGTGGCCATGGGGGAAACGTCACGCCCGAATCAGCTGCGTTGCCTGACGCTGGCGGTTTGTGTGGTCGTATTGATGACCTATACCTTGCAGCGAACGACGTCTCCCCGTGACGCCACGACTCGATCCCCTTTCACTCCAGAGCTTGTCAGCCATGACTGTTGAAAATATCACCATCCGCGATCCCCACAGTGGCACCACGGCACGTGTGCTGACCGGCCTGGGAAGCAACCTGTATAGCCTGTGCGTTCCGATCGGCGACCGCGAGGTCGACCTCCTGTGGGCGGCCGAAGATTTCGGCCGCGGCACCGAGCGACCGTCGGGCAGCGGTATCCCGATCCTGTTTCCCTTTCCGGGCCGTATTGCGGGAACCGGCTTCGAGTGGGAAGAGAAGTCTTATGCCCTGGAAGCGGGGGACGCGTTCGGCAACGCGATTCACGGCTTCGTCTACAATCGACCCTGGCGAGTCACCGCGCAAACGGAATCGAGCCTGACGACACAATTCCAGGCGTCGGTGGACGACGCCACGATCCTCGAACGCTGGCCGGCCGATTTCAAGATTACGATGGTCTACGAACTACACGACCGGACACTCGAACTGCGCTGCACGGTCGAGAACCCCGACAGTCGCCCGCTGCCGTTCGGCCTGGGATTCCATCCCTACTTTCGCTTGCCGCTGTTGGGCGGCCATGCGGACGAGTGTACGGTGTCGCTGCCCGTTTCACGAAGGTGGGAATTACGCGACATGTTGCCGACCGGCGAGATTTCCGCGGTGACGAATGCCGCGGATTTACAGAGCGGCATCGCCTTTCGCGACATGCGCTTCGACGACGTCTTCACGGGCTTGATCGGCAGAGACGGCAAGTGCGCAGCGGTCATTCACGAGCCGTCGACCGGTACGCGAGTCGACCTTGCGTTCGATTCGCAATTCCGCGAATGCGTTGTCTACACACCGGGACATCGAGGTGCGGTCTGTGTCGAGCCCTACACGTGTGTTCCCAACGCTATTAACCTGCAACCGACGAAGGATACCGGGCTACGAGTACTGGAACGTGGCGGGGTATTTGCGACCTGGTTGCGAATACGGGTTGTGTAACGGGTGATTGAGAACGTTTGCAGCTCGCTTCCAACGGCAAGTCGCCAAAGAATCGCTTTCCTGCGACGATAAGCCACCGTTTGCTGTGCACGGTGCATTTGCGTTTCGCTGTTGAACGTGAATTTTTAGAGAAATACGAAAAACTTGGTTGCGTCTTGTCGCTGAGCAGATAAACTGGCTGTTACGGAGGGTATTGCGCCCCCCCAATAACGAACAATCGTAGTTATAGGATCACTGCCATAAACTGGCAACTACGATGAGCATACCCGAACACCGACCGCTCGCTGCAGGTTCTGCGCGAGCGGTCTCTTTTTGCGCAATTCGGTTTACCGCCGCGCGCCCAGCCATCACGGAGACAACGCATGAGACGCCGCCACGCTCTGACATCGTTCCGCCGCACGAATCGGAAGTCCAGTAAACCGTTCTTCCGTCCTGTCACGGAAGCGCTGGAAGACCGCCGTTTGCTCACCGTGTTCGACGTCACGAAGTTCGACGACACGGCGGACGGCACTTGCGACGCCGACTGCTCCTTGCGTGAAGCGGTCATTGCCGCCAACGCCAATTCAGGTGATGACACCATCAATCTTCCCGCCGGAACGTACACGTTGACACTGACAGGATCCGGCGAAGACCTCGCGGCCACGGGCGATCTGGACGTGACAGATGCTGCGGGGATGACCGAGATCATCGGGGACGGCGCTGGCGTCAGCGTCATTGATGGCAGCGGGCTTGGTGACCAGACGTTTCATCTGGTCGCAGGCGACTCGCTGAGCCTGAACAACTTGACGATTGACCAGGCTGCTCACCAAAGTATTCGCACTGACAGCGGTTCGCTCTCCATTACAGGAGCGGCGATTACGAACAGTTCTGCCTACGCGGTAATAAACTACAGCAGCGGCGATGTCACGATCGCCAGCAGTGTCATTTCTGACAATACGCGCGGTATTCGAGTGGACGGCGGCGGCAACGTGGACATCAGTAACTCGAGCATTGCGAATACGAACTCAACGGGTATCTTTAATTTCCTCGGCACGCTGAGACTGTCGAACAGTACCATCACGGGAGGCAGCACGGGAATTGAGAACCGCAGTACGGCGGTCGTCAGCAGGAGTACAATTTCCACGAATCGCAGTTACGGGATTCTGAATAATTCGGCCGACCTTACGGTGGTAAACTCAACGATTGCCGACAACAGTCTTTCGGGCGTGGTCAACGTTGGTAGTGGAAACACCAGTTTGACGAACAGCACGATCTCTGGGAACGACTACGGAGGCATCCGAAATCGAGCTGACTTGACGGTAACCAACACGACCATTTCGGGAAATACCGCTTCCAGTTTCGGCGGTCTGTACAACAGCGGCACCGCCGTTGTCCGGAACAGTACCATTTCCGGAAACTCGGCGCAAAGTGCGGGCAAGCCGGGTGGGGTTTACATTCGCGCTGGTGATGTGACGCTGCAGAATTCCATTGTCACCGGCGGCAGCGGCGCCGATTGCAGCGGGACTTTTCTCGCTGCCAGCAACAACCTGAGCGACGGCACTTGCGACGGCACCATCGCCGCGGTTACGAACGTCAGCCCCGTGCTGGCAGACAATGGCGGTCCCACCAAAACTCACTCGTTGCTGCCTGGCAGCACTGCCATCGACGCCGGCGATGCCGGCCTGTTGCCGGCCGACGACCTGGACCTCGACGGCGATTTGGATACGGCAGAAAGTTTGCCGCAAGACCAGCGCGGTGAAGCGAGAATCCGCGGCGGCGGGTTGGACATCGGTGCCTTCGAAGCCGGCAACGTCGCCGTTACCGTGTCTGAAACCCAGGATCCCACTGCCGCAGGGGAAACGTTTGATGTTACCGCGACCGTTGCGGTGATCGCGGGCGCGGGAACGCCTACGGGCACCGTGCAATTGACGGACGACCAAGGTGACTTTGCTCCGATCGACTTGACACTCCCGCCATCTGGCGTTGTCACCTTTAGCGGCGTGTCACTATCGACGTTGGGTGTTCACGACTTGACCGTCTCCTACTCCGGCGATGGTTCGTTTGATGCCGTGCAGTCCGGTCAGTCGCACAAGGTCATTGTCTACCTCGACGTCACCAAGACTGAAGATACCAGCGACGGCATCTGCAACAGCGACTGTTCATTGCGCGAGGCGGTCGTGGCGGCGAATGCCGCTTCCACGGAAGCAATTCTACGAATTCCGGCCGGCACCTACCCACTGACGTTGGATGGTGCCGATGAGGATCTCGGCGAGACAGGAGATCTGGATTTAAATAATCCAGATCATGCTATCTCGATTATCGGCGCCGGCGACGACGCAACGATCATCGATGCGTCGGCAGTAAGCGATCGAGTCGTTCATATTGTTACAGGCGATGTGCACATCGAAGGCGTCACGATCACGGGTGGAAGTGCGAGTACCGGCGATGGTGGCGGCATTCTTGCAAGCGGGCGCTTGTTGCTGAACAACAGCGTTGTCTCTGACAATACAGCGGAAAACGGTGGAGGTTTGCATGTGGCGAAAGGCGGAGGCGATGCCATCGTCAACAACAGCTCGATCACGGAAAACACGGCGTCAAATCGGGGTGGCGGAATTGATGCGATCGTCATTACCGTGGCCAACAGCACGCTCGCTGGAAATGTCGGCGACATAGGCGGCGGCATCTATTCGCGAGCACTCAACTTGCAAAACAGCACGTTTTCCTCGAATAGCGCCTCTTCCCATGGGGGCGCGGTTTGGGTTGCCAGCAATTCCGCCATTAGCAACAGTACCTTCGCGGGCAATACGGCTCCCGGCGGGGCGAACATCTACAACGTCCGCGGTACCACCACGGTCAACAATTCGATTCTGGCCGATGGTAACTGCCATGCAGCTGTGCGGAGATCACAAATCGTCGGCAGCAGTAATCTGGGAGCCGACAGTTCCTGTGCCGTGACGGGGGTTCTAACGGGATTCGATCCGGTGCTGCGTGACAACGGCGGCGCAACCCTGACGCATGTACTGTTTTCAGGAAGCAGTGCGCTGGACAGCGGGGACAACAACCTGATTCCGTCGGACGTTACGGACCTGGACGGTGACGGCGATACCAGCGAACCGCTGCCGCTTGACCAGCGCGGCCAGGCTCGTATCCAGAATGGCACGGTCGATATTGGGGCGGTGGAGGGCGTGGGCGATGTTTCGCTCAGTGCCGTCGCCCCCAGCCCGCGCACGTCACCGGTCGATCAGCTGGAACTGGTGTTCGCGGCCGCCGTCGACGAAGCAACGTTGACCGCGGCGGACATTTCAATTACTCGCGACAACGTATCCTTGGACTCGTCGGCGGTGACCATTACGCACCTTGGCGGCAATGTGTATGAAGTCGGCAATCTGACTGCGCTGACGACCGCTGACGGCGTTTATGTTGTCAGCGTTACGGGTAGCGGTATTCAGCAAAGCGGCGGCGGGAGTTTTGTCAGCAGTGCCGCGACGAGCTGGTTGACCGATTCTGTTTTCCCGGCACTTGAGCCCAAAGTGCCCTTGGGCAGCCTGGTTTACGATCCCATTGTCTCACGCGCAATTCTGAAGGGATATTTTCAGGCCCTCAGCGTCGATCTTGAAGGGGGGCAGACGCTCAGCGTTGTGGTAACGCCCGACGCGTCGCTGCGTCCCGAAGTCGCGATTACCAGCCCGGGGGGCAGCACGATCGCAACCAGCTCGGCCGGCGCTCCGGGCGAATCCGTCCTCTTTCAGAACCTGCCGGTCATCACGTCCGGAAACTATACGATCACGACGGGTGGTGGCGGAACGGAAGGCGATTTCACATTGTCGGTTACCGTCAACGCCAGCGTGGAAGCGGAAGACTACGAAGGCGTGGACAACGATTCGATTGCGACCGCGCAGAATATCGACGGCAGTTTTGGCACCTTCGGTACGCCTTCGGCTTCGCGAGGAGCTGTATCGGGACGGGTTACGGGAAGTTCTGTCTACGTTGTCGGTACCCGTCTTGGCACGCTGTATACCCTTGACCCCGCGACCAGTTCCGTGGTCTCCAGTACGACTCTCTCGCTTAACGGAAAATCAACGGGTGGTGGACGCGGACTCGCCATCGATCCGACCACCGGAATGATGTGGATTCTGTTCGACGCTGGCCTCAAGGGAACCAGTGGACTGTTGGGAACGGTCGATCCATCGACAGGGGCTGTCACCTCCGTCGGCCAGCTCGATACGGTCGACGACCGCTTCGGCGAGATCGCGTTCGACCTGAACGGAAATCTGTACGCCGTGACGGGTGGGTCTGATAGCAATGCCACGCCGAATACGCTGTTTTCGATTGACAAGTCGAATGCAACGAAGATCGCGGCGCTCCATACGTTCACTTCCGAAGGTGCCGGCGGCGTGACCTTGAATCCGGATGACGGCCTCCTCTACCGGTATCATAATGGCGATTTTGCAAGTATCGACGTCGGCAATGATCCTCCCACTGTCACATCCATCAGCGTATCTGGCGACATCGCGGGTAAAGGGACCGGGATGTCCTACATCGGTAGAGGCAAGTTTCTTGTCGTCGGTTCTCCGTTGAAGGCGGGCACACCGTTTTATGAAGTGGACACCAGCGGGAATTCGACGCTCCTGGGGTATGGCACCGATTTCGTGAAAAACGCGTTGCACGGCGCCGCAGCGATCCTTGGCAACAGCGTGGACGTGTTCGAGTTTAACTTGCCCGCCGAGGAATTCGTATCGCTGGCGCTGGGCGGTGGGGATGCCACGGTCGAATTGTTGGATGGCAACGGCCGTACGCTGGCGACAGGAACGGCGACTGGCAATGCGTCGTCGGCGATCCCCGCGACCTTGAGGCACACCGGGACCTATTACGCGCGGGTTTCGTCCAGCGTGGACGCCGAGTACACGCTGGTCGTGACGCGCGGAATTGACTTTGAACTGGAATCCAATGACACCTCAAAGTTTGCACAGCATCTCAGCGACGCCGGCGGTGTCCTCGGTTATCTCGGCGGTTCCAGCGTGTTGTACGGTGCCGACAACGGCGACGGCAACTTCCTGATCGTAGACCCGGTGACGGGCAATTCGACCGTGCTGTCATCGCACGTCGGGCAGGGGCATGGTTACACAGACCTGGCCTACAATCCGATCACGAAAATCATGTACGCATCGCAGGCAGAGGGCGGCACCGGGCTGTTTTCCGTGGACCTTGCCACAGGGGCCGAGACGCTGTTGGGGTCCCCCGGCAAAGGTCTTCATGCTCTGGCCTGGTCGCCGGATGGTTCCACGCTTTATGGGATGCTGGGGAAACAGTTTGGGACGCTTGATCCCAAAGATGGGAAGTTCACGACGATCAGCGATCCGGGGCTCGGCAATCTCGGCGGCCTTGCCTTTCACCCGACGACGGGTGAGCTCTACGGCGTGACAAATTCGGCCAAGATCGGCGGCAGCTTGTATACGCTGGACACCGACTCCGGGGTTGCGACGCTGGTCGTGTCCCTCGATCGACCGTTGAATTCGCTGGAATTCCGCGCCGACGGCACGCTGCTGGGAGGCGGAAAAAGCGGCGACGGTGGGCTCTATGAAATTAGCTTGAACACCGGCACCACAACGTTGATCGGACAAATGGCGGCGGGCAAAAATCGGAACGCGACCGGGCTGGAATTTGTCGCGCAGCCGCGCGAAGACCATTACGCCATCAGCGTGACAGCAGGTCAGCAGATCGACCTGTCCACGCTGACTCCAGGCGATGGCGCGGGGCAGTTTCATAACGATTTCGATCCTGTCGTGGAACTCTATGATCCCAAGGGAGCCCTGGTCGCTTCGGACGACAACGGCGCCGCCGACGGACGCAATGCCCGGCTCTCACATGTCGCCGCCGCGAACGGCAATTACCTGGCTCGCGTGACGGGTGCCACGGTCGACAGCGGCGAATACATGCTGTTTCTGAGCGTGCCGGATCTCCCGCCCAGCGTCGATGCCGGCCAGTCCTTGACCATTTCAGAAGATGCGGCCGTCGGCACGGCCGCGGGAATCGCGACGGCAACAGATCCGGAAGGCGATCCGCGGATGAACTGGCAGATCGTGGGCGGGTCGGGGCAGGGAGTCTTCGACATTGATGCCGCGACCGGCGAAATCACGTCCCTGGCCGCGCTGGACTTCGAAACCACGTCCAGCTATCTGCTGGAGGTCACGGTCGACGACGATCAGGGGAACCGCTCGCTAGGCGAACTGATCACGATCCAGGTTGCGGACGTTAACGAAGACGGCGACCCGGTATTCGTCGACGGCAACGGCGATCTCAACGTTATCGGTAACGGCAACGGCAATCGCATCATCGTTTCGCCAGGGAGTAAGGGCACCGTCAGCGTATCGATTGACAATGTGTCGTATAAGGGATTTTCTACTCCGACACGGCATGTGATTATTACGGCCGGGGACGGCGACAACGACATCGTCATTTCCGGCGGCTTTTCGCCCGTCATGACGAGTGACATTTCTGCCGGCAACGGCCGCAACTATATTGCCGGGGGCGGTGGCCGCGACAATGTGTCCGCCGGTGAAGGCAAGAACGTCATTTTGACGGGGCGCGGCGACGATATGGTCACGGTCACCGGTGCGGGCGACAGCGATATTGATTCCGGAGCCGGTGACGACACCATTACAACAGGGGACGGCAATGACGAAATCGTGGCCGGTGACGGCGACGACGTGGTCTATGCGGGCGGCGGCCGGGATGTGGTGGCCGGGGGACTCGGCGACGACATCCTCTTCGGGCAGGCCGGCGACGACGTGCTCAGCGGTGGCGACGGTGACGATATTGTGGTCGGCGACGCAGGGAACGATGAACTGTTTGGGCGTGAAGGCAACGACATCGTCGTCGGCAGCGACGGTAGCGACGGAGCACTCGGCAACGGCGGCGATGATCTGCTGGTCGGCGGCCGAACAACCCAAGTCCTGTCAAGTCTACGCGATGCACGCACAGCTTGGGTCGCCAGTCCCGTATCCATTCCGACGCAGTTGCTGCCCGTGACGGACGACGGTTCCCGGGATGCGCTGGTGGGTGCCGAAGGGGATGATTTCAGGATCGGTGAAGCCGATGTCGATTTCTTTGACCGCGTGACCGGTAACGATAATAGTTTGTTCCTTTGAACCGTCTTTCCCGTCATAAGTTGTTTTCATGTCAACTGTTACGAGGAGGATTGCTGCGTTCTGTGCCGACGGCTGAAAGGCCTGCGATGATCCAGTCAACTGCGGAACTGCGGTTTGGAAGGTAGGCGGCGTACGCCATTGTGAAGCCTTGATGAAGCCCTACTGGAACATCCTGATGAAGGAATTCACCGGTCTTCCTGTCGATACAACCGCGTTGTTTGCTTTTTTCAAGAGTGGTTATCCCACGACGACAACCCTTTTGAGAAAACTTCTTTGAAAAGCGTTGCAGTAACGATTTGAGACGGTTATTCTTAGCCCATTGTGACCACTATTTAACCACCACGCGCAACAACGCTTTACCAGAGTACGACCCTCTACCAGAGTCACGGGTATTGGACGACGGGTCGAGGGGCATTAACGCTGCTATTGCGATCGGTAAAGCAGATTTTGTCGACAGCAAAAAAACAGCCGGTGAAGCGACGCCGCCAAGCATTCTTCACCGGCCGGAAAACAAACGAACCCAACGAGCAACGCTGAAGAACGTTTGCCTCTATCTGATTTATAGATGCAAATGCCGTTCCCGAAAAGAGAATTTCTTTTCCATCGGGTCGGAGCGTTTCGGCGTGACTCAAGGGTTCCGGACCGTCCAGGATTTTCGGCAGAGAAGCCTGGTCATAGACCCACTTCAACGGAGATCACGCCATGACACGCCGTCGTTTTTCTCGCTCCAGTCGTTCTGCGCGCCCAGCCAGTCAACAGCGTTCCCGCCAGCGACGTTTGAGTCGTCTCGAATCTTTGGAAGATCGCCACCTGCTGACGACCATGCTGGATGCCGCGTTCGACGCCAACGGACTCGTCACGCGAACGGCCACAAACGGCAACGACAACAGTTATTTCGACGCTGCCGAACAGGTAGTCGACGACGAACGAATGATCATTGCTGTCTTGGTGGGGGAGACGATCGGGTCTTCTTGGATTGTTAATCGCTATACGGAATCCGGGCAGCTCGATGCCAACTTTGGTACCGGCGGCGAAGTCGAATTCACACCGCCGGAACCAGGCAGCAGCACGAGCAACATTTCGGGCGGTATCGCGGTGAATCCCGATAATGGCAAGATCGTGGTGGCCTCCAACTACGACAACGACTTTGGCGTTTTCCAGTTGAATGAAGACGGTACTCCCGACAGTAGCTTTGGCGTCGATGGCTTTGTCGCGATTGACGCCTTGGACGATCCGTCGACAGGGGCTGATCGTGTCGGGGCCGTCGCATTGCAATCCGACGGCAAGATCGTGGTCGGCGGCACGACCAACGGCAATGCTTACGCGATCGTGAGGCTGACGGAGACCGGGGCGCTGGATAGTTCCTTCGATGGCGACGGCGTGGTTAACATCAGCGCCAATGCGGCCTTGGCAGACATCGCGATCTTTGCGGATCCGAATGACAATAATGAAGAGAAGATCGTAGCGACCGGCAATGCCACTCAATTCGAAACGGTGCGTCTCGACTCCGACGGCGCGCTGGACACGTCGTTTGGCGGGACGGGGCGCGTGTCGACGAATTTCGTTCCCGGCGGTGGAGCCCCTGGCGGCGAGACGGCGTATGCCGTGGTGATGTCGGGCACCAAGACGATTGTCGCGGGCGCCGGTGACAACGGTGGTGGAGGAGGCGCGGTCGTCTTGAGCTACGACTACGGCGGCTCCCTGAGTAACTCATTCGGAACAGGAGGGATTGCCGAACTGGGGTATGCATTCAGCAATCACATTCGCGATGCGGCGGTACAATCCGATGGCAAGCTTGTCATCGCAACATCGGGTTTTAACTTTGGTGTGGGGAGATTGCTGGCAGACGGATCGTGGGATGAATCATTTGGGTCGGGAGGATTCGAAATCGACGAACTGGGACCGGGCGGCGCCCGTAGTGTCGCCATCAGCAATAACGGCAAGATTCTACTTGCCGGCAATTTCAATGGCGATTCGGCAGTGGCCCGCTTCGATCCGAACGCGGCCAACGAAATCTTGTCTAATGACGGTTACTCGCATTTCCACGAAGCGACTTCCGCCGATGGCTTTATTCAGTTTCGCGTTTCCCAACCGCTGGAGTCCGATGCGACCGTATTTTACGAATTCGTGGAATCGCAGTTTGGTGCGACGGCGACATTGGACGCCGACTTTACGGATCTGCAGGAAGTCAGTGGGCAATTCACCCTCCCCGCTGGTGAGTACGTTGGGCAAGCGTTGTTCTCCGTGTTGGACGACGACGAATTCGAACCGACCGAACGCATTGCGATTCGAATTACGGGCGTCGATACCGCTCCGGGGGATCCGGACGTTATCTTTGCCGAAGATACGCGCGTAGAGGCTCCCATTACTGATGACGACGGCGCGTCGATCTCCGGGACCAATTGGTTCGATTGGAATGGGGACGGCATCTACAACGAAGCAGAGGAGACTTATGGCTCGCAAGTAACAGTTCAGCGGTTGGTCGAACCGGATCCGGAGATCTGGGAAGACGTGACGACGTTCTATGCAACGAATTACAACACAGGTCCATCTCTAGGGGACGGTACGTATCGCATTAAATTTGATAGTCAAAACTCGTCGATCGTACTGACCGAGCAGAATGCAGGTTCGGATGACACCGTGGATAGCGATGCCGGACCTGCCGGAGCTGACATCGGATATTCGGATCCCATCAGCCTCGTTGCCGGACAAGTGATCGAAAATGTCAGTGCCGGTTGGGTCGGTGACGGAATACCGGCAGTGAGGTGGAACGAAGTCGATACTGACGTCGCTGAGCCGGACGGTACTGCGCACCTTCAGATCGAACTGAGCTCGGCACATGATTCTGACGTTGTGTTCACAGTGGAAATTGCTTCGTGGGGGCAGGCGGAAATTGATGTTGACTATTTTCTGTCGACGGATAGCGCCGGGCAGGATGTGATTACGGTCACCAGTGAAATGTTTGAAGTGACGGTGCCTGCGAACGCGACGACGGCTGATGTTTTCGTACACGCCATCGACGACAATGATTACGAAGGCGTGGAAGACATCAACCTGACAGCCATTTCCAATGGCGCGGATCTGCCGTTCCTCAGCTCTGGTCGGTTTCTGTACCTCGCTGACAACGAGACTCCACCCATCCTGAGTCTGGAGATTGCAGATGGCCTGTTGGCCGAGCCTGCTAATAACGGTTCGGTGATCGTCAGCGTGGATCAGTCGTTTGAAGAAGACAAGACACTGACTGTCGACTTCTACGGGAGCGCCACGTACGGACAAGACTACGAGGTGCACGTTGGGGGCGCTGCCATTGATCCGCCCGACGGCAATCGCGCATCGATTACGTTACCGGCCAATGAAACACAGGTGACAATGGACATTATCGTGCTGGACGATAACGACCAAGAAGGCAACGAAAACGTCTTTGTGGAACTGCGTGGCATTTCGGGACAAACGTCTCAAGTGGAGAATGGGCAAGCCAATCTGAACATCGGAGACGACGACAACCAGGAATTCAACGACTTTTTTGACAATCCCTACGGTCTCGGTGGCTTCAACGAGCAGCGTATTGCCAACAATAACAATTTCACCAGTGAAAATGGCGAACCGTTTCACGGTGGCGAACAGGCTCAGGCATCGGCCTGGTGGAGCTGGTGGTCGCAGTCCAATGTGTCGATGACTGTCGAAACCTGCGGCAGTGCCTTCGATACACGCCTGGGGGTTTACACGGGCGATTCCGTTGGTGAATTGGAAGCCGTGCAGGGCGATACGACTTCCTGTGACGGGGGCAGTTCGTTCACGTTCCAGGCCAACCAGTATACGGAATACCGTTTCGCCGTAGACGGAGTCGGTGGAGCGACCGGCGTCTATAGTTTGTCTCTGCAGGCTAACGTCGCCGATCTGAACAACGACCATTTTGCCGACGCGGCCGTGCTGAACGGAACTGAGGATTTCAGCCAAGGCTTCAACGAAGGCTTTTCGTCAGAAGACGGCGAACCCAGCCACGCGGAAGCAAGTCCACAGCGTTCCGCGTGGTGGACCTGGACGGCGCCTACTGGCGGCGGAGCGTACCTGGAAACTTGCGGTACGACCTTCGGCACGGCTTTGGCCGTCTATACCGGTCCGTCCCTGGACAACCTGACCGAGGTGACCAGCGGCCGGGAATCGAACGTCGATGGTTGTTATAACCAGAGCAAGGTCCAGTTCTTGGCCGAGCCCGACACGACTTATTTCATCGCCGTGGACACTTTGTACGACGACCAAGGTTTGATTTCGTTGAGCTTGAACCTTGTCGATTTGCCGCAAGATCCCGAAATCGGCATTCAACGATTCGGCGAAGAGCTGGAAGACAACAATGCTCAGGACAGCAACTTCGAAGCGGGGACGGTTGGATTCCCCTTGGCTACGGTCGGTCAGGCTGGCCAGACCTATGACCTGACAATCCGTAACGATGGTAGTTCAGATCTGACGTTGGGCAATGTCACGCTGTCCGGTGACGGCGCCAATAACTTTGTCGTCAACACCGACAACATGGCGCCAACACTCAGTTTCGGCCAGACCACCACTCTGCAGGTCACGTACTTCCCCCAGAACTCAGGTTCGACGGAAGCCGTGCTGCAGATCGCCAATAACGATTCCGACGAAAACCCGTTCGACCTGGTCCTGCAAGGCTTTGCTATCGAAGTGCCAGAGAACATCGTCGTTTCGCTCAGTTCCGACGACAACAACAACTTCGGCGAAGAACCTTATAGTTTAGAAGAAGCTGTTTGGCTGGCCAATGCCGCGGCCGATCTGAACACAATTACCTTTGCTTCGTCATTGAACGGCACGCCGATCGAAATTGCCAACAATGACAGCATCTATATTCAGTCGCCCGTAAACATCGTCGGCAACGGAGCCGGTACGACCATTCTGAATGGACGTTTTAATCGAATGCTATATGTAGAAGATAACGGCGGCGATGCGGTCGACGTGCAGATCAGCGGTGTGACGTTGCAAGGCGGCGAGGACGGAGCAATATGGAACCAAGGGCAAAACCTGACGATTACGAATTCGTCGATTTCCAACAACTCGGGCTTCCGCGGGGCTGGAATCTCCAATAATGGAAACCTGACGATTACGGGATCGACGATCTCAGGTAATACCGCCAACAATTCCGGTGGCGCCGTCTACAACAACTATGGCACTGTAACCATTACCAATAGCACTGTTTCGGGCAATGCTAACGACGGAAATCGAGGTGGTGGCGTCTACAACCGAGGCGGCAGTGTCACGATCCTGAACAGCACGATCAGCAATAATCATGGTCAGGATGGCGGTGGAGGAATTTACAACCGCAATGGGACGGCTCGCCTGGACAACACGATTGTCGCTGGCAATACGTCCAATAGCGGACCATCAGATATTCAAAATGGAGACGGCGGCAACGTTGATGCCGGCAGTAGCAACAATTTGATCGGGGACGCCAGTTCGTCCGGTGGACTGACGCACGACACCAACGGCAACAAGGTCGGTGTCGATGGCAGCGGTACGCTCGACGTGGCGCTGATTCTCGACCCACTCGCCAACAACGGCGGCTTTACGCAAACACATGCCTTGGTCAATGACAGCCCGGCGATCGATAGCGGCGACAGTAACGCGGCCGCCGAATTGGACACCGATCAGCGCGGGGCCAATCGAGTGGAAGGCGCTGCGGTGGATATCGGTGCCTTCGAATTCGGTGCCACGCTGCCGCCAGGCGAGATCGTGGTGGAATATCCCGGTGGGACGGAACTGGTGGATGGCGAGTCCACGTTGACCGCTCCGCTTACCGCGGTCAACCAATCGAGTCAGCTGACGATCACGATTCGCAACACGGGGCTGTCGCCGTTGGACGTCACGGAAGTGCTGCTGCTGAATGCCAACGGCCAGTTCTCGCTCAATACAGATGACCTGGCCGGCTCCGTTCCCGTCTCGGGCAGCACTTCGTTCGTGGTCATCTTCCAGCCGACGCTGGAAGGCCTGCAGTCGGCCAATCTGCAGATCCATAGCAGCGATGACGACGAAAGCCCGTTCGACATCGCCTTGGAGGGGACCGGTATCGTTCCGCCACCGGCCGACCTTGTCGTGGACGCCTTGGGTGACGTCGAAGACGGGGACTACGATGCCGGGCAGCAAACGCTGCGCGAGGCGATCACCCGTGCCAATATCTTGAGCGATGTGAATACCATCACCTTTTCCGAGGACCTGGACGGCAGCCCGATCTTGCTCGACGCGGCACTCCCCGCGATCAGCAATCCGGTGAACCTCATTGGCAACGGTGCCTCGAACACGATCGTCGATGCCCAGCAGAACGCGCGTGTCTTCGAAGTGAACGACGGCAATGGCGAAGCCCAAATTGACGTGACGTTGAGTGGCATGACGATTCAGAACGGGCAGGCCCCCATGAACGAGAATGGCGGCGGTATTCTGAACCAGGAAAACCTCACAATCCAGAGCGTGGCCGTCTCCGGGAACTCGATTCGTTGGGACGGGCAGGGCGAAGCCCCTGCGTTCGGCGCGGGGATTCACAGCGACGGAACGCTTACCCTGCGAGATTCCACCGTTTCCGGCAATTCTGCTCCGACGGCGGCGTTCGGAGCCATCTCGCTGCTCAACGGCACATTGGAAAACGTCACCGTGTCAGGCAACTCGGCCTTCGTCGGCGCGGGCGTGGGCGCGCTTGGGTTCAGCGGGGATGTGAACGTCTCGATCCTGAATTCAACGATCGTGAACAATGCGGCGAGCGCCAACGTGTTCGGGCCGATTGGCGGTCTGGCCGTGTTTGGTGACAACCCGCAGCTAAGCCTCGATAACTCCATTCTTGCCGGCAATACGGTTTTCAATGCGGACACCGAGCAAGCCGAACCGCACGACTTCTACCTGGAAAGCGGCGGCGGCCTGTTCCAGAACAATGTCTTTGGCGAACCGGACGGGATCGCGGCCGCTGGCTACCAGCATGGCTGGGCCGGGAATATCCTGGGCGACGGGAACGGCGGTGTGCTGGCGCTTTCCAGCATTGTCGATCCGTTGGGTGACAACGGCGGTTCTACCCAGACGCATGCACTGGCGGTGGACAGTCCGGCCTGGAACGCGGGGAACAACGGGGCGGCAGCCAGCCTGGATACCGATCAGCGCGGGCTCGCTCGCGTCGCCGATTGCACGGTCGACATCGGGGCCTTCGAACAGCAGGCCACCGTATCCGGCTCGGGAGCCGATCTGTGCATTTCCAAGTCGGCGCCTCCGACGGCGGCGCCCGGCGGTGAATTGCCTTTTACGCTCAGCGTCCGCAATCAAGGGCCCGACGAGGCGGTGGATGTCGTGGTTACGGATACCCTGCCCCAAGGAGTCTCGCTGCCCGATGTTCCCGAGGACTGCACCGAGGACCAGGGAGTGGTTACCTGTACGGTGGCGAGTCTGCCGTCAGGCGAGTCGGCTGAATTTCAGTTTGCCGGATTGACGGAGACGAATCTTGATGAAGGCACGCTCCTGACCAACACCGCCAGCGTCACTTCCGGTACCAGCTACCCCAATGAGGACAACAATAGTGCCTCCGTTGCGACATTGATCTTCACGCCTAGTTTTGGTGAAGCGGATATTTCCGCATTCATGTTTTCCGAGGCGCTGGGATTCGAGAATCCGTCCATTGCTCCTGGTGAGTCGTTTGATCTACTGGCGATCGCTTTTAACAGCCCAGAAGGCCCGGCTGGGCAAGGCGGGCCCGATACCGCGGAAGGCGTGGTACTGACGGCGACGTTGCCCTCGGATGTAAGCATAACGAACCTGGCCGTTCATCCCGATGGTGCACCCGGTACATGCGAACAGGACCAGAACGTCATTACCTGCAACTTCGATCCCATTCCCTACGACGCTGAGCCGGGCGCTGCCGCCGCAATAATCAGTCTTGATGTCAGTCCCGACGCCACCGGTGAGTTGGCCTTCAGTGTGTCGGTTGCGGCAGATAGCGACGACCCCAACCCGGACAACAACACCTCTAGCTACATCGTGTCGGTTGTGCCGTCGAATGCGACCCCCGTCGTGGAAATCAGCAGCCCGAACGATGGTGAACTTTTTGAACTCGGTACCTCCGTTTCGTTCTCGGCGACGGCCACGGACGCTGAAGACGGAGACTTGACCAGTGAGATCGACTGGATATCGACTCAGCAAGGGCTCATTGGTACTGGCGGCACTTTTTCGAGCAGCGATTTAGTGGCTGGGACCCACACCATTTATGCTCAGGCCCTCGATTCCGAAGAGGAACTCGGTTTCACCTCAATTACCGTTCACATCTCTGAGAACGGTAACACGTTGCCCGATATCCAGATCATTTCGCCGGAAGATAGTTCGAGCTTTATCAGCGGCAGCGATGTCCAGTTCAGCGGTACCGCCAGCGATCAGCAGGATGGCGATCTCAGCGGCAATATCGCGTGGTCTTCCAGCATTAACGGATCATTGGGCGAGGGCAGTCAGGTGACTACGTCGCAACTGTCAGCCGGGCAGCACACGATTACTGCGATTGTGACCGACAATGGCGGTCTGGTTGCGGACACGCAAGTCACGATCATCATTGAAGAACAACAGCAGAACTCGCCGCCGGAGGTCGGGATCGAGTCACCTGAGAGCGACTCGTTCTTCCTGGTGGGCGAGGACATTTTGTTCTCGGGCAGCGCGTTTGACCAGGAAGACGGCGATCTTTCCAACAACCTGACCTGGACTTCGAACCTGGACGGCGAGATTGGCGAAGGTCCCAGCTTCGTCCGGGGACTGTCGGTCGGCGAACACATCATTACGGCTTCCGT
>CALBSZ010000784.1 GCA_937967665.1 uncultured Planctomycetaceae bacterium
ACGCGCTAAACAACTCGATCAGGCGCTGATCTAACAAAAGGTACGCGATTTTCTCGGGTTGAGTTGCCACAGCGATTTCACGATCAGGCCAGTTCCGTTCATCACAGAATCGGCGTCCTGCGCGATTGACCAGGATGGCTCCCTCGTTGAACAAGCGTTCTTCGGGGTGTTGCCAGGTGACCAGCAATCGCTTGATGTAAGCGTGGACCAGCGTCCGCGGCACCAGCGGTAGTAGCTTTCCGGCGATCCGGGAGCCAGTTCCGGCGCTCGGTAACATCTGGGCAAATACGTTGCGTTTGCTGGCAGGCGGCGCGAATCGCAGTTCGGGGCCGTAGGTGACGTCCATGTTCACCAGCCGCGCGCCAGCCTTCTCGGCCAGCATATGGCCGTCGCCGAGAGCGTGCGGGTTGATTCCTTCGATGGCGGCGTATGGCTTTCCTTTGAATCGTTCGATGAGCTTGTGGGAATTGGCGTAGTCGCCCGCGGCAAGGACGACTCCCAGCCTGGCGTCGTAGCGGACTTGCTCGGCTTCGCTGCCGGCGACGACGCCTGCCGCGCGGCCGTTGTCGAACACGATCTGGGCGACCGGCGAATCACATTGCAACTCGCCGCCGTAGCGAAACAGTTTGGCTTGCAGGGCGGCAATGTAAGCCTTGGCGTTGGGCACGACATTGTGCATGCGCGGAACGCGATTGGGCGGTTCCGGCGAAGGTCCGTGAAACGCCAGTCCCATTCCGATCAACCAGTCGAGTGTCGCGGATGCCTCGGACAAAAAGTATCGTCTCAAGGCAGCCTGATTTCGCTCCTCAATTCCCGCGGTCGCAAACTGGCCTGTATCCGCGTCGTGAGCGTCCAGCGAATCCTTGATCCCCGCGCGCTGCTGCAGTCTCGTGCGATTTGCGGTGAACGAGCCAACCGCGATCCCCGTAGTGCCGCCCGGTTGCGGTTGCTTTTCGAGTACCACGACGGACAACCCCAGTTCGGCGCATCGCGCTGCCGCAGCCAGACCACTGCCCCCCGCGCCAACGATGACGACGTCATGCGTTCGAACCATGTTGTGCGACTCAATTGGCTGATGAACTGTCAGTGTTCCGAGTTGCTGTGTAACGACACCCAGCGGCTTGTAGCCCTGCGACTCCGTTCAAACGAGTCGCGACTCTTGTTTGAGTCCTACGACTCCCTTCGCAGGATCTTACGATGTTGGATCCCGCGGGCGGAGCCGCGAACGGGGTCGCGGGACTACGGGCAAAGCCGCGGGAGTTCGGGACGAGCGAAAAAGGCCATTTCCTGGTCGATCCATGTATTCTGTCTCCCTGGGGCGCTACGGTTCCGCGGGCCAGATCTGAAGCCAATTCAAGCACGTGTTCGACTTCTCCAGACCCGAACCGATATCGATGGTGAGGCGGCCGTCCGCCACTTCGACTTCGATTTCCACCTCCGCAAATTCACCCGCAGCCGTTGTTTGTCGGTCGATGACGGTTGTCCCTTCGACCGCGACGAACTGTTTCAGTTGCTCGTGTCCCGAGTCGCCAGCGCAGAGGGCCACGCGGTAAGTCCCGCCGGCAACCGCGCATTCCCAGCGGTCTTTCTGCCGCGTGAAGAGGAATGAATCTCGCGCACCATCCAGCGCATTTCGCCGCCGGTGATTCTGGGAGAGATCGCGTCCCCAGCCAAAACCGCGTTGGTCATCGAACGTCAGGCCGTGGTCTGCCTGGAAACCCGCGTCCAGTGTCCCACCCGGCCCACAGAAATCGATGACCAATAATGGCCGTTCGTTCGATGGCAAGGGAATGCCATCGCGTTCTGCAGGCAGGGGGTCGCGTCCGATGCGGAACACAATTGGCTCGTTCGGCGTAAAGAGCAATGCATCGTCGCGATCCGCAATGCCGTCGGCGTCGGCGTCACCGGGTGACTTGCGGCGAAATGCAAACGCTTCCAAGCCCCGTTCAGCGACCTTCATCCAGCAAAGCCGACAGAACTCGCCGCGCGACAACATGGCGCTTACCGCCGGCGTGTCGATGCCACAGCGGGTCGCCAGTTCAGCCATCCAGTCGCTTTGCGCCCTGTTATCCGGGCGGAAGTCGACATCGCGAGCCGTCATTGGCAGTAATCCAAGCGCGGCCAGCCGATTGATTGCCACAAACGCGGGATGTTCCGGCGGCAAATCCCGGAACGGCCAGATCAGCAGCGGCACTGCGTCAACGACTTCGCCACACAGCGCGTGGCGGACGGCCTCAAGCCGCTCGCGATCGTAGGGAAACTCGCGCGGTTGAGTTGCCGTCCTCAAAGCAACAGCCGCGACCGCGCCGGCCGCCTGGCCAATGTGAACGCGTTGATCGTGCAAGCGAATCGCCGCGCTGACGATGCTGCTGAAGCCGACGTTGCCCTGTGCACCGAGCAGGCCGTCCATTTCTGCGGGAACCAGACTTCGCAGCGGAAACACGCAGCGATCGCTAATAAAGCTGGTATGGCGATTTGGCTTGTGGTAGTCAATCCACGGGCCGGACGGCCCTTCGCTCGTCAAGTACGTGCGGCCGGTACGATGGAAGTCGTAATGAAACTGCCAGCAGAACAGCCCGTCCGGGTACATCACGGCGGCGAAGCGAGGCTTAGCCCCGTTCTTGGTCTTCGCATCGCGATTCCGTCCGTCCTGCTCGCGCATCATGTACATGGCCTTCAGCCGCAGTGATTCGCGGATGTACGGCTTAGGGGGCAGATTGTCCGGCGTGCCGAATTCCTCGCTGAGATGAAACCTGCGAAACGAGTTTGTTTTGTCCGGAGCCCGATCATGCACAAAATGCTGCAGGTGATACAGCACACCAAGCGCATGCTGCTTTGCATCGTGGAATACGATCTCTCGCTGCTCGCGCGTCATCACCACGATGTTCTTCTGCGACGCTCCGGATTCTGTCTTCTCGAGCGCATCGACAACCGGCTGCGGCAAACGCTCGAGTGGATAATCCTGCCCGTTCATGTAGTTCAGCAGAATCGAGGTGCGACGGTCCTTGCTTTGATAGCCGTCCACAATCCGTCGCACGGTAAATACGCTGAGTTGCCGGTGTGACGCCTTTCCGGCCGCCGGCCAGTGAGTGATCGCGCCGAGCCCGGGGTTCTTCACGTCCCAGTCGAGTCCACGGAACTCAGCCAGCGACAAGTGCGTGGCTCGTGGATAGTTTCGGTCATCAAATCGCTGCGGACGGGGGATCGGCGTTTCGTTGTCCGACTCCGCAACGATCATTGCCCACGTAATGGGATTCATCTCGTTCGTCGGCGCGTCCAGGGGAGCGCTCGGTTCACCGTACCGCGACGGCGGATCAGGGCCGTACTCAAACGCGGCTCCTGATACCTGAATCGCCTCGCCCCAGTCCGAGGCGTCGATCGTGATCTTTGCCTGGACCTGCAGATCGGCCTGCTGCGATCCGACGGGAGCAAACCACAGGCCAGCGAGTCGTGGTCGGCTTCCCGAGTTGTCGACGTCGGCCAGAACCGGGTAGCGATTCGTCAGCAGCGTCACCTGCCCGGAGTCCCGATAGGGCTGCAGCATTTGGCGAAAAGCGGCTTCGGCCTCGGCCGGCCGAAACGTCGACGGCCCGTGCCACGGTTTACCGGGCATGGGCGAACCGTACTTCTTTGTATTGAACGCCTCGATTCGATCCATCAACTCCTTGAACAGTCCCGAGCGATGAAACGATCGCCGCATGGGATGCCAGTCAACGCCCCAGCCGACCTTGTCCATTCCTTTGTTCTCGTCGACGCACGCCAAAGCCTGCTCGGTATACTGGCCGCCGAGCCACTCGCCGTCATGCACGATGACGATTTTCTTGACGCCCAGCCGTGCTGCCTGAATCGCCGCCGCCCAGCCGGACTCGGTCCCGCCGACGATCAGCAGATTTGCTTCGATGTGCCGCGCGTCGTCGACCCCATGGGCCACGCAAGGCAGGCACAACAAGACAACCAGCAAGGCAATTCGTGTCACTGTAATTCCATCCAGGTTGAAATGGATCAGACGATATACGCGGCATGGCTGCATGACCGCCGCTGGTGGTTGCAAGCCCCGGTGGATATCCCGGGTGTCACGCAAAGAGCTCGCCCATCGCGATCCCCGTGCTGTCTCCGAAGGAGTCGATCGGAACGTCCATCGAGTTGGCGATGCGGACGAAGAGGTTGGACAAGCAATGCTTCTGTTCGTCGTAGGCCACGAACTGTCCGGCCTGGTGTCCCATCTTCTGGCCGCCGGCCAGGATGAGTGGATAGTTCGTATTGTCATGGACCCTGGAACTCGCCGCTCCTTGGAAGACGAGACCGCGATCGAGAAGCGTGCCGTCGCCTTCGTTTGTCTCCTTGCGTCGTTTGATGAAATCGGCCAACTGCCGGGCGACGAATTTATCCCACAGGCCCCACTGTTTGAAACCTTCCTTATCTTTCGCCGCGGAATGGCTCAGCTGATGCAGGTCTTTGGGAATGCCGATGTGCTTGGAAAGATTGTTGGTCGGCGCAGTGCCTCCTTCCGACGCCAGCTGATACGTTGCCACTCGCGTAATATCCGCCTTGAAGGCGAGGTACATCAGGTCGTACATGGTCCGAACATAATTTTCCACATCGGTGAACTCGATATCCAGGTTCATCTCGGCGGGTGCCGACTGCGCTCCTTTTTCTGCCCAGAGCTTGTCGTTGGCAATCTTCTTCTCCAGCTCGGAGATCGCTGCGAGGTATTCGTCGAGCGTGGCTTGGTCCTCCTGGCCCAGGTTGCGCTTCAGGTCCCGGGCATCGCGATAGATCTCGTCGAGCAGGTGCGCTTTTTCCCGCAAGCGCGCGCGGGCCGCGGGACTGCTGGCGACATACATCCTTTCGTAGATTTCCTTGAGATTCGACCAGGCAGGGATTCCCTTGCCGTCCTTGTCGAAGGACAGCGTGTAGGTCCTGTTGATATTACCGACGCCGCCGACGGTCGAAAGCGGCATGCAAGCCAATTGCGTTTGACCGTTGTAATGAGTGCTGATGACCTGGTCGATCGAAATCGAGTTCAACGTCGTTTTTCCTTTGACGATTTCTTTCGACGTCAGGAACCCGGTGGGATTGACGTGCGCGTCTCCGCTGTTGCGGTTCTTCGGATGCGAAAGTCCGGAAATGACCGAAATGTCCTGGCGGTATGGGTTCAACGCCGCCTGGCTGTTCCGAAACTCGTAGTTCCTTCCTTCCCCTTTGGGAAACCAGAACCAGTCCTCGTGCTGTGGGTTGTTTTCCGGCGGCAGGCTCACCCCATTCGGGAAAAAGACGAAGGCCGCTCGTTTCGGCAAAGCCTGGATTGCCTGCTGCTCGCCACCCGCGGTCATCGCATTCATGAACGGCAGCGCCAGCGAAACACCCGAACCGCGGAGGAATGTTCTGCGCGTTAACTGCCAAGACTTGACTGCCATGTTTCAATATCCTCTCTGAAACCGTTCGCTTTGGACGATCTCGCGAATGAGTCCGGGTACGGAGTAATTGTTCTGTTCGAATCGATCGCACAATTGATTCAACAGCTCTTCGTCATGATAATCGATATCACGCGAAAATGCATAAGCCAGAATCCTTGCCGTCAGGCCTTTGGCAAAATCGCGGCGGCGCTGGTCGACCAGGTATTCCTTGAGTTCCTGGATTCCGTCGATAGTGGTTCCGTCGGGCAACGTCGACGTCCGATCGATCGCCACATAGCTCTTTTCAAACGCGGGCCGTTTCCGCTTCTTCCGTTTCCCTGTGACGGCGGAAACGACCAGCGCCTGATCCCGCCAGGCCCCACTGGCATCGAAGTTTTCAAAAGGGATGCCCCACGGATCGATTTTTTGATGACAATTCCTGCAAGCCGCGTTGTCGCGATGGGCGAACAGTTTTTCGTTGAGTGTCATTTTATTGAAACCGGGGGTGCTTTCGTCCAGCGGCGGGACGTTCTTTGGTGGGTCCGGAGGAGGGTCGTTGAGAATCACGTCCGCTAACCAGACCCCGCGAAGTATGGCGTGGGAATTCATGCCGTCCGAATTTCCGACCAGGAACGTACCCTGTGTCAAGAGTCCGCCGCGATGGTCCTGCTCAGCGACCGGTACCTTCCTGAACTCATCTCCGCTCACACCCTTGACCTGGTAGAACTCGGCCAACGCCTGATTCACGAAAACGTGGTCGGCTTTCAAGAGTTGCAATGCCGAGGAACCATTTCGGAAGACATCATTTACTGCTTCCATCGTCTCGCGGCGCATCAGTTCCTTCAAGCTATCCTTGAAATCGGGATAGTAATTCCCGTCCACCGCGACGTTAAACAGCTTTGACGTCTGCAGCCATTGATCGGCAAACTGCTCGACCCAGCGCCGCGATTTCTCGTCGTGCAGCATGCGTTCCACGTGCTCCGCAAGCACCGAGGGTGTCGACAATTCCGCGGCGGACGCGGCTTGCAGCAAGCGATCGTCGGGAACGGAACACCACAGAAAAAAGGCCAGCCTCTCCGCCAGCTTGTAGTTCGCCGCCGCTTCGTCGGTGAGTTCGCCCGGAATTCCAATGTAGAAGAAGCTGGGCGAGCAGAGGATTTCCTTATAGGTGCTCAACAGCGCGGCGACGGAGGTCTCGTTCGTCGCATGACCCTGGTAGCTGAGGAAATACCTTTCGCATTCAGCTTCGGTGGGCGATCTTCGAAACGCCCTCTCCAGGAAGGAACGCAGCTTCTGGCGAATGTGCGGTTCGACGTCCGACTCGGCGATATCTGCCGGAATGAGTTTTGCGGTCATTTGCGAGTTGACGTTGCCCTCGTAGTCGAAGGCATCCAAATGAACCTTGTTCCTGCCGCGGTTGGTAATGCGGACAAAGAACGGGCGATCCAAAGCACGCGACATTTCCGAGGGGAGACTCTCCGGAGATGAAGCGAGCTTGTAACGAGAGAACTCTTCGCTCTGTGCAACGTCGATGACACCGAGACCTTGAACCTTCTGGCGGGGATCGACGTCCGAATACTGGAACCCGATCGCGACTTGAATCGCGCAGGGTCCGTCCGCTTTCGCCGTCAGCGAAGTTCGAAACATGGATGCGGAAATCGACGGGATCTTCAGGTCCATGTATCCACCAGGATTAAGAATCACACTCTTCCCGTCACGTGTGACTTTTCCCACGGGCGGCCTGATGCGTTTACCATCCGAGGTGAAGGCCGCGGGCGGGTTGGTATCCAGACTGGCGATATCGGCGCTCTCGCTGTACGGTTCCAGTGCGGCGGTGTCCTTCATCCTGTCGATGACCGAGATGATTACATTCAAATAGGATTCCAGGTGCGGACTGTTGATCATCAGTAGCCGGGAACTGTTCTTTAATCCGGTTTCGGGACTCGCTCCCTCTTCGGGAAGTGCGGCCACGTCTTCCTGGACCGGGACACCCAAGAGATCTTCGAGCGCGTAGCGCAGCTCGTAGCGGGTTAAGCGGCGAACACCGCCTCGGTTGCTCGGAATTCCATATTGCTTGGCTTTCTTGAATTCCGCATCCAGCCAGCGAGTGACCACATCGCGCTCGGCGGCGGAAGGCTGTGGTTCCTCGGCGGGAGGCATTTCACCGGTATTGAAAGCTTCGCGAGCATCCTCCCACTTGCCGGAATGTTCGCCGGCAACAATGTCCGGATCGATATTGTCGAACCGCATCTTTGCTTGGGATTTCGTAGCGCCGTGGCACCGCACGCAATACTTCTGCAGGATCGGTTTGACCTGTTGCTCAAACGTCTGCAGGTCCGGTTCAAGATCACCGCGCGCCAAACACGGCATTCCGGCGACCAGCGCCCCGCATAAGAGCAGCCTCAGTGTTGGCAATGGTAAAAGTGGCATTGTGTGTACCATGCAGGGAAAATGCTGTTGGGTAAAAATCTGCCAAAGTGCCGGTAAACCCTCAACTACGATGATAAAGGCGGTGAGCCCGTTTGCAAGAGAGTCCGGTAGTCTTCCTGCTGGTCGAATCTATACCGTCTTCAAGTATCCCCAATCCTCGCAAGAATCCGCTCCCACTATTTCGTCACATCGAGTACCCTCGTCAACGGGCGGATTTTCCTTTGCGGCAACCGCGGTGTCTACGGTTGTGGGCTGCCAGCAAGAAAAACTAATCGCGTGCCAGCCACGATTCGACGTGTTGCGGCAGGAGGGTGAGATCAGACGATTCGGCTATGGTGATGTCGCCGCCTAGTGAATCGACAGCTTGCTCCAGCAATTGCCTGCCCTGCGCGGTGAGAGGCCGTCCATTGGCCTCGACGGGATCCATT